>NZ_LT629732.1:5120713-5441427 GCF_900104745.1 Actinopolymorpha singaporensis
TGAGCCCGTCGCTGGCCGCGTCCCCGATGGTTCTCGCCACCACCCAGGCACAGGCGGAGAAGCTCGGCGGCGACGCGGACAACTGGTCGACGCTGGCCACCAGCGGGCACATGGCGGTGGCGGACGCGGAGCGGTCCGGCGTCGCCCTGAGCGCACTGCTCGGCGTGCGGCGCTCGGTGACCGGCGAGGCCGAGGAGGCCCGGTCCAAGCTCGGCACGGTACTCATCAAACTGGCCAAGGATCGCGTCGACGACCTCGACCGCGAACTCGCCCAGGCAGCCACCGAGGCCGGCCTGCAGCGAGGTGTCCCCACCAGTGAGCAACAGGTGCTGAGCTTCACCCGGGAACACGCAGACACCGACGTCGTGGCGGTCGCGCCGAAGAACGGCACGGTCCTCCTCGACTACCCCCTCGTCGCGATCCGCCACGGCGGGGCCCGCACCAACCAGATCGCCGCCGCCGGTGCCGCGCTCGCCCGGTTCGCCGACGCCCCGCAGGGCCGGGAGACGTTCCGCAAGGCGGGGTTCCGCGACTACCGCGACCTCGCCCCACCCGTCAAGAACTCCGACGTCGGCACGGTCAAGGTGCTCCCGCCGGTCACGCTGCACGACGCCGACGACGTTCTGCGCAGCTGGGCCGCGCTCAGCCTGCAGTCGCGGCTGCTCGCCGTCGTCGACGTGTCCGGTTCGATGGCCGAGGCGGCCGGCAGCCGGAGCCGGATCGAACTGGCCCGTGACGCCGCCGGCACCGCGCTCAGTTACTTCCCCGACGGGGGCGAGGTCGGACTGTGGGAGTTCTCCGAACTCCGCGACGGCACCCGCGACTACCGCGAGCTCGCGAAGACCGCCGAACTGTCTGCCGCACACCGTGCCGAGCTGGCGAAGGTGCTGGCGAAGCTGCCCAGCCAGGTCAGCGGCGGCACCGGCCTCTACGACACGTTCCTGGCCGCCTACCGCACCGCGCAGAACGGCTACGACGACTCCAAGGTCAACTCCGTGGTGCTGCTCACCGACGGCAAGGACGAGGACCGTACGGGCGTCTCCCTGACCCAGCTGCTCAACACGCTGAAGACGGAGGCCGACCCGGCTCGCCCGATCGCGGTCGTCCTGGTCGGCATCGGCCCGCAGGCCGACCTCGCCTCGCTCGGCAAGATCGCGGACGCGACCGGCGGCCGGGCCTACCGCGCGCGCGACCCCAAGGACATGGAGGGCATCGTCATCGACGCGCTGCTGCGCCGCCAGTGCGGGGCGACCTGCAACTAGCGTCTGTCCTGGGGCCCCCTCCTGGGGTACTCCTGCGCGCCTCGTACAGCAGCAGCGCCGCCGACACCGAGACGTTCAGCGAGTCGGCGGTCCCGAACATCGGGATCGACACCGGCCGGACCCTTGCCGCGTACCACGCCGAGGAGACGCCGCGTCCTTCCGAGCCCACGACGACGGCCGTCCGCGGGCCGGACAGGTCGCCCGCGCGGTAGTCGCGGGTCGCTCCGGGCTCGGCGACCACGACGGTGAAGCCACACCGGTCCAGCCAGGCCGAGGCCGCCGCCGGGTCGGGAAACTCCACCAGCGGCACGGTGAGCACGGTCCCCCGGCTCGCCACGAACACCCTGGGATGGTTGGGCCGGACCTGCCGGCGCACCAGCACAACACAGTCGGCGCTGCACGCGTCGGCGGTCCGGACCAGCGTGCCGAGATTCCCGGCGTACTCGATGCCGTCGGCCACGACCACCAGCGCCGAGCTGCCGAACTCCAGCTCCGCCGCGGTCCGGCGCGGCAACCGTGCCAGGGCGAGCAGGCCGTCGGGGCGGGCCCGGCCGCACAGCCGGGTGAGCACCCTGGGACCGATCTCGTACGCCGTCGCAGCACGCGCACGCAGGACGTCCGCGCACCGGCGCGCCGCCCGCGTACGAACCAGCTCCGGGCACCACAGGAAGGTCTGCACCGGCGTCCGCGCGGCCAGCAGCTGCTCGTGCGCCCACGTCCCCTCGACCACCACGTGGTCCTCGTCGGGTGGCGCGGTGTTCCGCGCGGCGGCCAGGAAGGGACGCAGGCAGGGGTGGTGGAGGCCGACGCGTTGCGGCGTCATCGCGATGCTCCCGGGAGGAGTGGCCGCGACGACGCGCGGCCACGGAAGGTGGAGAGACGGGGAAGTTCGGGCGGACCGAGTGACGCCGGCTCGACGCCGGGACGGTCCGTCCGGAGGTCGCCGGCCGCTACGGCCGGGCTGTCGGCCGTCAGGGCCGGGCGGTCACGCGGGCGCTACCCGCGGCGCATCTCCACGTCCCCGACCATAGGCCGGGGTGTACCGGTGGGTCATCAGGTTTTGCGCGGGGCGAGGATGGGGTCATGAGTCTCCCTACCCGGCGACCGGGCAGCACGGTGCGAGTACGCGTCCGCGAGGTCGACGGTGCCACGGTCCGCGGCCGCGCCGACGTGGTGGCGACCGAGGAGCCACTGGAGATCCGGGTCGGCTGGCCGGGAGCGGCCCCGCGGTCGCTGGTGGTCACCATGCGCACGCCGGGTGCCGACTTCGAGCTGGCCGCGGGCTTCTTGCGGTCGGAGGGGTTGCTGACCGATCCCGACGACGTGGTACGACTGGCGTACTGCACGGATCCGACGCTGCGCTCCGAGCAGCGCTACAACGTCGTCACCGCCGACCTGGCACGCCCGCTGCCCGATGCTCCGACCGCCAGGTACGGCGCGGCCACCTCGGCCTGCGGCGTGTGCGGCAAGGAGAGCCTGGACGAGCTCGAACTCCGCGGGTGCTCGTCCGTCGCTCCCGGACCGGAGCTGGACTCGGCCCTGCTGTGCGCGCTGCCCGACCGGCTCCGCGAGGCGCAGAACGTGTTCAGCCGGACCGGCGGGCTGCACGCGGCCGGGTTGTTCACCGCCGACGGAACGCTGGTGCGCGCCCGCGAGGACATCGGCCGGCACAACGCGGTGGACAAGGTGGTCGGCTGGGCGTTCCTCGAACGCCGGCTGCCGCTGGCCGGCCACATCCTGGTCACCAGCGGCCGGGCGGGATACGAGATCTGCCAGAAGGCGCTCGCGGCCGGCATCCCGTTCGTGGCGGCGGTCGGCGCACCGTCCAGCCTCGCGGTGGACCTGGCCGAGCGGTTCGGGATGACGTTGGTCGGGTTCCTGCGCGGTGAGCGCTACGTCGCCTACACCCACCCCGAACGTCTCGCCGAACTCCGCTGAACCGCCCGGCCGGCCAAGCGACCCGGCTGTCCGATTCGCGTGATCATCTATCGACTGGCTTGTTCAGCTGCGGCCGGCTTGTTCTGCAGCGGCCGGCTTGTTCAGCAGCGGCTGGACGACGTAACGCCGAAGACACGGCCCGACCAGGATGATGCCGATCAGCGCGTAGATGATGAACGACACCGGCCCGCCGATCAGACCGGACAGGTCGCCACCCGACAGTTGGAGGGCCATCCGTCCCTGTCGTTCGGCGATCGGACCGAGAATGACGCCGACGATGAGCGGCAACACCGGAAGCCCGAAGCGGCGCATGGCGAAGCCCAGAATTCCCAACACCAGCAGGAGAAACAGGTCGAAGGGCTGGGCGTTCACGGCGTAGGCACCCATCGAGGCGAAGAAGAGGATACCCGCGTAGAGATACGGTCGCGGAATGCGCAACAGCCGTGCCCACAGCGGCGCCAGCGGCAGGTTGAGCACCAGCAGCATCAGGTTTCCGACGAACAGGCTCGCGATCAGGGTCCACACCAGAGCGGATTCGCGCTGGAACAACAACGGACCCGGCTGGATCCCGTACGACTGGAAGGCCGCCAGCATGACCGCCGCCGTGGCGTTGGTGGGCAGCCCGATCGCCAGCATGGGCACGAGCGTGCCGGCTGCCGAAGCGTTGTTCGCCGCCTCCGGACCGGCAACCCCTTCGATGGCACCCTTGCCGAACTCCTCCGGATGCCTGGTGAGTTTGCGTTCGGTGACGTACGACAGGAAGGTGGGGATCTCCGCACCGCCCGCCGGTAGTGCGCCGAACGGGAAACCTATCGCGGCGCCACGCAGCCAGGGCTTCCAGGATCGGCCCCAGTCCTGCCGGCCCATCCATGGCTGACCGACCGACACGACCTCCCCGGCCGTACGGCGCAGGTGTGCGGCGACCCACAGCACCTCACCGACGGCGAAGATGCCGACCGCGATCACCACGACGTCGAGACCGTCGGCCAGCAAGGGAGAGCCCAGCGTCAACCGTTGCTGGCCGGTGACCTGGTCGATGCCGACCAGGCCGATGACCAGGCCGAGCAACAACGACGCGAATCCTCGCACCCGGGAGCGCCCGATCACGGCGGTGACCGCGATGAACGCGAGTACCACGATCGCCAGGTAGTCGGGCGCGCCGAGGCTGATCGCGAACGCCACCACAAGAGGCGCGACGAGAACGAGCAGCAGGGTGCCGATCGTCCCTGCGACGAACGAGCCGATGGCCGCCGTCGCGAGGGCCTGCGCCGCCCTCCCGGCCTTGGCCATCTTGTTGCCCTCGATCGCGGTGACCACCGACGACGACTCACCGGGCGTGTTCAACAGGATGGAGGTCGTCGAGCCGCCGTACATGCCGCCGTAGAAGATGCCGGCGAACATGATGAGCGCCTGCGTCGGGTCCATGCCGTACGTGATCGGCAACAACATGGCGACGGTCATCGCCGGACCGACGCCCGGAAGCACGCCGACGGCCGTGCCCACCGTCACCCCGATCAGAGCGATCAGCAGGTTCGCCGGGGTCACGACGTGCGCGAAGCCGGTCAGTAGCTCAGTCAGGTTGCCCATCTACAGGATCCCCCGCAGAATTCCGGCCGGCAGGTTGACGCCCAGCCCGATCGCGAACGCATAGAAGCTGACAAGCGACAGCGCGACTCCGAACGCGAGAGCGATGACGTAGCGCCTGCTGCCGAGGGCGAGAGCCGAACCCCAGAACAGCAACGCCCCGCTGATCACCCAGCCGAGCCGGTCGATCAGCAGCGCGTTGGCGACGAAGATGCCGATCAGGGCAAGCACCGATCGCCAGCCGATCTTCGCGGTGAGATCGACGTCCTCGCCGCCCTCCTGCTCGCCGGTGCCGCCCCTGGCCACGTCGATCGCGTACACCACGGCGACGACCAGCAGCAGTACGCCGAGCAGAGTCGGCACCGGACGCGGACCGACAGGGTCGTTGCTGCTCGTCGCGCTGCCGATGCGGCTGGCGTCGACGACCACCGCCGTACCCGCCAGGGCGAGGAACGCGCACACCCCGTACTGTGCGCGATCCGGCCGCTGTTCGTTCGTCTGGTTCATGCCAGCCCGAGCCTCGACAGGGTGTCGGCGACCGTCTGGTCCTGTTTCCTGAGGAAGGTGCCGAACTCGTCGCCGGTGACGTAGGCGTCGGTCCAGCCGTACTTCTTCTCCTGGTCCTTCCAGTCCTGCGTGCCGTGCATCTTCGTCAGGGCGTCGACCCAGACCTGGCGCTCCTCGTCGGAGATCCCTGGTGGGGCGACGATCCCGCGCCAGTTCGTGAACACGAGGTCGATGCCCGCGCTCTTCAGCGTCGGCGCGTCCTTGATCGCCTCGACCGGCTTCTCACTGGTCACCGCGAGGACCCGGATCTGGCCCGCCTCGATCTGGTCGAGGAACTCGCCGACACCACTCGCTCCGAAGGCGATCTTGTCGCCGAGGAGGGCAGGCAGCAACTCGCCGCCGCCGTCGTACGTGACGTAGTTGACCTTCTTGGGATCGATGCCCACCGCCTTGGCCAGTTGCATCGGCAGCAGGTGATCCGGCCCGCCGGGCGAGGAGCCGCCGCCGACTGCGACGCGCTTGGGATCTGCCTTCCAGGCGGTGACGAGATCGTCGATCGTCTGGTACGGCGAGTCCTTGGGAACCACGATGGCGCCCGCCTCCTCGATGAGCTTGGCGATCGGCGTGGTGTCGGTGAGCTTCGCCTTCGACTTCTGGGTGTACGACGCACCGACGACGCCAAGCCCCATCTGCATGGCGAGCTTGCCGTTGCCCTTCTCGTTGACCGTGCGCTGCAGACCGACCACGCCGCCGGCACCTTCGAGGTTGAACACGTTGACCCCGGTGGCGATCTTGTTGTCCTCCATCACCTTGGCAACGGTCCGGGCCGTGATGTCGTAGCCGCCGCCGGGGCTGTTGGGGACCATGATCCGCAGATCGCCGACCGGTCCGTCGGCCTTCTCGCCTTGCTGCTTGTCCGCCGTAACGCCGCAGGCACTGGCCGCGAGCACCGCGGCAGCCACAGCGCCGGCGAACAGGCCCCTTCGAAGTTTCATCGCGGTTTCTCTTTCGTTTCGTCGGACTCAGGCGCGATGATGGTGGCTCTTCAGCGGGTGGCCGTCCACCGTTGTGTCACTTGCGAAGGTTGTGTTCATTGTGGTCATGAGGTCCCGCCGCCCCTCCCTGGCGGGCCAGTTGCTGGCTCTGCAGCTCGTGATCATCGTCCTCGTCCTGGTGGCGGTCGCCGCGTTGTCACTCGCCCAGTCCGCGGCGACGTTCAACCGTGTCGAGGGCCGCCGGGTCGCCGCGCTCGCCGAGCAGCTGGCCGCCAATCCGCTGGTACGCGGCGAGCTGGTTCCCCCCGAATCCGCCGGCGCGCTCGCCACGCTCGTCCAGACCGTACAAACCCAGTCCGACGTCACGTCGGTGACCGTCGCGAACGCGCGCGGCGAGGTGGTCAGCTCCACCAATCCGCTCCTCGTCCGTACCCGGCTGCCGTTCGGCGGCCCGGACGGCAGGGTCGGACGTGGCTGGTCCGGGGAGATCGACATCGGCGGATCTCGCGAGCTGGTCGCCCAGGTGCCGGTGCTCTCGGCGCAGCGGCAGAGCCTGGGCAAGAACCTCGGCACCGTCATGATCGGGGAGGCGTCACCATCGCTGTGGGACCGCCTGGTCGGCGCTTCGTCGTACCTCGTGATCTATCTCGGCATCGCCAGCCTGATCGGGCTGGTCGGCTCCTGGCTGCTGGTGCGGCGGATCAAGCGGCAGACCTTCGGCATGGAGCCGCGAGAGATCGCCGGGCTCGCCGAGCACCGTGAGGCGATGCTCTACGGGATCGCCGAGGGTGTCATTGCGCTCGACCCACACCACTGCGTCACGCTGGCCAACGCGGTGGCCCGGACCCTGCTCGACCTGCCCGAGCGGTGCGTCGGCAAGAGCCTCGACGAGCTCTCGATCGAGGGACGGCTGCGGGACGTCCTGCTGGCGTCCGACGGCGTCGCCGAGCGGGACGAGGTCGTGTTGAGGCGAGGGCGGGTCCTGATCATGAACCGGATGACCGTCGTGAAGGACGGCCGGACGCTCGGTTCGGTGACCACCCTTCGTGACCGCACCGAGCTGGCAGAGCGGGAACGCGAGGTCGGCTCGTTCCGCAGCTCGGCTGAGCTGCTGAGGGCACAGGCCCACGAGTTCGCCAACCAACTGCACACCATCTCCGGCCTGATCCAGATCGGAGAGTACGACGAGGTGGTGCGCTACGTCGACGCGCTCAACCTGCACCGGCAGTCGCTGGACCTGACTCTCACCCAGCGGATCCAGGACCTGGCGGTCTCCGCCCTGCTGATGGCGAAGTCCGCGCACGCGGCGGAGCGCAAGATCGAGCTCCGGGTCTCCGAACGCACCTGCCTGAACCACCTGGACCCACACGACTCGGCGGACGTGGCGACCGTCGTCGGCAACCTCGTGGACAATGCTCTGGACGCCGCGGCCGACGCCGCCGGAGGCGCAGAACCCGCCTGGGTCGAGCTCGAGGTCCTGCAGGACGCGTCGAGCGTGGAGATCGTCGTGCAGGACTCCGGCCCGGGCGTGGCACCGGACCTGGCGCAGGAGGTGTTCTCGCACGGGTTCACCACCAAGGCCGCGAAGGCCGGTGAGCGAGGCATCGGGCTGGCGTTGACGCGGCGCATCTGCGTACGCCGCGGCGGAGAGATCGCGGTGACGAACACCACCGACGGCGCCAGGTTCACTGCTCGCCTGTCGATCGGTCAGCGTGCGGACAGCACCATGCACACCATCGGCATGACCGAAGGAGCGGCCCCATGATCGGCGTACTCGTCGTCGACGACGACTACCGAGTCGCACGGATCCACGACAACTTCGTCGCCAGAGTGCCCGGCTTCACCGTCGTCGGCGTGGCCCACACCGGCCGGGAGGCCATCGCCATGGCTGCCCGGCTCCGCCCCGACCTGGTACTGCTCGATCTCTACCTTCCCGACATCCACGGCCTCGACGTGATCAACCAGCTAAGGGTCGCCGGGCACGACTGCGACATGCTGGTGATCTCGGCCGCCAAGGAGGCCGCCGCGATCCGTACGTCGGTCCGGCAGGGAGCGGTCAACTACCTGCTGAAGCCGTTCGGTTTCGACGACCTTCGGCGCCGCCTGGAGCGCTATGCTGCGCAGCGGGCGGGACTGTCGCTCGCCGCGGTTCAGGACCAGACAGACGTGGACCGCATGCTTGCCAGCGCCACCTCACGGATGACCGCGACCGCGTTGCCCAAGGGGCAGAGTGCGGAGACGGCCGCACTGGTCGAGCGGGCTCTCCGCGCCGCCGACGCCGGGCTTTCCGCCGCGGAATGTGCCGACCAGGTGGGCATCTCGCGGGTGAGTGCGAGGCGGTACCTCGAGCACCTGAACGAGACCGGACATGCCGAGATCACGCTGCGCTACCAGGCGACCGGCCGACCCGAACGTCGCTACCGCTGGGTCGGCTGACCGGTGCCGGAGGTGGTTTCGTCAGCCGACCGTGAACGTCAACTGCGTGGCCGGCAGGTCTGTTTCGGGCGGCCCGATCCGCCGCCGGCCGACCTCGCCGGTCGCCACCGCCCGCACCACGTCGGGCCAGAACTGCCGGGCGGCCGCGTTCGCGTCGTAGTACTCGAGGCTCCACTCGCCCGGGTAACGGCGGAACAACGCGTGCGCCGCCGACCGGCCGACCCCGAGCCGGCGGTGCTTCGCGACGACGAAGAACTCCGCGAGGAGGTTCACCCCGTCCACGTGCCGCACCAGCGCGAACCCGGCCAGCCGGTCACCCACCAGGATGAACAGCGGCTCGCGGCCGGCCTCGACGAAGTAGTGGTCGAGGTAGCGGTAGGAGTACGTCCCGTGCGTGGACAGCTCGACGTCCCTGAGGGAGCTGAAGTCGTACAGGTAGAGCTGCAACAGGTTGGCGAGGACGGACTTGTGGGGCTCGGTCACCCGGACCAGCCGAACCGCGTCGTTCACCCGGTCAGCCTAGGGGGCCGTCCGGCGCGCCTAGATCCGCACCACCCGGGCGCCGGGGACCGTCCCGACGTACCGGTCCGGCGCCGAGGTCAGCAGGATCACCTGACCGGTGGCACCGGCGCGGGCCAGCAGCGCGCCCATCGCCTGCAGCCGGCCTGGGTCGGACCAGCCGAGGGCGTCGTCGAGCACCACCGGGACGCCGCTGCCGTCGGTGGCGGTGAGGCCGGCGATGGCGAGCCGCACCAGGGTGGCGAGCTGTTCGCGGGCGCCGGTGGACAGTGACGACACCGGAAGCCGGATCCCGTCGACCGTGCGGGCCTCCACCTCCAGGTCGGCGCCCAGGCCGACACCGAACGACGGTCCGTGCACCACCCGGCCGAGCGTCTCGATGCGTTCCCGTAGCGGTGCGGCGTACCGGAGACGGGCCTCAGCACGGTGGCGTTCGAGCGTCTCCCGCAACCGCGCGGCCGCCAGCGCGCGGCGTTCGAGCGTGGCGTGGTGCTCCTCGGCGTGGGCGAGTTCGGCCCGGGCCCGCTCGGCGGCGGTGGCCAGGCCCTGCGCGCCGGCGCGTTCCAGCGCGCCCTCGACCCGGCTGAGCTCGTCCTGCAGGTGTTCGACCTGCTCGGCCAGCTGCGCGCGCAGCGTCGTCGCCTCCGCCAACTGCTCACCGAGCCGGCCGGCTCCGCTGCGCGAGACCGCCTCCTCCGCCCCGGCGAGATCCGCGGCGATCGCGGCCGCCTCCTGCACCGCCTTGTCCAGCGCGGCGGTGAGGAGCTCGTCGCCCTGCCGGGCACGGTCGCGGTCCAGCGCGTCGCGGATGTCGGCACGGCGTTCGGCCGCCTGCTCGGCGCGTACGCGGGCCTCGGTCGCCTCGTCCCGCGCGGCCTCGAACGCCGTACGAACGCCTGCCTCGGCGGCCTCCGCGCGGGCCAGCGCCTCTGCCGCGGCGACGTCCTCGGCCTGTGCACGGGCGAGCGCCTCCCGGGTGCGCTCCTGCGTGCGGGGCAACGGCTCGCCTGCCGTCAAGGTCTCCTTGACAGACCTCGGAGTCTCGGCCGGCAAGGGCTCCTCGGCCGGCAAGGGCTCGTTGACAGCCAGTGTTTCCTTGGCCGGGGATTTCCTCGCAGGCAGGGATCTCTTCCGAGGAAGGGATTTCTGGACAGGCAACGGCTCTGCGTCGAAGAGCGTGGCGGCCCCCTCCGCGCGGTTTCCCCACACGTCGCCACCAGAGTCGTCGTCGCCCCCAGCACCGTCGGCCCTGTCACCGTCGGCCCTGTCACCGTCGGCCCTGTCACCGTCGGCCCTGTCACCCGCAGGGTCGTCGAGACGCCCGTCGTCGGTGACCCTGGCCAGCAGCTGGTCGCGGGCGGCAACCAGGTCGGCGAACGTGCGTCCCTCCAGTCGGCGGGTGAGGTCCTCGCGAGCGACGGTCAGGGCGCGCTCGGCCTCGGCCCTGGCCCTGGCCGCCTGCCGGACCGCGCCGATGTCCGGAAGGCCCAGCTCCGCGAGAAGCCGCCGCTCGGCGTCCTCGGCACTGGCGGTGGCGGCGGCGAGTTCGGCCGCGCCCGTACCCGGTCGTACGGTCACCTCGACCACGCCCGGAACGCTGACGGTGGTGTCCCGGTCGACCGTCACCTCCCGGTGGGCCTCCTCGAGGGGTACGCCGGACAGCTCCACACCGGCGTCACCGAGCCGGCGGACCACCATCGCCGGCGCACCCGCGGCCAGCGCCGCCCGGGCGGCGAGCACGTCCACGTGCGCGGATTCGGCGGCCTCCAGCGCGGCCTCGTCGACGTTCGCGCGCTCCAGTGCGGCGGCGGCCCGGCGTTCCTGTTCGCGGGCCTCCTCCACCGCGGCGAGCCGCTCTTCCAGATCGGCCAGGTCGGAGCGGTCACGCAGCCTGGACAGGTGCGCGTCGAGCCGGCGGACCTCCGCCCGCCGTGCGGCCTGCTCGTCCCTGGCTACCCGAAGTGCCGCGGTGGCGTGTTCCCACTCCTGCTCGGCGACCCGCAGAGCGGCGGCCGAACGCAGCCGTACCTCCTCCGCCTCGGTCGCCGCGCGGTCGCGCTCCTTCGCCTCGGCGACCAGGGCGGTCCGGCGTTCGGCCTCCGCGCGGGCAGCCTCGGCCTGCGCGGCGGCGAACTCGGCGTCGCGGCGCAGGCGTTCGACCTGACCGACGAGCTCGTCCGCGGCCTGCCTGCGGTCGGAAAGCTCCGCGACCCGGGCCTCCTGCTCGCGCAACCGGGCACTCATCGTGGCCCGGTCGCGGGTCAGGCGTTCGGCTCGGCCGACGTCCTGCTCGACCTCGACCAGCCGTGCCTGTGCGTCCTCCACCCGCACGCGTTCCTGGTCGCGCCGGCTGATCGCCTCGGCGTAGTCGCCGCTGGGCCGGCCGGTCCGGGTGAAGTACCGCTGGTACTCGCGTTCGACAGCCGCCACCAGCGGCACCGACGCGCCGTGGTCGACCTCACCACCGGCGGACTCGTCCAGTGCGGTGAGCACCGCCGCCACCGAACCGGCAGCCGGCACGGCGAGCGCGTGTTCCTGGCCCACCACCAGCGCCGCCCACAGGCTCTGGTCAACGTACGCGGCGAACAGCCTCGCGGCCTCGTCGTGCGCCTCCCGCCCGGTCCAGGTGTGCCCGCCCGGATCGACCCGAAGCTCGGTGAGCCGCTGACGGAACCACCGCTTGCGGTAGTGCACCCGCTGCCCGCCGAGGGTCAGCTCCGCGGCGACCTCGCTGGGTACGTCACGTCCGGCCGGCTGGACCGCGCGCAGCTTCGCCGCCTTGGAGTCGTCCGGCAGCTCGAACAGCAGGCTGAGCGCCTCCAGGATGCTGGACTTGCCGGTCTCGTTGTCGCCGAGTACGACGGTGACGCCGGCCTCGTCGAAGTCCAGGTCGCGCGCGGCCACCCCGCGGAAGTCGCGCAACGTCAGCCGGTGCAGCCTCATGCCGCTCCCCCGGCCAGCCGGTGCAGCAGCGCGAGTGCGTCGGCGGCCTCGCCCGCGTCGTCGCTGCCGCTGGCGACGGTGAGCCGCAACTCCTCCAGCGCGGCCCGGGCCGGCCCGGTCACCGGTAGGTCGTCCAGCATCTGGTCGTCGGGCAGAACGCCGACGTCCCAGTTCCGGCGCCATCGCTGGATCGCGGCGTACACCTCGGTCTGCGCGTCCAGCAGCACCTCCAGCCGCGTCAGCCCGGCGACGGACAGCGCGCCGCGGACGCCGAGGCGTACGACGGTGCGCGCCTTGTCCGGCTGCTCGCCCAGCCAGCGGTCGAGCGCGTCGAGGGAGCTGTCGCCGTCCACCTCGACCACCCGGGAGAGCAGCCGCCAGGTGCCCACGCGTTCAGGGCTGACGGTGCAGGTGGAGCCTCCCGGGCCGGTGGACAGCTCGACCAGGAGCACGTCACCGGGGTGTTCCTCCTCTGGGCGCGTCGGCTCCGGAGTGCCGGCGTACCAGATCCGGCCCGACTCGCCGACGGACGTACGCGAGTGCCGGTCGCCCAGCGCGGCGTAGTGGATCCGGCCGGCGGCGAGCGCCTCCTCCAGCGTCCGCAGGCGTACCAGAGCCGGCTCGCCGACGTCCGGGGCGAGGCTGTCCGTCTGGCCGTGGCCGACGAGGACCCGCACCACGCCCTCCGCGGGCGGGTCGGCGTCGAGCACGTCTGCCACCGGGTCGCGCAGTGGCCGGCGGGTACGCCACGGGGCACCGACCACCTCGACACCAGGAGCGGGCGTGCGGGGGTCGGAGTCGCGCAGCACCTCGACGTGGGACGGCAGGTGCGCGGCCAGCATCGGGCTCGCCCACACCGAACCCGGCTCCAGCGAGTCGTGGTTGCCCGGCAGCAGATAGACCGGGCAGGTGAGGGCCCGCAGCGCCTCGCACGCCCGCAACACGACCTTCCGGTCGACCTGGTTGGCGTCGAACACGTCACCGGCCACCACGACGAACGCCGCGGAGGTACGGGCGGCCACCGCGCCGATGCGTTCGATCGCGTCGACGCGCGCCTGGCCGTAACGAGCCTGCGCCTCCGGGCCGAGGAACCGGCGCATCATCCCGAGCTGCCAGTCGCCGGAGTGCAGGAACCTGATGGTGGTGTCGGGCATCGTGTCCCGAACGCTAGCGAGACCCGCGCCCGAACACCCGTTCGCCACGCGGAGACGACGAAAGCCCGCGCCCTCGGAGCCGTTCTTCGTCAACCACAGCGAGAAATTCCGGCGCGCCGCGGACCTGGTAAGACCGCGTCGCCGACCGCTCGCACAGCCTGGCGCGGCGGGCCGGTCACCGGCCAAGCAACCGCAGTCGTCATGGCCGTCACACCATCGCCTGCAACCCCGTCACCAGCGGTTTTGCCTTCTGTCGCAGCAATCTCGGCCGGCGCGCGGACGGCATCGTCAGCTCGTCGTCGGGTCATCGTCGGCCGGGTCGCACCCACTTCATCGTGGTAAACAAAGGACGGTCGCGACTTCGGTGAATCCTCTGGATCAGGTTGGCAACGAAACGATCACGTCGTACAGTCATTGCCGGTCGCGCCGACAGGGGGGCGGCTACGACCCGCTTCGCCTAGCTCCGCCCGGCGGTGTCGTCAGACCCGGTACTTCCATCGGGCGGAGACGGAGGAACCACATACGGACCCGGTGACGGGTCCTGGGGTGAAGCCGCCTCGGCGGCCGGGCACTTCCTCTCGCCCGAATCCGACAGCTAACTCCGCAGGCGACGGGAGGGAACCGATCTCATGGCCTATCAGGCAAAGCACCGCGGCGCCAGTCGTTCGAAGACCGTCGCCAAGCGCGTCACGCAGACCGCCGCCGTCACCGGTATCGCCGCCGCCGTCCCCGTGGTCGGAATGGCCGCTCCGGCCCACGCCGCCAGCACCGACACGTGGGAGCGCCTCGCCCAGTGCGAGAGCAGCGGCAACTGGCACATCAACACCGGCAACGGCTTCTACGGCGGCCTGCAGTTCACCCGTTCGACCTGGACCGGCTTCGGTGGCGGCAAGTACGCCTCCCGCGCCGACTACGCCAGCAAGTGGCAGCAGATCGCCATCGCCGAGAAGGTCCTGAAGGTGCAGGGCTGGAACGCCTGGCCTGCATGCTCGGCCAAGCTCGGCCTCGGCTCCGGCGACAAGGGCGGCAGCCCGAACACGCGCGCCCAGACGCAGGAGCGCAAGCAGCACAGCACCCGCTCCTCGCGTGGCACCTCCCGGCCGAAGATCGTGGCCAGGTCCACGCACTCCCGGCACGCGGCCACCGGCGCCAGGTACGTCGTCCGTCCGGGCGACACCCTGTCGACCATCGCGCAGGCGCAGGGTGTCGACGGCGGCTGGCGGGCGCTGTGGAAGCTCAACCGGAAGCTGGTCGGGAGCAACCCCAACCTGATCTTCCCGAACGAGCGGCTCCGCCTCGGCTGAGCCTGACCGCTTCACCAAGGTGAACGCCCCGACTGCTGCGGCGGTCGGGGCGTTCGTCCGTCCTGTCGGCCCCCTCCGCATCACGGTCGGCGGTGCACGCGAAGATGGACCCGATGAACGAGGCGCCCAGACCACCGCGACCGGTCGGTGACCCGTCGCCGACCGCCGGCGACCTCGTCCCCCGGGTGGCCCGGGGCGACGAGGAGGCCTTCGGCGCGCTGTACGACCTGCTGGCCCCGCAGGTGTTCGGCGTCGTCCGCCGCGTGCTGCGCAACCCCTCGCACGCGGAGGAGGTGAGCCAGGAGGTGTTCGTCGAGATCTGGCGTACGGCGTCCCGGTTCGACCCGTCCCGCGGCTCGGTACGCACGTGGGCGGCCACGCTGGCCCACCGCCGGGCCGTCGACCGCGTCCGGTCCGAGCAGGCGTCCACCGACCGCGAACGCCGGGCCGCGGCCGGCGACAACTCCCCCTCCTACGACCAGGTGGTCGAGGAGGTGACGGCGAGCCTGGAGCAGGAGCAGGTCCGCCGCTGTCTGGGTTCCCTCACCGACCTCCAGCGGCAGGCGGTGACCCTCGCCTACTACGTGGGGTACAACTACCGCGAGGTCGCCGAGCACCTCGGCGCCAACCTGGCCACGGTCAAGACACGCATGCGGGACGGGCTGGTCCGGCTCCGCGACTGCATCGGCGGCGTGGAGCTGGGGGCGCCGCGATGACGACCGCCTCCGGCGTGGCCGAGCAGCCCGACCGGCCCGACCTCCACTCGCTGGCTCCGCCGTACGTACTCGACGCGCTGCCCGAGCCGGAGCTGCGCGAGTTCGAGGCGCACCTGGCCACCTGCGCGACCTGCCGGGAGGAGGTACGCCAGCTGGGTGCCGTCGCGGCCGAGCTCGCCGCGGCGACCGCCACCGAGCCTCCGGAGCAGCTGCGCGACAGGGTTCTCGCCGCGATCCGGACCACCGGGCAGGAGGCGGCTCCCGGCGCCGGTGGCCGGCGTACCACCGCCGCACACAATGGCCGGAACGCCGATCCCGCGACCCCCGGCAGCGCCGCGGCCGCGCCCGATGGGCTTCGGCAACCGGGAGCCGCCGGACACCGCGGCCGGCTGCCTTACCGCCGGAGCCTGCTCGCCCTGGCCGCCGCACTGGTCGTCCTCGCCGGCATCGGGGTCGGTGCGGGCGTCGTGCAGTACGAACAGGCCCAGCAGCGAGCCACCCGGGCAGTCCAGGAACGCCAGCGGATAGAGACCGTCCTGGCCGCCCCCGACTCGCGTACCGTGCGCGGCGGCGTCCGCGGCGGAGGGCAGGTCACCGTCGTGGTGTCGCACCAGCTCGACCAGGCCGTCGTCCTTCTCGACGGACTGTCCCAGCCGCCGCGGAACCGCACGTACCAGCTCTGGTTCATCTCCGGAGACAACGCCCGCTCCGCCGGAGTCGTCGACGTCACCGGGTCCGGGCGGGTCAGCGAGGTTCTGTCCGGTGTCGACGGCGCCAACGCGTTCGGCATCTCGGTGGAGCCGATGGGCGGGTCGAAGGCGCCGACGACCACTCCGGTCGCGGCCGTCCCGCTCGCCTGACGCCTGTCGGTGCCCCCGGATACGCTCACGCTAAGGTTCGGCGGGGCAATCTCGGGAGGGCCGATCCGTTGAGCACACAGGCGACAGAGGTTTCGTACGCCCAGGTTCCTTACACCCTCACCAGGCTCGGTGTGGTGATGACGCCGGAGCCGGACAACGAGCTGGAAAGTGAAGGCGTCCTCAATCCCGCCAGTGGGCACACCCCCGACGGGAGGCTGCACCTGCTGCCGCGCATGGTGGCGGCCGGCAACGTGTCGCGGGTGGGACTCGCGGAGGTCAACTGCGTCGACGGCGTACCCGTGAGTGTCGATCGACGTGGTGTCGTGCTGGCACCCGACGAGGGCTGGGAGCGCGGCCTCAACAACGCCGGCGTGGAGGACCCGCGGGTCACCTGGGTGCCCGAGCTGGGCGTGCACGTGATGACCTACGTCGCGTACGGCCCGATCGGCCCCAAGCTGGCCATCGCCGTCTCCGACGACCTCACCACCTGGCGGCGGCTGGGCCCGGTGCACTTCGAGTACCAACCCGACCTGGACACCGACCTCAACCTCTTCCCCAACAAGGACGCGGTGTTCTTTCCCGAGCCGGTGCCCGGGCCTGACGGCGAGCCCTGCTACGCCATGCTGCACCGCCCGATGTGGGACCTCGGCTGGTTCCGTCCCGGTGAGGGCGTCCACCTGCCCGCCGGCATCGACGACGACCGCCCGAGCATCTGGGTGTCGTACGTCTCGGCGGCCGCGGTCGAGCAGGACATCCGCGCGCTCACCCATCTGCACGACCACCGCCAGGTGGCCCAGCCGGAGTTTCCCTACGAGGAGCTGAAGATCGGCGCCGGGCCGCCGCCGATGCGGGTCGAGGAAGGCTGGCTGGTGATCCACCACGGAGTCACCGGCCATATCCCGCCCGGCTGGGACCCGAGCACCCAGCGGGTCACCTACGGCGCCGGCGCGATGCTGCTGGACGCGCTGGACGTCACCCGGGTGCTCGCCCGCACACCGGAGCCGCTGCTCACGCCGGAGACCGACGACGAGCGCACCGGCACCGTCGCCAACGTCGTCTTCCCCACGGCGGTGGAGACGATCGCCGGCCGCACCTACGTCTTCTACGGCATGGCCGACGCCCGGATCGGGGTCGCCAGGCTCGACCGCGCCGACCGTACGGCCTAGACCCGTACGCCCAGACCCGTACGGCCCAGTCCGGGCTGGTGCGGGCTCCCGGATCCCGCCGGGACCCGCCGGGATATTGGACGGCCAGGTGTCGGTGGCATGCCCTAGGCTCGGGCGCGTGCCGCAGAAGATCGATCAGGACTTCCTCAGCCTTCCGCTCCGCACGCTCGCCGACGCCGCCCTCGCCCGCGCCCGCGAGCTGGGCGCCGAGCATGCCGACTTCCGGCTCGAGCGGATCCGGACGCAGAACCTCTCCCTGCGTGACGCCCAGTTGCAGGGCAGCACCGACGGCGAGGACACCGGGTTCGCGGTCCGCGTCGTCCACGAGGGGACGTGGGGCTTCGCCGCGAGCGTCGTGCTCACTCCGGAGGAGGCGGCGCGGGTCGCCGAGCGCGCCGTCGAGGTGGCGCGGGTCGCCGCCGGGATGAACGCCGAGCGCATCGAGCTCGCGCCCGAGCCGGTGCACGGTGACGTCACCTGGGTCTCGGCCTACGACCTCGACCCGTTCACGGTCCCCACCGCCGACAAGGTGGAACGGCTGGCCGACTGGAGCCGGCGGCTCCTCGCCGGCACCGGGGTCGCCCACGTCGGCGCGACGCTGCGGCAGGTGAAGGAGCAGAAGTTCTACGCCGACAGCCACGGCACGGTGACCACCCAGCAGCGGGTCCGGCTCAATCCCGACGTCGAGGCCTACGGCACCGATCCCGGTTCCGGCCGGTTCGACTCGATGCGGGTCCTCGCGCCGCCGGTCGGCCGCGGGTACGAATACCTCACCGACCCGGCCTGGGACGCTCGCCTGGCCGAGCTGCCCGACCTGCTCACCGAGAAGCTGAAGGCGCCCTCGGTGGAGTCCGGCAGCTACGACCTGGTGATCGACCCGTCCAACCTCTGGCTGACGATCCACGAGTCGATCGGGCACGCCACCGAGCTCGACCGGGCGCTCGGCTATGAGGCCAACTACGCCGGCACGTCGTTCGCCACGCCCGACAAGCTCAACACCCTGCGCTACGGCTCCGAGCACATGCACGTCACCGGTGACCGCACCGTCGAGCACGGCCTGGCGACGGTCGGCTACGACGACGAGGGGGTGGCCGGCCAGTCCTGGGACATCGTGAAGGACGGCATCCTGGTCGGTTACCAACTGGACCGGCGGATCGCCCGGTCGTTCGGCTACGACCGCTCCAACGGCTGCGCGTTCGCCGACTCACCGTCCCACATCCCGGTGCAGCGGATGGCCAACGTCTCGCTGCAGCCGGCGGCGAACGGCCCCTCGACGGAGGAGCTGATCGCCGGTGTCGAGCGCGGCATCTACGTCGTCGGCGACCGTTCGTGGTCCATCGACATGCAGCGCTACAACTTCCAGTTCACCGGGCAGCGGTTCTACCGCATCGAGCACGGCCGGCTCGCCGGTCAGGTACGCGACGTCGCCTACCAGGCCACCACCACCGACTTCTGGGGATCGATGGAGGCGGTCGGCGGCCCGCAGACGTGGGTCCTCGGCGGGGCGTTCAACTGCGGGAAGGCCCAGCCCGGCCAGGTCGCGCCGGTCAGCCACGGATGCCCCTCGGCGTTGTTCCGCGGCGTCCGCATCCTCAACACCACCCAGGAGTCAGGACGGTGAGCAGTCCCTTGAGCAGCGACCTCACTCTGCAGGAGACGGTCGAGCGCGCGCTGGCCCGGTCGAAGGCCGACGGGTGTGTCGTCATCGCCACCGAGTCCTCCAGCGCCAACCTGCGCTGGGCCAACAACACCCTGACCACCAACGGCGTCATGCTCACCCGGTCCCTCACGGTGATCGCGTCGGTCGAGGGCGCCAAGGGGACCGCCTCCGGTGTCGTCACCCGCAGCGTGACCACCGCCGACGACATCGACGCGGTGGTGCAGTCTGCGGAGAACGCCGCCCGTGACAGCGTGCCGGCCGAGGATGCCCGCCCACTGGTCGAGGGCGATGCGGCGCCCGACTGGGACGAGCCACCCGCGCAGACCTCGATCCGGGTCTTCGACAGGTTCGCACCGGCCCTGGGCGAGGCGTTCGGCCGGGCGCGCGAGGACGGCACCCACCACTACGGCTTCGTCGAGCACGACGTCACCACGACCTACCTCGGCTCCTCCTCCGGCCTGCGGCTGCGGCACGTCCAGCCGACCGGCTACGTCACGATGACCGGCAAGTCCGCCGACCTGCGGCGGTCGGCATGGGTGGGGCAGGCCACCCCGGACTTCCACGACGTCGACGCGACCGCGCTGAGCGCCGAGCTCGACCGGCGGCTGCGGTGGTCGCAGCGCCGGATCGACCTGCCCGCCGGCCGGTACGAAACGCTGCTCCCGCCGACGGCGGTCGCCGACCTGATGATCTACGCCTACTGGACGATGTCCGGCCGCGACGCCCACGACGGCCGGACGGTGTACTCCAAGCCGGGCGGGGGCACCCGTGTCGGTGAGCAGCTCTCCCCGGTACCGCTGGCCCTGCGGTCCGATCCCGCCTACGCCGGCCTGGAGTGCGCGCCGTTCGTGGTCGCGAAGTCCTCCTCCAGTGCGCAGAGCGTGTTCGACAACGGCACTCGGCTCGGCCCGACGGACTGGATCCGGGACGGCAGGCTGACGTCGCTGGCCACCACCCGGCACTCCGCCGACCTGACCGGGCTGTCCACGACGCCGTACGTCGACAACCTCGTCCTCGACGTGCCGGACGCGCACGCGTCGCTGGACGACATGATCGCCCGCACCGAGCGCGGTCTGCTCCTCACCTGCCTGTGGTACATCCGCGAGGTCGACCCGCAGACGCTGCTACTGACCGGGCTCACCCGCGACGGCGTTTACCTCGTCGAGAACGGCGAGGTGGTCGGGGAGGTCAACAACTTCCGGTTCAACGAGAGCCCGGTCGACCTGCTCGGGCGGTTCACCGAGTCGGGGACGACGGTGCCGGCGTTCTCCAGGGAATGGGGCGACTACTTCCCGCGGGTCGCGATGCCCGCGCTGCGGGTGCCCGACTTCAACATGTCCAGTGTGAGCCAGGCCAGCTGAGCCCGGCGCCGGGAAGGCGGCCCGGGTCGCAGGTCGACCCGGGCCGCCACACCGTGGTCGGCGCGGTCGGTGCAGGTCAGCGCAACCCGAGCCGGCTCACCGCGGAGATGCCGTACCGCTCGCCCGCCTTCTTCTTCAGCGCCCGCACACCACCGGCGCGTCCGGTGACGACCAGCCCGGTGAGCGAGCGCTGGGCGTCCGGGTCGCCGCCGAACGCCGCGATGCAGGCCTCCGGCTGGATGTTCGCGAACGCCAGCAGCGCACCGGGCGCGCCCAGTGGGCCGGCCAGGGCCAGCAGTGCCGCCGACCCGACGTAGGTGCGGCCGCCCCATTCCGCGAGCTCGCGCAGTAACCGCACCGGGTCACCCGAGGAGTCCTTGACCGCCCCGACGGGCAGGCCGGGCAGGGCGTCGACCTCGATGCCGGGCACGCCGAGCGGGCCCGGGTTGTGGTAGCCGATCACCCGGTCCGCGCCGCCGACCGCCGCCGTCACCGCGCCGAACAGTTCGGCCGCGTCCACGCCGCCGCGGGCGGGGCTCACCAGTACGGCGTCGGCGCCCGCCTTTCGGGCGGCCATCGCCCGGTCCGCCGCCGCCCGCGGCCAGGGCGCGCCGGCTCCGGCGATCACGGTGACGTCGGGCGGCAGACCGGACCGAACGGCGGCGATGAGGTCCTCGCGTTCGGTGTCGGTCAGCGTCTCAGCCTCGCCGGTGGTCCCGGCCACCAGCACCGCGCGTACCCCCGCCTCCACCACGCGGTTGGCGTGCGCGACGGTGCCGGCGACGTCGACCTCGCCGTTGTCGCCGAAGACCGTGAACAGTGCGACCCCGACGCCGGTGAACGTGGGTTCCGCCATGCCTGACCACTCCCCTGTCGTGTGCCGTCCGGCTGCCGACCGGCTTGCTGCCCCGGTTGCCGGCTGGTTGCTGTCTGGTCCTTCCCATTGTCGCCCCGCCCCGTCCCGGCGACCTCCCGGCACGGGCGATCACGGCGCTGTTACCGTCCATGCATGCCCACTGCCGCCCCGCCACCGAACGAGTTCATGCGTTCGCTGCTGCAGATCCCTTCCGTCGCCGCCCGCGACGTGGACACCGAAGGCCGCACGCTGGTCAGCTACGACGTCACCGGCTCGGCCCAGCTGTACGAGGTCGGCGCCGACGGAGAGTGGCGGCAGCTGACCGACCTCGACGGCGTGGCCGCCGGCCGCTACCTGCCCGGCGCCCGCGCGGTCGTCGTTCAGCACGACGCCGGCGGCAACGAACGCGGCCAGCTGTCCCTGGTCGACCTCGACTCCCCCGACGTCGCCGGCGAAGGTCCACTGCCCCCGCTCGTACCCTTCGTCCATGATCCGGCTTTCGTGCACCGGTTGGCGGGGGTCGCGCCCGGACGGGTGCTCTATCTCACCAACCGCCGCAACGGTGTCGACTTCGACCTGGTGAGCCGGGAGATCGCGTCCGGCAAGGAGACCGTGCTCTACGACGGCGGCGGCTACGTCGCCGAGGTCGAGGCGTCCCCCGACGGACGCTGGGTGGCGCTCACCCGGCCGAACGCACCCGCCAACTCGCTGCAGTTGCTGCTGGTCTCCACCGAGGACGGCCGGATCGAGCCGCTCACCCCGTGGGGCGACGACGCCTTCGTGCGCACGCCGTCCTGGCAGCCGGACTCCTCGGCCCTGCTGGTGTCGGGCAACCCGGGCCGGGAGATGACCGCGGTGCTGCGGTACGACCTGGCCGCCCGAACATGGTCGGAGGTCGTGGCCGACCCCGGGCACGACCTGGTGGGCTGGGTCTCCCCCGCCGGCGCGCACGTCCTGGTCGCCAGCAACGACGACGGCGCCGTGTCGCTGGCCCTGCACTCCCTCCCCGACGGCGAACTGGTCCGCGACCTGGACCTGCCGGCTGGTGGCTGCGCCGCTCTGCACCGGCATCCCGATCCGGTGTGGTCGCAGGCGGGCGACGCCGTGGCGGTGACGTACAGCTCTCCGGTAGAACCCCCGTACGCCGTCCGCCTGGACGTCGCCTCCGGCACCTCACGAGCCGTCCGGCCGCCGGACCGGCCCGACCTTCCGGGCGGGTTGGTCGCACCGGAGTCCCACCGCGTGGCCACGCCCGACGGTGAGCAGATCCCGACGTTCGTCTACCGTCCGGCTGACGGCGGCGACGGCTCGGCGGTGCTCGTCATCCACGGCGGGCCGGAGGGCCAGTCGGTGCGGCAGTGGCAGCCGATGGTCGCGGCCCTGGTCGCACAGGGCCATACCGTGCTGGTCCCGAACGTGCGCGGCTCGACCGGCTACGGCAAGCGGTGGTACGCACTGGACGACGTACGCCGGCGGCTGGACTCGGTCGCCGACCTGGCCGCGTTGCACGACTGGCTACCCACGATCGGCGTCGACCCGGACCGTGTCGCGCTCTACGGCGGTTCGTACGGCGGCTACATGGTGCTCGCCGGGCTGGCGTTCCAGCCCGCGCGCTGGGCCGCCGGGGTGGACATCGTGGGGATCGCATCCCTGGTGACGTTCCTGGAGAACACCTCCGACTACCGCCGCGCGCACCGTGAGCGGGAGTACGGCTCGCTGGCGAACGACCGCGACTTCCTGCACGAGGCCAGCCCGCTCACCCAGGTGGACGCGATCCGGGCGCCGCTGTTCGTCATCCACGGCGCGAACGACCCACGGGTGCCGCTGTCGGAGGCCGAGCAGATCGTCGCCGCGCTGCGGGCCCGGAACGTGCCGTGCGAGCTAAGAGTGTACGGCGACGAGGGGCACGGGCTGGCCAAGCGGGCGAACCAGCTGGACGCCTACCCCGCCGCGTGCGCTTTCCTGGCCGAGCAGTTGGCCAAGCGCCCCGGCGGCACGAGTGACCGCGGAGAAGGAGTGGCATGAGCGAGCAGAACGAACGCGTCGGCTTCGTCGGCCTGGGCATCATGGGCGCCGGCATGGCGGGCAACCTGGTGCGCAAGGGCTTCGACGTGGTGGTGTACAACCGCACCGCCGCCAGGACCGAGCCCCTCGTCGCCGACGGCGCGGAGGCCGCCCCCACACCGCGGGAGGTGGCACAACAGTGCGACGTGGTGTTCATCTGCGTGAGCGACACCCCGGACGTCGAGCAGGTGCTTTTCGGCGAGGAGGGCATCGCCGCCGGTGTCCGTGACGGCGCGCTGGTGGTGGACTCCAGCACGGTGAGCCCGGCGGCCACCAGGGAGTGGGCGGGCAGGCTGGCCGAGCGCGGCGTCGGTTTCCTGGACGCGCCGGTGTCCGGCGGCAGCGAGGGTGCCGCGAAGGGCACGTTGTCGATCATGGTCGGCGGCGACGACGCGCATGTCGAACGCGCCCGCCCGTACCTCGAGGCAATGGGGTCCACGGTCACCCATGTGGGTGTCGTCGGCGCCGGCCAGACCTGCAAGCTGGTCAACCAGATCCTCGTCGTCACCTCGATGCTCGGGGTGTCCGAGGCGCTGGTGCTGGCCAAGGCAGGCGGACTGGACCTGGCGAAGACCATCGCCGCGGTCGAGGGCGGTGCCGCCGGGTCCTGGATGCTCGCCAACCGGGGTCCGCAGGTGATCCGCGACGACTGGCGGCCGGGATTCACCATCGACCTGCAGCAGAAGGACCTGCGGCTGGTCCTGGAAGCTGCCGACGAGCTCGGCGTACCCGCCCTCGCGACCAGCACGATCTTCCACCTCTACCGCACCCTGCAGCGGGAGGGCCTCGGTGGCGAGGGCAACCACGCCCTGATCAAGGCGCTCGAACGCCTGGCCGGCGTTCAGGCGCGGCAGGAGGAAAGCGACGGCTAGCGCGGGGTCGACGCGCCCTCAGCAGAACGCTGCCGCGTTGGCCCGCGCCCAGGTCGCGAACGTCGTGCCCGGCCTGCCGGTGACCTCCTCCACGGTCGGGACGACCGCCTGCGGGTGCCGGGCCAGCGTGGCCAGCCCGTCGACCAGCCGTGACGACGCCCGTCCGGCGCTCGGCCGCCGCCCGCGGCTGTCGGTGGACCAGGTGGTGGCCGCGGCCGTCACGCGCGCCGACGCCGACGGCATCCTGGCGATGGCGATGAGCGGGGTCGCCAAGGCACTCGGCGTGGGAACGATGACGCTCTACACGTAGGTGCCGTCCAAGACCGAGCTGGTCGACCTGATGGTCGACGACGTGCTGGCCGGGCTCGTCCTGCCCGCTCCCGGGCAGGACCGCCCGGACGGCTGGCGCGCGCAGCTCGAGCTCTACGCCGTCCGCGTACGGTCGATGTACCGGAGCCATCCGTGGCTCCGGCACGTCTCCACGGTGCGCCCGCCGCTCGGGCCGGGGATGCTCGCCCAGCGGGAGTACGTCCTGTCCACGCTGATGGACACCGGTCTGACTCCCCCGCAGGTGGACGCGGCCGCGACCGCCGTGTCGACGATCGTGCACGCCACCGCGAGCCTGGAGACGGAGAGCGTGCAGCTCGAACGCGCCACCGGCCAGTCACACGACGCCTGGTGGGGCGAGCGGATGGAGTTGTGGGACGAATACTTCGACGTTGAACGGCATCCGTCGATGACCAGGCTGTGGCACAGCGGCGGGTTCGCCCGGAACGCGGCCGAAGCGACGGTGGAGGCCAACGAGTTCGGACTGCACCGCCTGCTGGACGGCATCGCCTGCTGGACGGCATCGCCCGGCTCGTCGAGGACCGGCGCGGAAGCTGACCGGGCTCGCCGCGCGCCAGGGCGGTCAGGAGGAGCTAGGCCGGCCAGGCCTCGGTGACCACGGGATCGGTGAGCCCGACCGATGCCGCCTGGGCCAGCCCCGACAACGCCTGTGCCGGGTCGCCCGCGGGCACGAACACCACGGCGTCGGCACCGGCGTCGTGGAACTCCCGCAGGGCCTTCGCCGCTTCGTCGGGCGTCCCGATCACCGCCAGCTGCTCCACCCACTCCCGGGGCAGCGCCTGCGCCAGCTCGTCCTCCTCCGCGTGGCTGCGGGCGAGCTCGGCCGCCTCCTCGGCGATGCCGAGCGGTCCGAGCTGCACCGAGCAGTCACCGCCGCGCAGGACCCGGGCGATGCTGCGGCGGACCGCCCACTCGCCGTCCTCGTCCAGCCCGAGATAGGCGTAGACGGTGTAGCGGTGCGGGTCGGTGCGACCGGCCTCGGCCCGGCCGGCGTCCACCTGCTCACGTGCCCAGCGAAGATAGGCCGGCGCGGACAGCTCCGACAGGACGGTGCCGTCGGCGACCCGCCCGGACAGCCGCAGCGACCTCTCCGCGCGCACGCCCAGCGAGATCGGCGGCGGTTCGGCGATCGGATACCGCAGACGCACGTCGTCCAGCCGCACGTGCCGGCCGGCCGTCGTCACCGTCTCACCGGCCAGCAGCGCCCGGACCGCCGACACGGTCTCTCCCAGTGCGGCCAGCTGCGACGGTGGCAGCGCGCCGATCTGCTCCATCCAGCTCGCCACGCCGTGACCGAAGCCGGGCAGCACCCTGCCCGGGAAGATCCGCAGCAGGGTGGACAGCTCCAGGGCGGCGGTCGCGGGGTTGCGCATCACCGCCGGAAGAACACCGATCCCGACGGCCAGCCGCTCGGTGGCCGCCAGGGCAGCGGTCGCCGCGGCGATGCCGCCGGCGAAGAAGCAGTCCTCGACCACCCACAGCTCCTGGTAGCCGAGGGCCTCGACCTGGTGGGCGAAGGAGGGCAGGGCCTCCGGCTCGACCGCACACGGAAACATCGCGCCGACGCTCGTCATCCGGTCACTATGGCACAGCCCTCCGACAGGCCGCCGACAACTCGCGCGCGGCCGGGTCGGCTCGAGAGCGTTCCTACTCCGCGAACGCGTCCGGCGGCGGGCAGACGCAGACGAGGTTGCGGTCGCCGTAGGCCTGGTCGATCCGGCGTACCGGAGACCAGTACTTCCGCCGGCGCAGGCTCGGCATCGGATAGGCAGCCTCGTCCCGGGTGTAGGGGTGCTCCCACTCCCCGGCCAGCATCTCCACCGTGTGAGGCGCGTTGACCAGCGGGTTGTCGCCGGCCGGCCACTCCCCTGACGCGACCTTCGCGATCTCCCCCCGGATGGCGATCATCGCCGCGCAGAAGCGGTCCAGTTCCGCGAGGTTCTCCGACTCGGTGGGCTCCACCATGAACGTGCCCGCCACCGGGAAGCTCATCGTCGGCGCGTGGAAGCCGTAGTCGACCAGCCGCTTGGCCACGTCGTCGACGCTGACCCCGGCCTCCTTCGCCAGCGGCCGCAGGTCGATCACGCACTCGTGCGCGACGAGGTTGTGCCGGCCGGTGTAGAGGACGTTGTAGTGCGGGGCCAGCCGGGTGGCTACGTAGTTGGCGGCGAGTACGGCCGACTCGGTGGCCAGGCGCAGCCCCGGCTCGCCCATCATCGCGACGTACGCCCAGGAGATCGGCAGGATTCCGGCCGACCCGAACGGCGCCGCCGACACCGGGCCCACTCCCGTCTCCGGACCGGCCTCGGGCCGCAGCGGGTGGTTGGGAAGGTACGGCGCGAGATGCTCCCGAACCGCCACCGGTCCCACGCCCGGGCCGCCCCCGCCGTGCGGGATGCAGAACGTCTTGTGCAGGTTGAGGTGCGACACGTCGCCGCCGAACTCGCCCAGCCGGGCCAGCCCGAGCAGCGCGTTCAGGTTGGCACCGTCGACGTAGACCTGCCCGCCCGCCTCGTGCACCAGGTCGGCGAGCTCGGTGATGTCCTCCTCGTACACGCCGTGCGTGGACGGGTAGGTGACCATGATGGCGGCCACCCGCTCGCGGTGGGTGTCGAGCTTGGCGCGCAGGTCGGCCAGGTCGACGGTGCCGTCCTCGGTGGCCGCGACGACCACGACGCGCATGCCGGCCAGGACCGCCGAGGCAGCGTTGGTCCCGTGCGCGGACGACGGGATGAGGCACACGTCGCGGTCACCCTCGCCGCGTGAACGGTGGTAGGCCCGGATCGCCAGCAGCCCGGCGAGTTCGCCCTGGGAGCCGGCGGTGGGCTGCAGCGACACCGCGAAGTATCCGGTGACCCGCGCCAGCCAGTCCTCCAGCTGCCGGATCAGCGTGAGATAGCCCTGGGCGTCCTCGATCGGGGCGAACGGATGGATGCCGGCGAACTCGGGCCAGCTGATCGGCTCCATCGCCGCGGTCGGGTTGAGCTTCATGGTGCACGAGCCGAGCGGGATCATTCCCCGGTCGAGGGCGAAGTCGTCGTCGGCGAGCCCGCGCAGGTAGCGCAGCATGGCCGTCTCCGAACGATGCCGCTCGAACACCGGATGGGTGCAGAACGCCGACGTCCGGACCAGGTCGGCGGGCACCGCGTCTGGAGTGCTCGCGTCGAGGTCACCGAGAGCACTGACGTCGTACGAGCCCACGCCGAACGCCGCCCACACCGCGGCGAGGTGGTCGGGCGTGGTCGCCTCGTCGCAGGCCACTCCCACGTGGTCGGCGTCGGCGAGCCGGAGGTTGATGCCCCGCTCCCGGGCAGCGGCGACCACATCGGCGGCCCGGCCCGGCACCCGGGCCAGCACCGTGTCGAAGAACGCGTCGTGGACGACCTCGACGCCACCCGCGCGCAGGCCGGCGGCGAGCACGGCGGCGGACCGGTGGATTCGGGCCGCGATCTCCCGCAGGCCGTCGGCGCCGTGATAGACGGCGTACATCCCGGCGATCACCGCGAGCAGCACCTGCGCCGTGCAGATGTTGCTGGTCGCCTTCTCCCGCCGGATGTGCTGCTCACGGGTCTGCAGGGCCAGCCGGAACGCGGGCCGGCCCGCAGCGTCGACCGACACCCCGACCAGGCGGCCGGGCAGGTTGCGCTCCAGGCCCTTGCGGACGGCCATGTAGCCGGCGTGCGGACCGCCGTACATCATCGGCACGCCGAGGCGCTGCGCGCTGCCGACCGCGACGTCGGCGCCGATCTCGCCCGGCGGGCGGACCACCGCGCAGGCCAGCAGGTCGGCGGCCACCGCCACCTGCGCACCGCGCTCGTGCGCGTCCCCGATCAGGCCGCGGTGGTCCCGCAGTGCACCGCTGACACCGGGGTACTGCAGCAGGACTCCGAAGAACTCCCCGTCCGGCAGTCCGGAGGACAGGTCGGCGACGTCGACGGTGATGCCGAGCGCCTCGGCGCGGGTGGCGAGCACCGCGATTGTCTGCGGCAGGCAGTCCGCGTCGACGACGAAGCGAGGGCTCGTGGACCTGCGGTTGGTACGCCGGAGCAGGGTCATCGCCTCCGCGGCGGCGGTCGCCTCGTCCAGCAGGGACGCACCGGCGACCGGCAGCCCGGTCAGGTCGCCCACCATGGTCTGGAAGTTGACCAGCGCCTCCAGCCGGCCCTGACTGATCTCCGGCTGGTACGGCGTGTACGCGGTGTACCAGGCGGGGTTCTCCAGCACGTTCCGGCGGATGACCGGCGGGGTCACGGTGTCGGCGTAGCCCATGCCGATCATCGACACCATCAGCCTGTTGCGGCCGGCGAGCCGGCGCAGCTCGGCCAGCGCCTGCCCCTCGGTCACCGCCGGGGGCAGGTCGAGCGGGGAGTCCGTGCGGATGCCACCCGGGACAGCGGCGGCGACGAGTTCCTCCAGCGACCCGAACCCGCAGGCCGCCAGCATCTTGGCCCGGTCCTCGGCGTCCGGACCGATGTGCCGTTCGGCGAACACGTCCGCGGAGATGTGCTCACCCAGCCGGGCATGTGCACGCAGGCTCGCGGCGTGAGATGCGGGTGCCGACCGTGGCGTGGGCTCGGGGCCGGGCGCGGATCCGGAGGTGGGGACGGTCGTCATGTGGGGGCTCCCAAGTCGAGGCTGCTCGCCTGGCGGTCCCCCTCTGTCACGTCGCCACCGACGCTTCAGAGTCGCCTCGCCCGCGCGGTCCGTTGGCCTGAGAGGTTCCGGGGAGGGTTGCCCCTTCGGCGCCCGCCGCCCCCGCCGGCCGGTCGCCGACGGAACGGCGACTCATGAGGCGGTGGAGCTGGCAGGACTCTCCCACGCGGGGTAGTCAGCGCCCCCAACGCTACCAGCGGCCGCAGACCCCAGTTCGTACGACTGCTGCGATTCGGGACGACTCACGCGAACCGCCCAGGCTGCGAAGAGCGGACGGGCGGATCGAGGTTGAGCGGAGCTGGAGGTGGGGCCGGAGCTGGGAGTCGGGCGGGCCGGTCAGCCGGTGAGCCGGGCCTGCCGCCGGGCGGACAGCTCGTCGCCGGGGTGGTCGCCGTCCGCGGCACCGTCGAGGCGCTCACCGGGCAGCTGGGCGAGGGATCCCTCGACCTCGCGGGACACCCGGCCGAGCGCGATGCCGAAGACGCCCTGCCCACCCTGGAGCAGGTCGATCACCTCGTCCGGCGAGGTGCACTCGTAGACGCTGGCACCGTCGCTCATCAGCGTGATCTCGGTGAGGTCGCCGGCGCCCCGCTCGCGCAGGTGGGTGACGGCGGTACGGATCTGCTGGAGCGAGACGCCCGCGTCGAGCAGGCGCTTGATGACCTTGAGGAGCAGGATGTCGCGGAAGGAGTACAGCCGCTGGGTGCCCGAACCGGCCGCGGGCCGGATCGTCGGCTCGACCAGGGAGGTACGGGCCCAGTAGTCGAGCTGGCGGTAGGTGATGCCGGCCGCCGCGCACGCGGTGGTCCCGCGGTAGCCGAGATCGTTGCGGGGCGGCTCCGGAACGCCGTCTCCCGGTCCGAACAGCAGGCCCTGCTCACCGGCCGAACGCAGTGCCTCCGCGCGTTCGGGGCCTTCACTCGGAACGGCGCCGGTAGCGCCGCCCCCCGACTGGTCACCCGTGCTCGTCACCGCACGCCTCCACGTCTACGGCGTCGCCTGGCGACACCATCCTGACCCCGCCCATTCCCTGCATGGCCGACGTCTATGGCCACACGACCGGAGTCGCGTGCTTCGGAACCTGTGGATTTCGAGTTACATCAACGAGGTTTGTTCGTCACGGTAGGCCGGGGCCGGTAGGGGGTCAACGCGCGGGGCGGCGTGTCGCACCGAAACCTCAACCTGAGGTCGAGAGCTCGCCCAGGGTGGCGATGGACGCAGGTCCGCGCCGCGATGGGTGCGGACCGGGTCGCGCGCGGACGAGGTCGGTCGGCAGTCGGGTCTGCGGTCGGTCGGCGGTCAACCGGGAGTGTCGAAATCTTCGGGTGTGACCTGGTCCAGGAACTCCCGGAATTTCTGGACCTCGGCCTCCTGTTCGTCCGGGATCGCGATGCCCGCCTCGGCCAGCACCTCGTCGGAGCAGACGATGCGGACACCGAGGCGCAGCGCCAGCGCGATCGAGTCCGACGGCCGGGCACTCACCTCCACGCCGCTGGCGAACGCCAGGATGCCGTAGAACACCCCGTCGCGCAGGTCGGTGATCCTGACCTCGCTCAACTCCTGCCCGATCGCCACGAGGACGTCACGGAACAGGTCATGGGTAAGGGGCCGGGCAGGAACGATGCCCTGTTGGGCGTGGGCGATCGCACTTGCCTCAGCGGGCCCCACCCAGATGGGCAGGAAGCGTTCGCCGTCGACCTCCCGGAGCAGGACTATCGGCTGGTTGGAAGGCATCTCTACCCGGACACCAACGACGTCGAGCTCGCGCACTCGTCCACAGTACCCCGCTCGGCACCCAGAAGGTCAGGTGACGCCCTATCCGTGCAGTCCGGCCTTCACCAACAGGGCGTGCAACTGCACCGACAGCGCGGCGAGCTCGCGGGTGTGTTCCTCCGCCCGTGCTCGTGAGTCGGCCGCACGGTGCCGGACCAGCGGGGCGGTCACCTGCTCGATCAGCCCCACCTGCCGGTCCGCGGCCGTACGGAAGGCACGCAGGTGACGCGGCTCCAGGCCGAAGCCGGCCAGCTCACCCGCGACCTTGGCGATGGCGAGTGCGTCCTCGTCGAAAAGGTCACGGCCAGGCCGGGCGGTGACCAGGCCGTACGACTCGAGCTGCTCGAACAGCTCGGGCTTGATGCCGGCGAGCTCGATGACTTCCTGCCGGTCCCACCGCACGTCCGAACGGCTCGGCCGGAAAGCGGACGGGCGTACGGTGCCCTCGTCGTCGACGATCCTCGGCGCGGGCTGGACACGCCCCTCACCGGAAGGAAGATTCGGCGGTGTCAGGCCGGCGTCCAGTGCGGCAAGGTGTTCCTTGATGACCCGCAGCGGGAGATAGTGGTCGCGCTGCGCCGTCAGCACGAACCGCAGCCGCTCGATGTCGTCGTGGCCGAACTTGCGGTAGCCCGAGGGTGCGCGCTCGGGCTCGACGAGCCCCTCGGCTTCGAGGAACCGAATCTTGGAGATGGTGACGTCCGGGAACTCCGGGCGCAGCCGGGCCAGCACCTCACCGATGGAGAAACTGCCGGATCGCGCCGACGCCGCCCCGCTCACCGCAGGTGCCTCCGCCGTCCGCACTGACCGCGGCGGCGAACACCGGGGTTCACCCTGTCTCCTCCTCGGACCCTCCGTCCACACCCGCCGCGCTGCGCTCACCGGGCGCACCACGGCCGAACCCACGCTGGCTGGCGAAGTAGACGAGGCGGAACTTCCCGATCTGAACTTCGTCGCCGCCGACCAGCATCACCTCGTCGATGCGGTCGCGGTTGACGTAGGTGCCGTTCAGGCTGCCCACGTCGCGTACCGCGAAACCCTGGGGCTGGCGGTGGAACTCCGCGTGCCGGCGGGACACGGTCACGTCGTCGAGGAAGATGTCGCTGTCGGGATGCCGTCCGACGGTCACCACGTCGGAGTCGAGCAGGAACCGGCTTCCTGCGCTCGGACCACGCTGCACGATGAGGAGCGCGCTGTCGAACGGCAGGGCGTCCACAGCGGCCTGTTCGTGCGGACGAAGCTCCGCCTCGGCGCGTTCTTCGGCGCCTTCACCGCTCAACGAGATCGTGGCGGTCTGCTCGACCGGCCGCTCGCCCACCAGCGCCTTACCGCACTGCGAACAGAACCTGCTGCCCTCGGCATTGTCATGCCCGCACTGGGTGCAGAAAGGCATCGACGACCCTCCCGTGGCGGAAATCGGCGCGACTGTTGTTGGACACTTCCACCGCACACACCCTAACCCTTGATCTGGGCTCGAGGGGGGCAGGTCGGACGATAAGCCGACCGGCCCGGTCCGGGCGTGTTCGCCGCCTCCGGTGCCGGGGGTCGCGGGTGCCCCGGTAGTCGGAGATCAGCAGGTCAGGACTGTTCCACCTGCGCCTGGTAGGCGTCGGCGTCGAGCAGGCCGTCGAGTTCGCTCCGGTCGGCCGGGCGGATCTCGATCATCCAGCCGTCTCCGTAGGGGTCTGCGTTGACCAGCTCGGGGCGCTCGTCCAGGGCGTCGTTGCGGGCGACCACCGTGCCCTTGATGGGCGAGAAGAGATCACTCACGCTCTTGGTGGACTCGAGCTCACCGCAGGCAACACCGGCCTCCACGTCGGTGCCGACCTCCGGCAGGCTGACGTAGACGATGTCACCGAGCGCACCCTGGGCGTAGTCGGTGATACCGATGCGGACGGTGCTGTCGGCACCGCCGGGGTCGCGGACCCACTCGTGGTCGCTGGTGTAGCTGAGGTCGTCCGGGAACACGCGCGTCTCCTACTTCCTGCCTCGGTGCGTCATCGAGAGGAGGACCCGGGCGATTTGTCCGGGGCCGGGCGAGCGTAGCGAGGGCTCGCCACCCTGTGCAAGGAACTGACCTGGATGGTCTGTCGCTCCAGGACCGAGGCCAGCCCGCCCTTCTGGCTCACCTCGTCCACGACGCCGCCCGGGATGCGCATCGCAGTGGCGAGAGTACGCGCGTCGCCGATCGCGTCGATGGTGTACGGCGCCGGCAGCAACTTGCCGTCGACGATGATCCCGCCCTGGCCGTCCAGGACGTAACTCGACGCGACCACCCGGACCCGGTCGTTGATCTCGATCGCCTCCGCACCCGCGTCGCGCAGTTCCTCGATCGTGTTGAGCACCAGGGACGCGTTGACGGCCGCCTGGTCGTCGGTGATGGTGAGCCGGATGCCGGGCCCGGTCGCCGGGAGCGTTCCGGCGAGGATGCCGAGCGTCTGGGCGCGGGTCTGCGCCTGCTCAAGGGCGGAGCGGCGGCGGTCGGCGCCGGAGACGAGTTCGGCCTTGGACCGCTGCAGGTCACCGATGTCGGTCTCCAGGCGGCGGGAGCGTTGCTGCAGGCCGTCCATGATCTGGATGAGCTGGGTGCGGTCGGCGTTGGTGAACTCGTCGGTGTTGCGCAGCGCCCGCACCTGGACGGTCGCCGCGAAGCCGAGCGCGGCCAGCAGGACGGCGGCGGCCACCTGCGCACGGGAGGTGTGCGGCCGGAACGCTCCGGCCAGCCGGCGCCAGGCCGCGTTGCGAGGCCGGGCAGGAATCGGCTTCGTGGCGGGGACCCCGGCAGGTGTGGGGTCGTCCGTCCCGGTGGGCTTCGCCCCCGTCGCCTCGTTCCCGGAGGTCGCCGCCTCGGGGGTGTCCGTCCCGGTGGGCTCGGTTCCGGTGGACGTCGTCTCGGGGGCGTCGGCCTCGGGGGCGTCGGCCTCGGGGGCGTCGGTCCCGGTGGGCTCGGTTCCGGGGGTTTCGGGTTCGTCGGCCATCGTCGCCTCAGGCCTTGAAGAGCCGCCGCCGGATGGCCGCCATGTTGGAGAAGATGCGGATGCCGAGAACGACGACCACGCCGGTCGACAGCTGCGCGCCGACTCCCAGCTGGTCACCGAGGTAGACCATGACGGCGGCGACCAGGACGTTGCCGATGAAGGACACCACGAACACGCGGTCGTCGAAGATGCCGTCGATCAGCGCGCGCAGACCGCCGAAAACGGCGTCCAGTGCGGCCACCACCGCGATCGGGAGGTAGGGCTGCAGCGGCAGCGGCACCGACGGTTGGAGCAGGAGCCCCGCGACGATGCCGATGACGAGGCCGATCGTCGCGATCACTGGGCGCCTTCCGTCCGCGCGTACCTGAGCGTGTTACCAGAGTCGGCCGGCAAGCTCAGCTGGTCGGCCGTCTGGGTGTCCAGACGTATATGTTGCACCGCCTTGAGATTGAGCAGCCACTCGCCACCCGGGCTCTCGGTGAACCTCGCCTCCAGCGTGGCCGGGTCGCCGATCGCCTCCACGACGTAGGGGCGGGCCAGCGGACGGTAGTCGACCGTGATCGACTTGTTGGCGCCGCGGATCGCGGTCAGGGTGGTGAGGCGTTCGCCGTTCACCGCGATCGCCTCCGCGCCCGCCGACCACAGGCCGTTGACGGTCTGCTGCAGGTCGATGTCCAGGATCCGTCCCTCGCCGCTGTCGGGCCCGGACACCTTGTCGTCGGGCGCGTCGTCGATCGTAAGCCGCAGTCCGGGACCCCGAACCCTGCCGGTGCCGGCGACCACATCGAGGGCGCCCAGGCGGGAGCTCAGGTTCTTGCCGCTGGTGGTGCTGGCGAGGATGTCGCGCTGCAGGCCGGACACCTCCTCCTGGAGCGAGCCCGCTCTCACGCGCAGCCGGTCGTTGCGCGCGGCCTCGGCGCGGATGCGGACGATCAGGTCTGCCTTCTCCTTCTCCACCTCGGGCGCGAAGTGCCTGGTCTGGACGGCCGCGACCGCCAGCATCAACCCGAACACCGCCAGGACCACCACGGTGGCGCCCATGCCACGCCGCGGGCGGGACCGGCTGGGCCCGCGCCGGGCCGCCGCGGCGGCGTACCCGTCGTCGAGCGCATGCGTCACCAGCTCGCGCATCAGTGACATGGAGTCGTTGCGCCGGAACTCGGGGTAGGAGTCGGTCCACGCGCCGCTCCGGGTGTTGCCCGAGCCGGGGAGGTTACCGGAGACGGCCGAGCCGGCGGAGGTGCCGGCGGTGGTGGAACGGCCACCGCCGGCGGGGGGCTTCGTCCCGTCCGCCGCGCTGGTCACCGACTCCCCTCGAGCCATGCCGGCAATGGTGTCACGGCACGCCCCCAGCGACCTTCACCGGCCTGCACGGGTCACCAGGTCGGCCCAGCGGTGCGCGAGTGTGGTCGCCTGCTCGGTGCTGGTGCTCTCCGCCCAGACCCGGGTCACCGCCTCCGTCGGGTCCGGCAGCACCAGGCCCCAGGACCCGTCCGGCTCCACCACGCGAACGCCGTCGGTGGTGTCCAGCTCCCGGCCGTCCGCCGCCTCCACGGCCGCCCGCATCACCGCGCCCTTGCTCGCCCAGGGAGTGGGCACGGCGAGCTGGACGACGTGTGCCCGCGGGATCCGGGCGTTGATCTCCGACATCCGCAGGCCGGTCCGGGCGATCACGCCCACGAGCCGGACGAACGCCGCGAACCCGTCCACCGCGTTGGAGAACTCCGGCACGATGAAGCCGCCCCGGCCGTCGCCTGCCAGCAGCAGCCCCTCCGTGGCCGAGGCGGTGGCGAGCGCGTCCGGGGCGGTGGTGGTCCAGCGGATCTGGACGCCGTGGAAGGCCGCCACCTGCTCGGCGACCCTGGTCGTGGTCACCGGGAGTGCGACGTTGCGCCCGCGACCGGACTCGGCAGCCACCAGATCGACGAAGACGAGGAGGGCGCGCTCGTCGGAGATCACGTTGCCGGTCTCGTCCACCAGCGAGATGCGTTCGCCGAGCGGGTCGAAGCGGACACCGAACGCCGCCCGGGATGACGACACGAGCTCGGCAAGGTTGGCGACCGCCGCCGTACGCTGCTCGGCGGTCTCGGTGGGCCTGCGGTCGTCCAGCCCGGCGTTGACCAGGAACGCGTCGATGTCCAACCGGCCGAGGAGGTTCGGGAGCAGCTGGCTCGCGGTGCCCCGCCCGGCGTCCACCACCACCTTCAGCCGCGCCTCGGCCACGTTCGAGGTGTCCACGCTACGGAGCAGGTCACGGACGTAGCTCTCGGCGATCCGGGACGGGAAGGTCAGGTCGCCGATCTCGCCGGGGAACGCGCGGCGGAACTCCTGCCGGCCGAGCACCCGCTCCACCTTGCGCTGAGCCATCGCCGAAAGGTCTGCGCCGCGTTCGTCGAGGAAGATCAGGTCGACCGAGTCCGGACGGTTGGGGGTGGTACGGATCAGCAGGCCGCCGCCCACGCTGCTGCGCGCGGTCTCCAGCCTGGCCACGGGGTTCGGGGCCACCTCCAGGTCGCAGACGTTCAGGGCACTGGAGGTGAACGCCGCGATGGCCGCCCGCTTGAGCGCCCGGGCCGACCGCGAGGTGTCCCGGGCGGTGAGCACCGTCGACCCCTTGCGGAGCGTGGTGGCGTACGCGCTGGCGAGGCGTACGACGAGCTCGGGGGTGATCTCGACGTTCACGATCCCGCTCAGCCCGCGGGCACCGAACAGTGCCTGGCGGCCCTGCGACTCCCAGATCACGCTCTGGTTGACGACGGCGCCGGCCTCGATGGTCTTGCTGGGGTAGACCTTGATCTCGGGATGGAGGACGGCCTCCTCCTCGATCACGCAGTCGTCGCCGACCACGGCGCCGTCCTCGATACGGGCACCGCGCATCACGTCGGTGTTCTTGCCGACCACGCAGCCGCGCAGGTTGGTGTGCCCGCCGACGTAGGCGTTGTCGTGCACCACCGCACGGTGCAGGAACGCCCCGCTGCGCACCACCACGTTGTCGCCCACCACGGTGTGGTCGCGGATCTCCGCGCCGCCCTCGACCTTGGCGTACGCGCCGACGAACGTGGGGCCCTTCAGCGTCGCCTCCGGGTCCACGTCGGCGCCCTCCCCCACCCAGACGCCGGCGGACACCTCGAACCCGTCGATGTCGATGTCGAGCTGGCCGTCGAGCGCGTCGTAGTTGGCCTTGAGGTAGCTGCGGTGGGTCCCGACGTCCTCCCAGTAACCGTCGGCGACGTAGCCGTACAGCGGAGCTCCCTTTGCCAGCAGGCGGGGAAAGACGTCGCTGGACCAGTCGACGTTCTCCGCCTCGCCCACGCTGTCGAGGATCTCCGGCTCCATCACGTAGATGCCGGTGTTGACCGTGTCGGAGAACACCTGGCCCCAGGTGGGCTTCTCCAGGAAGCGCTCGACCAGGCCGTCGTCGTTCAGGATCGTGATCCCGAACTCCAGCGGGTCGGGCACCCGCGTCAGGCAGACGGTGGCCAGCGCGCCGGTACGCCGGTGGTGCTCTACGAGGGAGGTCAGGTCGATGTCGGTGAGGGCGTCGCCGGAGATGACGAGGAACGTGTCGTCGGACAACGCCGCGGCGGCGTTCTTGACGCTGCCCGCGGTCCCGAGGGGCTTCTCCTCGGTGGCGTAGGTGAGGTCCATGTCGAGGTCCTCGCCGTCACCGAAGTAGGCCCGCACCATCGAGCCGAGGAAGTGGACGGTGACGACGGTCTCGGTGAGTTCGTGCCGGCGCAGGAGCCGGAGCACGTGCTCCATGATCGGGCGGTTGACCACCGGCAGGAGAGGCTTGGGCATGCTCGTGGTCATCGGGCGCAGGCGGGTGCCCTCGCCACCGGCCATGACGACGGCTCTCACGTGGCTCCTCTCCGCCAGCCCGCACCGCGAGGGTCACCTCAGGTGTGGAGCCGACCTTCTTCTCGTGCGGGTGTTGCCGGCGCAGCGCTCCGGAGAAGCTGGTAGGCCTGGTAGGCGTAGAGAATTCCGGCCCACCAGTACAGGCCGGTACCCCACACCACGAAGGCCCATCCCACGATCTGCGCCAGGGACGCGAACGTGCTGCTGCCCTCGCCCAGGAACAGCAACGGGAAGGCGTACAGCAGGCAGAACGTCGCCGCCTTGCCCAGGAAGTGCACCGGCAGCGGGCCGAAGCCACGTAGCCGAAGGTAGCCGAGCAGGCCGACGAGCAGGACGTCCCGCAACGGAAGCGCGACCGCGAGCCAGACGGGAATCACGTCACGCACGGCGAGGCCGAGGAGCACCGCGAGGATGTAGAGCCGGTCCGCGAACGGGTCGAGCAACTTGCCGAGTGTGCTGGTCTGGTGCAGCCTGCGCGCCAACTGGCCGTCGAGCCAGTCGGTGAAGCCGGAGACCGCCAGCACGATGATCGCCCAGCCGTCGGCACGCGGGCCGAGGACCAGCCACAGGAACAACGGGACACCGGCGAGCCGGGCGAAGCTCAGCAGGTTGGGCAGGGTCAGCACCCCCGCGTCCTTACGCGCGTCGACCGGCTCCGCCACCAACGAATCCCCCTCTGGGGCCACAGCAGGTCCTGCCTGAGTCCTGCTGAATGTCCTGCTCAAACAGTATTACCCCGGTCGTCGGGCAGGTCGCCCGCCGCGCGGACACCGCCCCGACCGGCCGGGCCGTCGCGCTGCCGTTCCGCTCGGTCACGCCGGGCGATCGGTTACGCCGGCCGGTCCGGTGCCGGTCAGCTTGCCGTCCGGTGCGGTCAGGGCTGCCCGCCAGCCGCTGTCGGCGCCGACGGTGACCAGTCGCTGGGTCGCCCGGGTGAGGACGACGTACAGCGTGCGGACACCCACCGGGCTCTCCGCGGCGATCTCGGCCGGCTCGACCACGACCACGCCGTCGTACTCGAGCCCCTTGCTCGCCAACCCCGTGGTGACAACGACCCGTGCGGCCGCATCGTCCCCGAGATCGGCCAGCCATCGCGCCGCCTCGTCTGCCCGGTGTCCGGCGACCACCACGCCGACGGTCCCGGCGACCGCGTCGAGGAGTTCACCCACAGCCGCGCGTACGGCCTCGGGACGACCGTCGGCACCGGTCGTCAGGTGGGTCGGTGGGTGGCCGGTCTCGCGCACCGCCCGCGGCAGCCGCACGTCGGGCAGCGCGGTGCTGATCACCTCCGCGGCCAGCTCGAAGATCTCCGCCGAGTTGCGGTAGTTGGTGTCCAGATGGAACGTACGCCGCGTGCGGACGCCCAGCGCCGCATCGCGGGCGGCCTCGGCCTCCGCGACGTCCGGCCAGGAGCTCTGCGCCGGGTCGCCGACGATCGTCCAGCTCGCGTGCCGGCCGCGGCGGCCGAGCATCCGCCACTGCATCGGCGACAGGTCCTGCGCCTCGTCCACCAGCACGTGGGCGTAGCCGTCGTACTGCGGGGTCTGCTCGCCACGGGACCGGCCGTACTCCCGGTCGTACGACGTCACCACCTCCTGCACGCCGCCGTCCTCGTCGAACGGGTCGCGTGGCACCACCGGCCGCACCGGCTCCCCGAGGAGGGCGTCCAGCTCGTCCAGCAGCGGCACGTCCTCGACGGAGTAGCCGGTCCTGCCCCGCACGGAGGATGACCGGGCCGGAGCTGCTCCGGCCGGGCGCGACCACGACGCGGCGAGCAGGTCGACCTCCTCGGGGCGGAGCACGCCCCGGGCGACCCGGGCGAGCCGGTCGCGGTCGGCCAGCCAGCCGAGCACCTCGGCCGGGGTGACGTTGGGCCACCAGGCGTCCAGGAACTCGGTGAACGCCGGTCGCTCCCGCACGTCCTGGTCGAACTCCGCGCGCGACATCGGCCGGCCGCCGGCACCGGCGCCGTCGGTCCCGGCCGCGCCGCCGGCCTGCTTCCACAGGGCACCGAGCAGCGCCCGGACCGCCTCCGCACGCGCCCGGTTGCGGCGCGCGCCCCGGCGGAGGACGTCGGTACGGATCGCGGTCAGCTCCCGGGCACCGAGCGCGAGCCGGCGGCCCGCGGCGTACAGGCGCAGCTCCTCGGGCGCACCGGGCACGGCGCCACGTGCCGCCCGGGACAGCACCTGCCGCATCCGGGCCGACCCCTTGACCACCGCGCACGGGAAGGGATCGGAGCGATCGGCCACCACGCCGTCGACGACCTCGCCGACCGATCGCAGCGTGGCCTCGTGTTCGCCGAGCGAGGGAAGGACCCGCTCGATGTAGCTCATGAAGACCGCCGAAGGCCCGACGACGAGCACGCCGCCGCCCTGGATCCGCCGGCGCTCGGTGTAGAGCAGGTAGGCGGCGCGGTGCAGGGCCACCACGGTCTTCCCGGTGCCCGGGCCGCCGCTGATCAGGGTGACGCCGGGCGCGGGGGCGCGGATCACCTGGTCCTGTTCGCGCTGGATGGTGGCCACGATGTCGCGCATCCGGCCGCTGCGGGCGGAGGTCAGCGCGGCCATCAGCGCGCCGTCACCGACCACGTGCATGTCGGCCGGCGCGTTCTCGGCGTCCAGCAGGTCGTCCTCGACACCGACCACCCGCTGGCCCTGCGACCGCAGCACCCGCCGGCGCACCACGCCCTGCGGATCGACCGCGGTCGCCTGGTAGAACACGGCCGCGGCCGGCGCCCGCCAGTCGAGCACCAGCGGCTCGTGCTCGGCGTCCCGGACGCCGATCCGGCCGACGTAGCGCACCTCGCCGCCCACGTGGTCGAGGCGGCCGAAGACCAGGCCCTCGCGCTGGGCGTCGAGCACCGCCAGCCGGCGAACCGCGTGGTCGACCAGCACGTCGCGTTCGAAGAGGCTGCGGTAGTCCTCCTCCTTGATCTGGCCGGTGTAGTCGAGCAGGCCGCGCTCGCGGCCCTCCCGGCGGACCGCGGAGGCGCTCTCGACCATCGCGGCCAGCCGGGCGTACACGCGGTCGACGTACTGCTGTTCGCGGCTGATCTCGGCCTGCTCGACCGAGGTGGAAGGCTGCACCGTGCGCGTTCTCCCTGCCCTGCGGTGCATCCGGCACCGCCCCTGACGACGAAACTTCCGACACTGCCCCAAGTGGGCAACCGCACAAGTCTAGGGCGTGTTCCACACGGCCCGCAGGACGCGCCCCTGGCGCCCGAGGTCGGCCCGGGGCGCCAGGCGGGGTGCTGCCACCGGCCCCGCGGGCGTGGGATGATCTCGCCGTGATCCCCATCGTCGTACGCGTCGCCATCAACGCCGTCGCCCTGTGGGCCGCCACCTGGGTGTCCGGCGTCGAACTCGGCGGCAGTTCCACGTCCGCCAAGGTCGGGACGCTGATCGCGGTCGCGCTGATCTTCGGCCTGGTCAACGCCGTACTCAAGCCGATCATCAAGGTGGTCGGCTGCGGCTTCTACATCGTGACGCTCGGCCTGATCTCCTTCGTGGTCAACGCGCTGCTCTTCCTGTTCGTGGGCTGGCTGGCCGGCCAGTTGCACCTCGCGTTCACCGTGAGCGGTTTCTGGGCCGGCTTCTGGGGCGCGATCATCATGACGGTGGTCAGCTTCGCGCTGAGCCTGGTCATTCCCGACAAGTACGACGAGCGCTGACTCCCGGCGAGCGCCGGCCGCTGGCGAGCGCCGACTCCTCGGGTCAGTCCCGCCGGCGGACCGCCCGCTCCCCCGCGGTCACCGCGAACGGCAGCGTGTTGCCCGCCGGCGGGGACGGGCACAGGTAGTGGTCGGCGAACGCGCACGGCGGCAGGTGCGCGCGGTTGAAGTCGAGCAGGGTACGCCCGTCCTCGTCCGGCGCCGGCAGGTGCACGAAGCGGAAGTCGTGACCGTCCCGGCCGCTGGTCCGGTCGGCGAACACCGCTTCCAGTCCGCCTCCCCTGCGGTTGCCCACCCGCAGGGTGTAGGTCTGCCCGCCGTGGTCGAACCTCACCTCACCTGACAGCGCCAGCCCGCGGTCCCGGCCGTCGGCGTTGGCCACGCGCTCGACGCGTTCGGCCGAGTCGTCGGGGTAGCCCACGAACGTCGCGGGCAGTACCCACGCCTCGTCGGGGGCGTACGCCTCGATGCCGACGAACGACGTGCGGGTGCGGGCGTGCGGGTCGTAGACCCGGACGGCGAACTGGCCCTCGCGCTCGATCAGGGCGAGCTTCCAGTCACCGTGGGAGATCGTCGACGGGTCGGGGTCGCGGTCGGAGCGGGGCCGGGCGACACCGTCCACGATCACCCCGTCCACGACCAGGCCCGCGGCGGACTCGCTGCGCACGGTCACCACGCCGGACTCCACGCTCCACACGCCGGGAACCTCCGGGACGCTGGTCGCACCGTCCACCCAGTGGGTGCCGACGAGAGCGAGCATGGCGTACGGCCCGCTGACGCCGGCCTGGCGTTGCTGGTGCCACTTCGCCCACTCGTCAGCGAACGTGGTCTCGGTCATCTCGGTCTCGGTCCCGGACTGCGCCGCGATTCCCATTTCCGAGGTGGCTCCTCACTTCGTCGATGTCGTCGACACCTGGCGTCCTCCCGTACACGGCCTGGCGTGCTCCTCCGGTCGGAGACGGTCCGCGGCCCGCGATTTCGCCCGCGGGACGAAGCCGATCTCTCGACGCCGAGATAGTAGTGGCCGGAATGTCTGGAAGCGACCCATCGTCTGCCGGGTGGCCCCGGGGTCGACCCGCGCGAGCGGGGTTTCGACCCTACGTGAGAAATGGATCACGGCAACGGGCACGGCCGGATCGGCCCTGCTTCGGCTTGCGGTCCGCTCGGGGAACGCTCTCCCCTCAGCCACTCCTCGGCCACCCCTCGGCCGCTTCTCGGCGGCTCCCGCGATGACTCCCCGGCAACCCGTTCCGGGTCAGGCCGGGCGTCCCCATCCGGCCGTCCCGGACGTTCTGGGTTCGGCTTGCGAGCATCCGGCGATGAACTATTCTTCGAACATGAGTTCGATCCCCTGCCCAAGGTGACCGGACGGAAGGACCCCGAATGACCGACCGCTTTGCCGTGCGAAAAACCCCCCAGGGGCATGGCGTGTGGGACGCGGCCGTCAATGGCTGGCACAGCAGGCAGGACCTGGACGAGGCCGCGGCCACGGAGTTGGCGAACACGATGAACGCCGGCCACGTGGCCCGGGAGGCCCACCCCGACACCGGTTCCCGGCGGGTGGTGCCGGCCAAACCGGTGCTGGTGCTCGTGGACGGGCGCTGGTGGCCCGGGCATCTCGACTGGTGGGTGCACGAGAACGACGGGTGGTACGGCCGGGCGACCCTGGACGCCAGTGGCGCGGCGAGCTGGTATCCCGCCGCGTCGCTGCGCCCGGCGCCGGCCTCGGCGGCGAGGAGCGCGTGAGACTCGGGCCGGTCGCGGGGACGTGCGGCCCCCGCGACCGGCCGCCCGTCCATCAGCCGGCGGAGTCGCCCGTCCACGCCTCCCACACCTGGTCGGCGACCCCGGGCCCGGCCACCATGATCCCGCCCGACTCCGGAAACAGCGTTTGCTTACCGTCCTCCCCGCGGACGTCGGCTCCGGCCTGGCCGGCGACGAACACCGAGGCCAGCAGGTCGATCGGGTTGAACGCACCGATCACACCGCCCGCCGCCCGGCCCGCGGCGACGCTGACCAGGGAGAGCGCCGAGGAGCCCATGATCCTGGTGGTGCACATCTGACCGGCGAGCCGATCGAGCATGTCGGTCATCCCGGGCCAGGGACGGTACGCCGCCCACTCGGTGACCACCACCTCACCGGCCAGCCCGGTGGCGTCCGAGCACCGGATCGGATCGCCGTTGCACAGCGCCGGGCCACCCCGGACAGCGCTGAACACCTCGCCGCGGAACGGATCGGCGACCACCCCGAGCACGGGCCCGTCGGCGTCGGCCAGGGCGAGGCTGAACGAACACCAGGGCAGGCCGCTGGCGTAGTTGGTGGTGCCGTCCACCGGGTCGAGATACCAGGTGGGAGCACCGTCGGCGGCAGGACGGCCGCCGTACTCCTCACCCACCAGCGCGTACGCCGGGAAACGTTCGGCCACGACGGCGCGCACCCGGCGTTCGATCTCCCGATCGGTCTCGGTCACCAGGTCGGCAGCGTTCGCCTTCGTGGTCACCGACGTGGGCCGGGCCCGCATCCGGCCGGCTGCCCAGTCGGCGAGTTCGAGGGCGGTGGACAGCTCGTCGGCGTACGCCGTCATCGTCGGGCCTCCGTCTTCGGATCCGCGGGCTGACCGGCCGTGAGCTGACCGGCTGCAGACTCGCCGGCCGCCGACTGGTTCGGCGTGGGCCGGCGAACCACTTCGACCAGGGCGGCGATCCGGTTGCTGATGATCGCGTCCACCCCCAGGTCGGAGAGCCGGGCCATCTGCTTGGGCTCGTCCACCGTCCAGGTCGACACCAGCCGGCCCGCGGCGTGGTTGGCAGCGACCGTCTCCTCATTCAGGTGGATCCACTCCGGGTTGAAGTACTGCGGGCGCACCCTCTCCCACACGTCGTCACCCGGCGGCGTCGAATGACCCCAGGACAGCGCGATCGCGGCACCGGGTTGTCGTTCGCGGATCTGAGCCAGCGCCTCGGTGTCCCCGGCGTAGAGGACGTGGGCGTCCAGTCCGCGCTCGCGCACCAGTGCCTGGGTGGCCAGCCCGATCGCGACGGAAGTGACGTCCAGCATGACCTGGGTGCCCAGCCGGACGATCAGGTCGAGTGCCTCCTCGGCGGTTGGCAGCGACCACGTGCCGCCGGGTGCGCGGTGGACGGCGGCAAGATCGGCGAACGAGACCGACGCAACTTGTCGCCGGTCGTCCCACAGGCGTTCCAGGGTTGGGTCGTGGAGGACGATGAGGCGGTCGTCCGCGGTGAGACGCAGGTCGATCTCCACCATGTCGGCACCCGCGGCGACCGCCGCCTCGATGGCCGGCAGAGTGTTTTCCCGGTTGCCGTGTGGCTCGCCTCTGTGGGCGATGGCCGTGGTCACGTGTGATCCTCCCTGACAGGGCTCTGGGTCCCGACGATCCTGGCACTGCCACGCCGGCCATCGCACTCCGGCCACTGCACCCAGGGCAACGTCCTCCACGGCCGCCCCGGTCCGCGTCACCCCCCGGCTACTTCACTCCGGCTACTTCACCCCGGCCTCGTGCATGCCGCGCAGCTCGCGCTTGAGCTCGTGGATCTCGTCGCGCAACCTTGCGGCCAGCTCGAACTGGAGTTGCTCGGCCGCGGTGTTCATCTGCTGGTTGAGCTCCTGGATCAGGTCGGCGAGGTCGGAGGCCGGCAGGGCCGCCAGGTCCTTCGCGTGCCGACCGGCCTCGCCAAGGCTGGACAGCTCGGGCACCGGCGCCTTCCCGCGGCTCTGCTGACGCCCCGCGCCACCCAGGAGCTTCTGGGTGTCGGCGTCCTCGCGGGCGAGCATGTCGGTGATGTCGGCGATCCGCTTGCGCAGCGGAGTGGGGTCGATCCCCTTCTCCTTGTTGTACGCGACCTGCTTCTCCCGCCGCCGGTTGGTCTCGTCGATCGCCATCTGCATGGACGGCGTGATCGAGTCGGCGTACATGATCACCTGCCCGGAGACGTTACGTGCGGCCCGGCCGATGGTCTGGATGAGGCTGGTGCCCGAACGCAGGAAGCCCTCCTTGTCGGCGTCCAGGATGGCCACCAGCGAAACCTCCGGCAGGTCGAGGCCCTCCCGGAGGAGGTTGATGCCCACCAGCACGTCGTACTCGCCCATCCGCAGCTCACGCAGCAACTCCACCCGGCGCAACGTGTCGACCTCGCTGTGGAGGTAACGCACCCGGATGCCCTGCTCGAGCAGGTAGTCGGTGAGGTCCTCGGCCATCTTCTTGGTCAGGGTGGTGACCAGGACCCGCTCCTGCTTCGCCTCCCGCAGCCGGATCTCGTGGATGAGGTCGTCGATCTGGCCCTTGGTGTTCTTCACCACCACCTCGGGATCCACCAGCCCGGTCGGCCGGATGATCTGCTCGACCGTGCCGTTGGCCTTGCTCAGCTCGTAGTTGCCGGGCGTGGCGGAGAGATAGACGGTCTGCCCGATGCGCTCGAGGAACTCCTCCCAGCGCAGAGGCCGGTTGTCCATCGCCGACGGCAGCCGGAAGCCGTGCTCGACCAGCGTCCGCTTGCGGGACATGTCGCCTTCGTACATCCCGCCGATCTGGGGCACCGTCACGTGGGACTCGTCGATGACCAGCAGGAAGTCCTCGGGGAAGTAGTCGAGCAGGCAGTGCGGCGGCGATCCGGGCGCGCGTCCGTCGATGTGGCGTGAGTAGTTCTCGATGCCCGAGCAGGTGCCGATCTGGCGCATCATCTCGATGTCGTACGTGGTGCGCATGCGCAGCCGCTGCTCCTCCAGCAGCTTGCCCTGGCGCGCCAGCTCGGGCAGCCGCTCGGCGAGCTCCGCCTCGATGTCGGCGATCGCTCGCTCCATCCGCTCCGCACCGGCGACGTAGTGGGACGCCGGGAAGATGTAGAGCTCCTGGTCCTCGGTGACGATCTCCCCGGTCACCGGGTGCAGGGTGGACAGCCGCTCGATCTCGTCGCCGAAGAACTCGATCCGGACGGCCATCTCCTCATAGACCGGGAACACCTCGAGGGTGTCGCCGCGGACCCGGAAGGTGCCGCGGGTGCCTGCGGCGTCGTTGCGGGAGTACTGCATCTCGACCAGCCGGCGAAGCACCTGGTCGCGCTCGATCTCCTCACCGATCCGCACCCGGACCATCCGGTCGACGTACTCCTGCGGGGTGCCCAGGCCGTAGATGCTGGACACCGTGGCGACCACGATCGTGTCGCGCCGGGTCAGCAGCGAGTTGGTGGCGGAGTGCCGCAGCCGCTCGACCTCCTCGTTGATCGAGGAGTCCTTCTCGATGTAGGTGTCGGACTGCGGAACGTAGGCCTCGGGCTGGTAGTAGTCGTAGTAGGAGACGAAATACTCGACCGCGTTGTCGGGGAAGAAGTGCCGCAGCTCGTTGGCGAACTGCGCCGCGAGGGTCTTGTTGGGCTCGATCACCAGGGTGGGCCGCTGCAACTTCTCCACGGCCCAGGCGACCGTCGCGGTCTTTCCGGTGCCGGTGGCACCCAGCAACACCACGTCGCGCTCGCCCGCCTCGATCCGGCGGGCGATGTCGTCGATGGCCTCCGGCTGGTCGCCGGACGGGGCGAAGTCTGAGACCACCTTGAACGGCGCGACCTTGCGGACAATGTCAGTAACCGGACGCATGATGCCCACCGTACGCCCGACCACCGACAGGCCCTCCCGCGCCGACCGCGAAACGGGCGCACCGGGCGCACCGGGCGCACCGGGCCGGATCGTCCCGGATCGAACCGTCAGGCCAGGTCCCGCCCCCGCCGCTCGCCCTCGTCGCCGGACGCGGCCGACCTCAGCCGCCGCCACAGCTCCTCCACCCGGACGTCGAGGTCGGTCAGCGACCCGGAGTTGTCCACGACCACGGTGGCGGCGGCCCGGCGCTCGTCCCTGGACGCCTGGGCGGCGGCCCGCGCCCGAGCGTCGTCCACCCCGATCCCCCGCGCGCTGGTGAGCCGGTCGATCTGCAGCTCCTCGGGGACGTCGACCACGATCACCTCGTCGAACCCGCCCTGTTGCCCGGTCTCCACCAGGAGCGGAATGTCGTGGACGACCACCGCGTCCGGGTTCGCGGCGACGGCGGCGCGTTCGAGTTCGGCGGCCCGGGCGCGTACCCGCGGGTGGATGATCTCCTCCAGTCGCCGACGGGATTCGGCGTGGGCGAACACCCGGCGCCCCAGCGCCGGGCGGTCGAGTGCGCCGTCAGGGCCGAGCACCTCCTCGCCGAAAGCCCCGACCACGGCGGCCAGCCCGTCGGTGCCCGGCGCCACCACCTCTCGCGCCAGCCGGTCGGCGTCGATCACGACGGCCCCGCGGGCGGCGAGCCGCCGCGCGACCTCACTCTTGCCCGACCCGATTCCGCCCGTCAGTCCCACCCGAAGCACAGTCGAGGACGATAGCCGAGAGGCGGCTCAGCCGTGCGCGACGACCTGTGACATCGCCCGGCGGGCGCGGTCCAGGCTGGTGGCCAGCGGCTCGTCGAACCGGTCGGGGTTGAACGGAGCCCGGGTGGAGACGTACAGCCCGCCGTTCACCTGCTCCACGTGGGCACCCTGGTATGCCTGGGCGATGCCGGCGTGCAACCGGGTCAGGTCGAACCACGCGTCCAGGAACAGGTCCGGCTCCGGAGTGACCAGGAGGTCCTTCGGCGAGAGAAAGGGCGCCTCCAGCACGACCGACGCGTACAGCGGCCGGAGAGTGACCGCCAGCGCGACCAGAAGCTCCCGCAGCCGGTCGCCCAGGACGAACGCCGCCTTCTCGTCGGTGTAGGGGCGCTCCAGCACCGACCCGTCCACGACGACCTCGATCGGGTCGGCGTCGAGCAGCGCCAGGGAGGTCATCGGCGAGCAGCGCCGAACGACCGGATCGCGCAGCCCGTCCAGCCGTGTCACGACCTGGCGGACCTCGGTCACGAGCGTGTCGTCCCGCCGCCCCGGGACGAACAGGCCCACGCCCGCCGGTTGCCATCCGAGCTCGTGCACCCTTCCAGTGTTGCCGACGGAAGGAGATCGGGACAGTGCACGACCAAACCCCGGCGGTGGGCGGGTGGGAGCCTCCACGCGGGGGCTCAGGCGGGCGCAGGCGCCAGGATTTTCGCATCACCGCGGCCCGTCATGTCCGGGCTGTCCGGGTCGTCAACGGGTCGCGAAGGCCCGGCTCGTACAGTCTCGCGGTGGTCGGTCGTAGTCGGGGTGATTGCCGGTGATTTCCCTGATGACCGACCGGCATCTGATGCCCTATAACCATGCCATGTCCGAACCACGCCTACCTCGTGACGACGCCGAGGCCGCCCTGCACGCCCGCAAGGAGCTCGGTGGCGACTTCGAGCCGGCCGTCGTCGACTCCTTCGTCGAACGCATCGACGCTGCCATCGAGGCCCGGGTGGCGCAGGAGGTCAAGCGGGCAACGGCGTCCGCGCCGGCGCCGCGCAAGGACGACGGCCACGCGCTGGCGCTGGCCATCGTCTCCCTGGGAGTGGCGATCCCGCTGTCGGGGCTCGCCGCTCACGAGGCCGGGCCCCGCGGCCTGCTCCTGGCCTGGATCGGGATCGTCCTGGTCAATCTCACGTTCGCCCTCGGCCGCCTGCGCCGCGGCTAGGAGACCCCAGGGCCTTGCGGGGCGGACTTGGCACCGCTGGCAAGCCCTCTCACGAGAAACGGCAACGGCCCCGCCGGATGGCGGGGCCGTTGCCGTTTGCTGTCGCGTCGGGACGCGTGAGCCTGGCTCAGCCGTTGCCGGTGAGCTTCTCCCGCAGCGCCGCGAGCGCCTCGTCCGAAGCCAGCGTGCCCTCGGCCTCGCGGGACGGCTCGGCCGATGCGTAGGACTGACCGGAGGAGGAGGAAGAAGAAGGTGCCGCGGCCGCGGGGGCCTCGCTCTCCTCGATCTCGGCCTGCTGCGCGGCCTCGATCTGCTTCTTGTGCGCCTCCCAGCGGCTGTGCGCCTCGGCGTACTCGCGCTCCCACTGGTCACGCTGCTTCTCGAAGCCCTCGAGCCACTCGCCCGTCTCCGGGTCGAAGCCCTCGGGGTACTTGTAGTTGCCCTGGTCGTCGTACTCGGCGGCCATGCCGTAGAGGGTCGGGTCGAACTGCTCCCCGATCGCCTCGGCACCCTCGTTGGCCTGCTTGAGCGACAGCGAGATCCGGCGGCGCTCGAGGTCGATGTCGATGATCTTGACCATGACGTCGTTACCGACCTGAACAACCTGCTCGGGCACCTCTACGTGGCGCTCGGCCAGCTCGGAGATGTGCACCAGACCCTCGATGCCGTCGTCGACCCGGACGAACGCACCGAACGGCACCAGCTTGGTGACCTTGCCCGGCACGATCTGGCCGATCTGGTGGATCCGGGCGAACTGCTGCCACGGGTCCTCCTGCGTCGACTTCAGCGACAGCGAGACGCGCTCGCGGTCGAGGTCGACGTCGAGCACCTCGACGGTGACCTCCTGGCCCACTTCGACGACCTCGCTCGGGTGGTCGATGTGCTTCCAGGAGAGCTCCGAAACGTGCACCAGACCGTCGACGCCACCGAGGTCCACGAACGCACCGAAGTTGACGATGCTGGAGACGACGCCCTTGCGGATCTGGCCCTTCTGCAGCTGGTGCAGGAAGTTCTGCCGGACCTCGGACTGGGTCTGCTCCAGCCACGCGCGCCGGGACAGGACCACGTTGTTGCGGTTCTTGTCCAGCTCGATGATCTTGGCCTCGAGCTCGCGGCTGACGTAGGGCTGCAGGTCGCGCACGCGCCGCATCTCCACCAGGGAGGCCGGCAGGAAGCCACGCAGACCGATGTCGAGGATGAGACCGCCCTTGACGACCTCGATGACGGTGCCGGTGACGACGCCGTCCTCCTCCTTGATCTGCTCGATCGTGCCCCAGGCGCGCTCGTACTGAGCACGCTTCTTGGACAGGATCAGGCGGCCTTCCTTGTCTTCCTTCTGGAGGACCAGCGCCTCGACGTGGTCGCCGACCTTCACCACTTCGCCCGGGTCGACGTCGTGCTTGATCGACAGCTCCCGAGCGGGGATCACGCCTTCGGTCTTGTAGCCGATGTCGAGCAGGACCTCGTCCCGGTCGACTTTCACGACGGTGCCCTCGACGATGTCACCGTCGTTGAAGTACTTGATTGTCTCGTCGATCGCGGCGAGGAAGGCCTCCTCCGAACCCACGTCGTTCACCGCGACCTGCGGCGTCTTCTGCTGGGCCGGTGCTGATTCGGTCAGCGGGGCCTCGATGCTGCTCGTCATCTGGTTGATGGCTCCGATATGGCGTTGGTCGTCGTCACGTGCGCGCGTGGACCCTTTGATCGCACTGCCGAGAAGTCGCGGCCGTTTTTCCTGGGCCGGAACCAGGTGATTTCGACAAGAACGAGCGCGAGCCTGCTCCGTCCGAGGTCGCACAGGCCCACAACGCTCATGTCAGGATACGGGTGCCCCGCGACAAGGGTCAACGCAACCCCGCAGACAGCGGCCATCCCAAACGCGGGATCTTCGCGGAGCGTTCCCGCTGGGCAGCACACCGGGAGCCGAAGGGCCGATTTGTCCGGTATCGGGGTCATCGGCCGGTCGCCACAGGCTACGGCATGGCAGGACCCGGCTGCGGCACCCGACCCTGATCCGCTCCGCGGCGCAGGCCCCGGGCGGTTTCCGAAGCCGGCCGCCGACGGAGCGGGAGGCTCATCCGCGCGCGGGGCGGCCCCATTCGGGGCGTCCGCCCGACAGGTCGCGGGCCCGGGTACAGCGCAGCAGCAGGTCGGTGGCGGCCCGGGTGATCTCGTGTTGCTCGGACCTGCCGGCCAGGTCGACCAGCGCGAACAGGTCGACCGCCTGGGCGATCCGCCGGAACTCCGGGTGCAGCGGCGGGCCGTAGGTGCGCAACGCGTCGACGGCGGCGCCGGCGAACAGCTCGTCGGTCTCGAACCGCAGCAGGTTGCCGAGGTCCGCGTAGGGACTGCCGGCGTGGGCGTACTCCCAGTCGACCAGGCCGGTCACCTGGCCGGTCCCGGGGTCGACGAGGAGGTTCTTGGGGTTGAAGTCGGAGTGGCACAGACAGGTACGCCGAACCTCGTCGAGCAGGTCCTGGCCCTGCCTCGCCACCTCCCGCAGGCCGGCGAAGTCGGCGACGCTCCACGTGGCGAGGCCGCCGGACTTCCGGTGGGCGTCGACCCACTCCTCCAGTCCGCCGGCGGCTCCGGTCCAGGGCCGGATCCGCAGGTCGGCGTCGACGAACTCGCCCGCCCCGGGGAAGGGCATCCCAGACAGCCGGGCGAGCACCCTGCCGACGCCGGCGCCCGCTGCCTCGCGCAGCCGCGGCGGCGCGTCCGGTAGCCAGCGGTCCAGCGGCTCGCCGGGCAGCCGCTCCATGAGCAGGTACGCCGGCTGGTCGGGGGTTGCCTGGGTGCGCAGGTCGAGGACCCGCGGCACCGGCACCAGGTCGCGGACCAGGGCGAGCAGCGCGGCGTCGATCCCTGCCCTGCCTGGCTCGCGGAGGTAGAGCCGGAGCACGGCCTCCTCACCCGGGGCGCCGACGAGGAACGTCTCGCCGCTGTATCCGCCGGACAACGGCCGGGCCTCGGCGCCGAGGAGGAGCCGGGCGGCCGTGGTCACCGGGCGTCCCGCGCCGCCGTCCTCGCCGGAGCCGTCACCGACATCGGGATCGCCGCCGGGTGTGGGTGGCATCGGCGTCGCTCAGGCCGCGGGTGCGAGGAATGCGGCCAGGGCGTCGACGTACATCCCCGGATCGGCGGCCCCGCACAGCTCCCGCGCGGAGTGCATCGCGAGCTGCGGCGCGCCCACGTCGACGGTGGTGAGGCCGACACCCGCGGCCGTGATCGGCCCGACGGTGGACCCGCAGGGCATGTCGGCGCGGCTGACGAACCGCTGCAGCGGGACGTCGGCCTGCTCGCAGGCGGACACGAACGCACCGGTGCCGCGGGCGTCGGTGGCGTACCGGAGGTTGACGTTGACCTTGAGCACCGGCCCACCATTGACGGCGATCAGGTGGTGGGGCTCGTGGCGCTCGGGATAGTTGGGGTGCGTCGCGTGGGCCATGTCACCGGACGCGCAGACGGACCCGGCGAGGGCCCGCAGGAGGTCCTCCCGGTCGCCGCCGCCGGCGAGCACGATCCGCTCGAGGACCGCGGGCAGCAGCGTGGACGCGGCGCCGCGCTCGGAGACGCTGCCCACCTCCTCGTGGTCGAACAACGCCAGCACCGGCACGAGCGGGACAGCTCCGGGGGTGTCCACTGCTTTCAGCAGTGCGCGAACGCCGGCGTAGGTGGTGCCGAGGTTGTCCAGCCGCGGTGCGCTCACCAGGTCGCCGTCGCGGCCGATCAGCGTGCTCGGTGCGAGGTCGTGGGTCATCAGCTCCCAGGCGAGGACGTCGCCTGGCTCGACCTCCAGCTCCTCGGCGACGAACGCGGTGAAGTCGCCGGGTGAGGTGCCCACCCCCCAGACCGGGAACACGTGCTGCTGGGGGTTGAGCTTCACTCCGGTCTCGCGGATCTCGCGGTCGAGGTGGATCGCGAGCTGCGGCACCCGCAGGATCGGGCGGTCGACCACCAGCAGGCGTTCGTCGGTGCCGTCCGGGGTGCGGACGCTGATCCGGCCGGACAGGCCGAGGTCGCGGTCGAGCCAGGAGTTGAGCAGTGCGCCGCCGTAGGGCTCGGCGGCGAGCACCTGCCAACCGGCCCGGGTGATGTCGGGGTGCGGCTTGATCCGGAGGTTTGGGCTGTCGGTGTGCGCACCGACGACCCGGAAGGCAGTGTGGGCGCCGGCCGCCTGCTCGGTGCTCCACGCGACCAGCGAACCGCCGCGAACGGTGTAGTAGCGGCCGGGGTCGCGCGGCCAGCGGGCCGCCTCGTCCACCGCGGTGAACCCGGACGCCTCCAGCCGGGCGGCCGCCTCCGCGCAGGCGTGGAACGGCGACGGCGCGGCGTCGATGAACTCACACAGGCCGGCGGCCTCGGCGAAGCGCTCGGGCGCGGACGGGGTGTCGGTCGAGGGCTCAGTGGACATGCGGAGGATCCTAGTGGGCTGCTCCGACAGCGCGGCTCGTGGAAGAAGCGCGGCTCGTGGAAGAAGCGCGGCTCGTGGAAGAAGCGCGGCTCGTGGAAGGAAGGAAAGGTGTGCGGCGTGGCCGAGCCTTCAGGCGCGACCGGACCGTCCGGCCGCGCGCCCGGCCCGAGGGTGCCGGGCGCGGCCAACCGGCGGTGGTGGGACGACAACGCCGACGAGTACCAGCTGGAGCACGGGGCCTTCCTGCGTGACACCGGCTTCGTGTGGGGACCAGAGGGGCTGGACGAGGCGGACGCGGGCCTGCTCGGCGACGTACGCGGGCTGCGGATCCTCGAGGTGGGGTGCGGTGCTGCCCAGTGCGCCCGCTGGTTGCGGACCGCCGGCGCCCACCCGGTCGGGGTCGACGTGTCGTTCCGGCAGGCGCAGCACGCTCGGCGCCTGGACGAGCAGACCGGCGTGGCGGTGCCCGTGGTCACCGCGGACGCCGGAGCGCTGCCGTTCACCGGCGCGACCTTCGACGTGGCGTGTTCGGCGTACGGCGCACTGCCGTTCGTCGCCGATCTCGACGGGGTGTTGCGGGAGGTTGCCCGGGTGCTGCGGGAGCGGGGCCGCTGGGTGTTCAGTGTCAGCCACCCGGTGCGGTGGGCGTTCCCGGACGACCCCGGGCCGGCGGGGCTGGTGGCGAACCGGTCCTACTTCGACCGGACACCGTACGTCGAGACCGACCGGACAGGGCGTCCGGCGTACGCCGAGTACCACCGCACGCTCGGTGACTGGATCCGTGCGCTGACCGCTGCGGGCTTCGTCGTCCGCGACCTGGTGGAGCCCGACTGGCCGGCGGACAACACCAACGTGTGGGGCGGCTGGAGCCCGCTTCGCGGCCGGCTGCTGCCCGGCACGGCGATCTTCGTCTGCGAACGCGCGGCGTAGCGCCTGACCCTGCGGCCGGCCCCAGGGTGTGTCGCGGGCCGGCCCAGCGAGCGGGTCAGTGGCCGGCCTCGTGCCACGTGCGCCCCTCCCCGAGGGAGACGTCGAGCGGGACGGTCAGGTCCGCGGCCCCGCCCATCTGCGCGCGGAGCAGCTCCTCGACCTGGGCCTGCTCCCCCGGGGCCACCTCCAGCACGAGCTCGTCGTGCACCTGCAGCAGGACGCGGGACGTGAGCCCGGCCGTGCGCAGCGCCTCGTCGACGCCGAGCATCGCGACCTTGATCAGGTCGGCCGCCGATCCCTGGATCGGGGCGTTCAGCGCCATGCGTTCGGCCATCTCCCGGCGCTGGCGGTTGTCGCTGGTGAGGTCGGGAAGGTAGCGGCGGCGGCCGAGAATCGTCTCGGTGTAGCCGGTCTTGCGGGCCGCGTCGACGACGCCGCGCAGGTAGTCGCGCACCCCGCCGAAGCGCTCGAAGTATTCGTCCATCAGCCCGCGCGCCTCGGCTGTGTCGATGCGCAACTGCTGGGACAGGCCGTACGCCGACAGGCCGTAGGCGAGGCCGTAGTTCATCGCCTTGATCTTGGCCCGCATCTCGTGGGTGACCTCGGCCGGCGGAACGGAGAACACCCGCGAGGCGGTGGCGGCGTGGAAGTCCTCGCCGGAGTTGAACGCGTCGATCAGCCCAGCGTCGTCGGACAGGTGGGCCATGATCCGCATCTCGATCTGGCTGTAGTCGGCGGTCACCAGCCGCTCGAACCCCGGCCCGACGACGAACGCCTCGCGGATGCGGCGGCCCTCCTCGGTGCGGATGGGGATGTTCTGCAGATTGGGATCGGTGGACGACAACCGGCCGGTCGCGGCGATGGTCTGGTTGAACGTGGTGTGGATCCGGCCGTCGTGGGCGATCGTCTTGAGCAGGCCCTCGACCGTGGACCGCAGCCTCGACGCGTCGCGGTGTGCCAGCAGGTGAGCGAGGAACGGGTGCTCGGTCTGCACGAACAGCTGCTGCAGCGCCTCGGCGTCGGTGGTGTAGCCGGTCTTGGTGCGCTTGGTCTTCGGCATGCCGAGCTTGTCGAACAGCACCACCTGGAGCTGCTTGGGCGAGCCGAGGTTGATCTCCTCGCCGATCACGCGATAGGCGTCATCGGCGGCCTGCTTGACCTGCCCGGCGAAGTGGGCCTCCAGCTCCGACAGCCGGTCGGCGTCGACGCAGATGCCGACCTGCTCCATCCGGGCGAGCACGCTCACCAGGGGCAGCTCGACCTCACCGAGCAGCCGGGCACCGCCTCGCTGGGACAGCTCCTCGTCGAGCTTGGCGGCGAGGTCGATGACCGCGCGTGCGGCCACCATGGCGGTCTCGGCGATGCCACCGGACTCGTCCACGCCGTCCAGGCTGAGCTGCCCGTCGTCGGCCGTCTCGGTGCGCAGCTCCCGGCGGAGGTATCGCAGGGTGAGGTCGGACAGGTCGTAGGAGCGCTGGTCGGGGCGTACGAGATAGGCCGCGAGCGCGGTGTCGCTGGTGAGGCCGCGCAGCGTCCAGCCCCGGGCGGCGAGCGCGAGGATCGGTCCCTTCGCGTCGTGCAGCGCCTTCTCGTGCGCCGGATCGGCGAGCCAGTCGGCGAGCACCTGCTCGTCCTCGGGACTCATCAGGGTCGGGTCGAGCCAGACGGCGGCTCCGTCGGAGGAGGCCAGCGCGACACCGGCGACGTCTCCGGAACCTCTCCCCCAGCTGCCCTGGACGTGCAGCCCGGTGCGGACCGTGCCGGGCGCTCCCTTGGCGTGCTTGTCCAGCCAGCCCGCGAGCTGCCCCGGCTCCAGGGCGGCACCGGTGACCTCGAACCCCTCCTCGGCCTCGGGCTCGGCCGTGTGCAGGGTGGCGAAGAGCCGCTCGCGCAGCACCCGGAACTCCAGCGCGTCGAAGACGCGGTGCACGGCGTCTCGGTCCCACGGCCGCAGGACGAGATCGCCAGGCTGCACCGGAAGCGACAGGTCGCAGACGAGGCCGTTGAGCTGGCGGTTCTGCAGCACCTGTCCGAGGTGATCCCGCAGCGACTGACCGGCCTTGCCCTTCACCTCGTCGACATGGGCCACGAGGTCGTCGAGCGAGCCGTACTGGTTGAGCCACTTCGCCGCGGTCTTCGGCCCCACACCGGGAACGCCGGGAAGGTTGTCGCTGGTCTCGCCGACGAGGGCGGCGAGATCGCTGTAACGCTCGGGCGGGATGGCGTAGCGCCGCTCCACCTCGGCCGGAGTGATCCGCGCGACCTCCGACACCCCGCGCGTCGGGTAGATCACCGTCAGGTCGTCGCTGACCAGCGAGAACGTGTCGCGGTCGCCGGAGACCACCAGCACCTCGTAGCCGTGCGCGGCCGCGCCCGTGGCGAGCGTCGCGATCACGTCGTCGGCCTCGTAACCCTCCGCCTCCACGAACCGGATGTTGAGGGCGCCGAGCACCTCCTTGATCAGCGGCAGCTGGCTGCGGAACTCGTCGGGCGTCTTCGCCCGGCCGGCTTTGTACTCCGCGTAGGCCTCGCTGCGGAAGGTCTGCCGCCCGACGTCGAAGGCGACCGCGATGTGAGTCGGCTGCTCGTCACGCAGCATGTTGATCAACATCGAGGTGAAGCCGTAGACCGCGTTGGTGGTCTGTCCCGTCGCGGTGGAGAAGTTTTCCGCCGGCAGGGCGAACCACGCCCGGTAGGCCAGCGAGTGGCCGTCGAGGAGAAGGAGCCGGGGTCGGTCGGTGCGGGGTGCGTCTGCCACGCAGGCGACTCTAGTAGTCCCCACCGACAGTCCGGCCGACCGTCCTCGTGAGCCGCCGCCGCCGGCCCGAGCCCACAGGGGGCGGCACCGCGCCCGCACCTGGCGGGCGGCACCGGGTGGCACCGGGCCGACCAGGCGGGCCCGGCCGACGGCCCGTCTGCTCAACTGGTCGCATGTCTCAGTTGCCGGACGCGCCCATTCACCGCCGCCTCGGGATCACGATCACCGAGGCCGGCCCGGACCGGTGCGTGGGGACGATGCCGGTGGAGGGAAACACCCAGCCGTTCGGGCTGTTGCACGGCGGTGCGTCGTGCGTGCTCGCCGAGAGCCTGGCCTCGATCGCCGCGGTGCTGTGGGCCGGGCCGGGCCGGATCGCGGTCGGAGTCGACCTGAACGCCACCCACCACCGCGGGGTTCGCGGCGGCTCGGTCACCGGGGTGGCCACCCCGCTGCACCGCGGCCGGACCACCGCGACGTACGAGGTGGCGATCACCGACGAGGACGGGCGGCGCGTGTGCACCGCCCGCCTCACCTGTCACCTCCGCGACGCCGGACCCAGAGCCGAGCCCCCGGGCGGATCCTCGGCCGGCACCGCAATGCCGGCCGAACCCGGCGCGGGCTGAGTCCCGGGCGGTCAGGCCTCCCGGCGTACCGACACCTGGACGGTCCAGCCCTCACCGACCTCGACGGCCGGTCCGGACGCACCGTCGGCGCCGACCGTGAGGTCGCGGGCCAGCGTCTCCCCCGCCACCAGCTCCCGGTGGGTGTCGACCGCCCGGCGTACCTCCTCGTCCGGAGACGTGACCGTCAGCGCGATCCGGTCGGACACGTCCAGACCGGCGTCGCGGCGGGCCTGCTGCACCGCCCGGATCACGTCCCGCGCGACGCCCTCGGCGGTCAGCTCGGGCGTCACCTCGGTGTCCAGGTCGACCACGCCCACGTCGCCGGGCAGGGCGGCCGAGGACTCCGGCCGGGCGGGGACGAGCCGCAGCTCGTACTCCCCCTCGGCCAGGGTTACACCGCCGGCCACCACGCCGTCGTCGCCGACCGACCAGTCTCCGCCCTTGACCGCGCGGATGACCCGCTGCACGTCCTTGCCGAGCCGCGGGCCGAGCGCGCGCGGAACCACCGAAAGCACGCGTTGACAGTGCGCGGCCACGTCGCCGTCGAGCCGGACCTCCTTGACGTTGACCTCGTCGCGGACCAGATCGACGAACGGACGCAACCGCTCGGCCTCCGGCGCGGCCACGGTCAGGCTGGCCAGCGGCAGCCGGACCCGCAGACCCTTCGCCTTGCGCAGGGCGAGCGCCGCGGAGCACACCGCGCGTACGCCGTCCATCGCGGCAACCAGGTCCGGATCGGCCGGCAGGCTGTCGGCGTCCGGCCAGTCGGTCAGGTGCACCGAGCGCTCGCCGGTGAGCCCGCGCCACACCTCCTCGGTCACCAGCGGGAGCAGCGGCGCCGTCACCCGGCACAGCACCTCCAGCACGGTGTAGAGGGTGTCGAACGCGTCCTGGTCACCGGACCAGAAGCGGTCCCGCGAGCGCCGGACGTACCAGTTGGTCAGTACGTCGAGGAACGACCGGACCGCTGCGCACGCACCGGAGATGTCGTAGCTGTCCAGCTCCGCGGTCGCCTCCACCACTGTGTCGTGCAGCTTGGCGAGCACGTAGCGGTCGAGCACGTGGGTGGAGTCGGTACGCCAGCGGGCCTGGGCGTTCTCCGCGTTCGCGTACAGGGTGAAGAAGTAGTACGCGTTCCACAGCGGGTTGATCGACTGCCGGACGGCCTCCCGGAACGCCGAGTCGGCCACGATCGCGTCCCCGCCCCGCAGGACCGGCGACGACATCAGGGCCCACCGCATCGCGTCCGCGCCGTAGGAGTCGAACACCGCGCGTACGTCGGGATAGTTGCGCAGGCTCTTGGAGAGCTTGCGGCCGTCGTCGCCCTGCAGGATGCCGTGCACCACGCAGTTGCGGAACGCCGGCCGGTCGAACAGCGCCGTGGCCAGCACGTGCAGGAGGTAGAACCATCCGCGGGTCTGCGGGACGTACTCCACGATGAAGTCGCCCGGGTAGTGGTTCTCGAACCACTCGGTGTTCTCGAACGGGTAGTGCACCTGGGCGAACGGCATCGACCCGGAGTCGAACCAGCAGTCCAGCACCTCCGGCACCCGGCGCATCGTCGAACGCCCGGTCGGGTCGTCGGGGTTGGGCCGGGTGAGCTGGTCGATGCCGGGGCGGTGCAGGTCGGTCGGGCGTACGCCGAAGTCACGCTCCAGCTCGTCGAGCGACCCGTAGACGTCCACCCGCGGGTAGTTGGGGTCGTCGGACTTCCACACCGGGATCGGCGAACCCCAGAAGCGGTTCCGGCTGATCGACCAGTCGCGGGCGTTGGCCAGCCACTTGCCGAAGGAACCGTCGCGCACGTGCGCCGGCGTCCACTCGATCTGCTGGTTGAGCTCGACCATCCGGTCCCGGAACCGCGTGACCTCCACGAACCAGCTGTCCACCGCCTTGTAGACGAGCGGCGTGTCGCAGCGCCAGCAGTGCGGGTAGGGGTGGGTGTAACTGTCCTGGCGGACCAGGACGCCCCGTTCGCGCAGCTCGCGCAGCAGCGGACGGTTGGCCTCGAAGACCTGCAGGCCCTCGAACCTCGGCGCGACGGACGTGAACCGCGTGTGGTCGTCGACGGTGACGATCACCGGGATTCCGGCGGCCGTGCACACGTTGAAGTCGTCCTCACCGTGGGAGGGCGCGACCTGAACGACGCCGGTGCCGTCCTCGGTGGAGACGAAGTCCCCGGCCAGCACCGTGAACGCCGCGGGCACCTCCGCCATCGCGTCGGCCAGGAAGTCGAACAACGGGGTGTACTTACGCCCGACGAGCTCGCTGCCCTTGAGCGTGCCCACCCGGGTGGCACCTTCGAACTCCGCGGCGTACGCGTCCAGCCTGGCCTCGGCGAGGATCCAGCGGTGGCCCTCGTGCTCGAGGACGGCGTAGTCGATGTCGGGTCCGACGACCAGCGCGACGTTCGGCACCAGCGTCCACGGCATCGTCGTCCAGGCGAGGATCCGCTCACCGGTCTCCAGCTGGAACCACACCGTGCTCGCCGGGTCGGTCCGGTCGCGGTAAACGTCGTCCATGCGGGTCTCGGTGTTGGACAGCGGCGTCTCGCACCGCCAGCAGTACGCCAGCACGCGGAAGCCCTGGTAGACGAGCCCCTTGTCGTGCAGCGTCTTGAACGCCCACATGACGCTTTCCATGTAGGACAGGTCGAGCGTCTTGTAGTCGTTGCCGAAGTCGACCCACCGGGCCTGCCGGTTGACGTAGCTCTCCCACTCGGAGGTGTACCGCAGCACCGAGGTGCGGCAGACCTCGTTGAACCGCTCGACGCCGAGCTCGACGATCTCGCGCTTGGTGGAGATGCCCAGCTCGCGTTCGGCCTCGACCTCGGCCGGCAGGCCGTGGCAGTCCCAGCCGAACCTGCGCTCGACCCGGCGGCCGCGCATGGTCTGGTAGCGGGGAACGACGTCCTTGACGAACCCGGTCAGCAGGTGGCCGTAGTGGGGCAGGCCGTTGGCGAACGGCGGCCCGTCGTAGAAGACGAACTCGTTGTCGCCGCGCTCACCCGCCGGGCGCTGGTCGACGCTGGCCTGGAAGGTCTTGTCGGCCTCCCAGTGGTCGAGCACCTCGCGCTCGAGATCGGGGAACGACGGGGAGGCGGGCACCTTCACGTCGTCGCGGTGTCGGGGGTAGCTCATCTCGCAGGCGTCCTCGGGTCGCGGCTCGAGCTGTCACTCGTGCCGTGCGGGGCTTGCGAGGACGAACCCGCGCCACCGGTCGGCACGTGCCCGCGGTACCACCTCGCTTGGCCCGGTCGCGACGGGGAGTCGCGGTCGAGCCCGCTCGTTGGCCGGCTGTCACGGGCCGGACCCGTCCGGGTCTAGTGGGAGCCGGGGGCTCCGTTCTTCCGGAGGCTCGCCGGTGATGGCCGGGTCGACGCCTGTACGCCAAGAGTACCGAGGCGCGCCAGCGTGTTTCCCGGATCCCTCGGATCGGCGCGGAACGGACCAGGCCGGCCCATACGCCACCCTGACCGCCGGCCCCTCGTTCACACATATCCGGCATCACCGGACGGCACCGGACGGCACCGGACGGACGAGGCGCGCGGAAGCGCGGTCGGTAGTGTCCGGGTGGTGTTCCGCGGCTTCGGCACTCTGCTCAACGTCACCACCATCCTGGTCGGCACCGGCCTCGGCGTCCTGCTCGGCCACCGTCTACCCGGCCGCACCCGGGACGTGGTGACCGACGCGATCGGGCTGGTCACCCTGCTGATCGCCGCGTTCTCCGCCTACGCCGTCCGCGATCCGGCCCTGGTCGGCGTGGTCGGCCCGAACGCACCGATGCTGATCGTCCTGGCCTCGCTCGTCACCGGCGGGGTGATCGGGTCGTTGCTGCGGCTCGAACTCCGCCTGGAGGGTCTGGGCCACCGGCTACAGACCCGGCTGGCCGGGCGGGCGGCCTCGCCCGAGCGCCGCCGGTTCGTCGACGGGTTCGTGGCCGCGTCGCTGCTGTTCTGCGTGGGGCCGCTCACCGTCCTCGGCTCGATCTCCGACGGTCTCGGCCGCGGCTCACAGCAACTGGCGCTCAAGGCGACGCTGGACGGGATCACCTCGGTGGCGTTCGCGGCGTCCTTCGGCTGGGGGGTCGCGGCGGCGGCCCTCACCGTCCTGGTGGTCCAGGGCGGCCTCACCGTGGTCGGTGCGCTGGCCGGTACGTTCCTGTCCGCCGGGCAGGTCTCGGCGCTCACCGCCACCGGCGGGCTGCTGCTGGTCGGGGTCGCGCTGCGGCTGCTGAGGATCAAGCAGTTGCCGGTGGGTGACCTGCTGCCCGCGCTGGTGCTGGCGCCGCTGTTCACCGCCCTGGTGTCAGCGTGGGGATGACCTCGACCGGCCGCCGTTCGCGTCCGCCGGTGCTGCTGACGACGGTGCACGACAGCGGGAGCGGTTCGTCCCCGGCGGGCAGGCGTACCAACCGGCCGGCGTCCCCTTCCACCGGCAGCACCAGGTGCCGGCGGGCGTCCCGCAGCTCGACCTGACTGGCACCCGGCCCGGGCACGGCCGCCACCACGAGCAGCCCGGTGCGCGGGTTGAGGCAACCCAGCGCCACCGCCCGCCGGCGGACCAGCCGCGGCACGTCCATGGTGGCCACGCAGTCCAGGCGGCGCCCCTGCCAGGCGACCACCGCGACCTTGTGGCCCTGCCGCCCGCGTAGTTCGACCACCGACATCCGGCCGGCCCGGTCGTGCGCCTCGGCCAGCAGCGAGATGTCCAGGCCGCGGGCCACGGTCATCGCGGCGGACTCCGCCAGCACGGCCCGGCCGTCGTCGTAGGCCGCGAGGTCCAGCCGCCGGGTACCTCCCCAGGTCGGATCCTCCAGCTGCACCGGCGGCCGGCGGGCCGTGAGGTGTTCGGGCGACGCGGCGACGGTGTCCACCGAGTCGGTGCCGTCGGCCAGCGGGCGGGCGAAGATCACGACGCTGCCGTACGGCGAACGGTGGCCGTCGTGGCGCCAGGAGGCACTCAGGCCGTCCCTGTCCGGCGAGAGTGCGGCCCACTCCGAGTCGCGGCCGCGCGGATTGTCCCCCACCCGGCGCCACATCTGCAGCCGGGAGGTCGGCACGGCTCCCGTGGTCCTGGCGCCGGCAGCCGGCGCGCCCGAGGTGAAGTCGGCGGGCGCCAGGAGCAGCCGCAGGACCGCCGACTCACCACCGGACACCGAGTCACCGTCGGAGCCGGAGGGGTCGCCGGAGTAGTTGATCACCAGCGCCTTCGGTGGTGGGACGTCCAGCCGTTCCTGACGGTCCATGCGCAGCACCGGCGGCTGACCGCGGTCCGCGACCTGGGCGACGTACGCGTGACCGTCCCCACCGACTCCCTGCAGCAGCGCCACCCGGCCCGCTCCGATCCGGCCGGCCCACACGGCGTAGACCTTGCTCAGGGCGCCCGGCATCTTCCGCCCCGTCGACTCCCGCCACACCCGGGTGGCCTCGGCGACGAAGGCCCGGTTGCCGGCGAGGTCTCCACGCGGGACCCAGCGCACCAGCCGGGTGTCGGTCGGCGGCTCCGGCGGGTTGAGGGCGCGCAGCACCGGATCGGCTCCGAGCGGGAAAGCGACCAGGGCGAGCAGGGCGATGGCGACCGCCAGGCCGAACCGGCGCCGGCCGGGCCGCCGCCAGGTGTCGCGTTCGGCGACGTAACGCACGCTGTGGCCGAGGCTCGGATCGGCCGACAGCGCCGGGCCGGCGAGCTTCATCCCCGCCTTCTCCATCACCCGGGCGGACGCGCCGTTGGCCGTGTAACACTGGGCGGAGATGCTGCGTACGCCCAACTTGCCGAAGCCGTAGGAGAGTACGGCGACGAGGCCCTCGGTCATGTAGTCGTGGCCCCACGCCGACCGGTCCAGCGCGTACCCGACGGTGAGCTCGCCGGTGCTCGGGTCGAACGACCGGGCGATTCCGATCCAGCCGATCACCACGCCGGTCGACCGGAGCACTATGGCCGCGTCGTGGGACGTACGCGGCGTCTGCGCGTTGTACCGCCGCACCGCGTCGAACCACGCGTCCGGACTGGTGCCGCCCTGCTTGTCGAGATACCGCGTGACCTCGGGGTCCTCGCGCCACAACCGGACGGCCTCCCGGTCGGCCTCGACGAAGTCCCGGATGAGCAGCCGCCTGGTCCGACACTCCATGGCCCCCAGTGTTCCGGTTCGGGGGAACCCGCATGCACCGATTGCGCAGTGCACGCCGCGGCTTTCGGGTCGGTTCGTTGCCGTAACGACCGATCCGCCCGCCGCCCGGGACGCGTCCTCAGGCGATGACCTCAGGCGATGACCTCAGGCGATGCCGAGGTACGCCTCCTTCACCGCCGGGTCGGCGAGCAGCTCACCGGCGGCGCTGGAACGGGTGACCGAACCGGTCTCCAGCACGTAACCCCGGTGCGCCCGGCTCAGCGCCTGCTGGGCGTTCTGTTCGACCAGGAGCACCGTGGTGCCCTGCTGGTTGATCTCGGTGATGATGGCGAAGATCTGCTGGATGAACTGTGGGGCCAGCCCCATCGACGGCTCGTCCAGCAGCAGCAGCCGCGGCCGCGCCATCAGCGCCCGGCCGATCGCCACCATCTGCTGCTCACCACCGGACAACGTGCCGCCCGCCTGGGAGATGCGCTCCTTCAGCCGCGGGAACAACTCGAACACGCGCTCGAAGTCGGCCTCGATGCCCTTGCGGTCCTTGCGGGCGTAGCACCCCATGTCGAGGTTCTCCCGCACCGTCATGCCGGGGAAGACTCCGCGCCCCTCCGGCGACTGGCAGATCCCACGCCGGACCCGCAGGTCGGCGCGCAGCCGGGTGATGTCCTCGCCGTTGAACTTGATGCTGCCCCGGGACAGCGGGATCAGCCCGGAGACCGCGCGCATCGTGGTCGTCTTGCCGGCGCCGTTGGCCCCGATCAGGGTGACGATCTCGCCTTCCTCGACGGTGAGGGATACGTCGCGCAGCGCCTCGATCCGGCCGTAGTGGACGGACATGCCGGCGATCTCAAGCAGCGCCATCGTCGGGCACCCCCAGGTAGGCGGCCACCACGGCCGGGTCGTCGCGGACTTCCGCCGGTGTGCCGTCCGCGATCTTCTTGCCGAACTCCAGAACGACGATCCGGTCGGTCACCCCCATCACCACCCGCATGTCGTGCTCGATGAGCAGGACGGTGTAGCCGTCGTCGCGGATCCGGCGGATCAACGACATCAGGTCGTCCTTCTCGGCGGGGTTGAACCCGGCGGCGGGCTCGTCCAGGCAGAGGATCTTCGGCTCGGTCGCGAGCGCCCGGGCGATCTCCAGCCGGCGCTGGTAGCCGTACGGGAGGTTCTTGGCCCGGTCGGCCGCGCGGTCGGCGATGCCGACGAACTCCAGCAGGGCCATCGCCCGGTCGACGCCCTCGCGTTCCTCCCGCCAGTGCCGCGGTAGCCGGCACAGCGCGCCGACCACGCTGGTGCGGTGCCGGGCGTCGGCGCCCACCACGACGTTCTCCAGCGCGGTCATCTCGTCGAACAGCCGGATGTTCTGGAACGTACGGGCGATGCCGTACCTCGTGATCCGGTGCCGCTTGAGCCGGCCGAGCGGCCGGCCCTCCAGGCGGACCTGGCCGGAGGTCGGGCGGTAGACGCCGGTCATGACGTTGAAGCAGGTCGTCTTGCCGGCGCCGTTCGGGCCGATCAGGCCGAGGATCTCCCCGCGTCGCAGGTCGAACGACACCTCGTCCAGTGCCGTGAGGCCACCGAACCGCAGGGTGACGTCCCGGAGCTCGAGCAGGGTGTCGCCGACTCCGACCGCGATCTCCCGGTCGGGCGCGACCGCCTCCGCGACCTCGGCGAAGTGGGCGGCGCGTTCCTCCTCGGTCATCTCCCGGGCCTCGGCGGACAGGCCCTCCACGTCAGGCGGGGTGCCGGACGGGGTCCCTGGCTGAGTGCCGGACGGGGAGCCGGGCTGGGTCCCGGGCTGGGTGTCGCTCACAGGTCGCCTCCCTTGCCCTGTTCGGTGAGGGCGCTGTCTGCCGACACCGGCTCCGGAGCACCTACCAGCCGTTGATAGGCCTGCCGCCCGCGCGCAAGGAGCCGTTGACGCGCGCCGAGCAGACCCTGCGGGCGGAAGATCATCAACACGATCAGCGCCAGACCGAACGCCAGGAAGCGGTACTGCGGCGCGAGCTGGAACCGATCGGGCAGGTAGGAGATCACCAGCGCGCCGAGGAGTACGCCCACCTTGTTGCCGGAACCGCCGAGCACCACCGCGGCGACGAACAGGATCGAGGTCACCACGTCGAAGCGCTGGTTGTTGACGAAGCCGACCTGTCCCGCGTACAGCACACCGGACAGCCCGCCGATCGCGGCGCCCATCACGAACGCCCACACCTTGAACCGGAACGTCGGGATGCCCATCAGCTCCGCGACGTCCTCGTCCTCTCGGATCGCCACCCAGGCGCGTCCCACCCGGCTGCGTTCGAGGTTTCCGATCAGCAACAGGATCACGATGATGAACGTGACGGTGAGCCAGTACCACGGTTTGCCGTCGGTCTGGGTGAACAACGGCGACCCGTCGGCGTGCGTGCCAGGCGGGCGGCCGACGTCCTGGAAGCCGCGGTTGCCCCGCAGCGGGTCGAGGTTGTCCGCCAGCAGCCGGACCATCTCACCGAACCCGAGGGTGACGATCGCCAGGTAGTCACCGCGTAACCGCAGGGTCGGTGTGCCGATCAGCACGCCGGAGATCATCGTGACCGCCATCGCCACCGGGACGACCACCAGCCACGAGTAGTGCGGGTTGTGGAGGAAGGAGTCCCGGCTGGTCATGATCGCCGCGACGTACGCGCCGATGGCGAAGAAGCCGACGTAGCCGAGGTCGAGCAGGCCTGCCTGTCCCAGCACGACGTTGAGGCCGAGGGCGATCAGGCCGAGCCGGGCGGCGTTGAACAGCGCGAGTTCGTAATCGGTCCACGGCTCGGTGCTGAGCGGAAAGACGTTCAGCATCGGGAGGAGGTAGACCAGCACCACCACCGGGATGGCGATCATCCACTGCTCGGCCCGGCTGCGGGAGTTCCACCAGTCGCGCACCCGCTGACCGAACGGCGCCCGCACGGTGCCCGGGTCTCGTTGCGTTCCGACGCCGGCGCTCATACGCGGGCCTTCCCGAGGGACTCACCGAGAATTCCGGTGGGCCGGACCATGAGGATGGCGATGAGGAGAACGAACGCGACGACGTCGCGCCACTCCCCGCCGAACAGCGACTGGCCGTAGTTTTCGACCACGCCGAGCAGCAGGCCGCCGAGCAGCGCACCGCGCAGGTTGCCGATGCCACCCAGCACCGCGGCGGTGAACGCCTTGATGCCGAGCAGGAAGCCGCCGTTGTACAGCACGCCCTGCGGGATCTGCATGACGTAGAACAACGACGCCGCGCCGGCCAGCACGCCGCCGAGGACGAAGGTCAACATGATGACGCGTTCCTTGTTGACGCCCATCAACGCAGCGGTGTCGGGGTCCTGGGCGACGGCGCGGATGCCGCGGCCGAGCCGAGTGCGCCCGACGAAGGCGTCCGCCACCACGAGGAGCAGCAGCGAGGCGACGAACACGATGATCTGGATGTTGGTGATCCGGGTGGTGCCGAACTCGAACACCGCCTGCGGGCGCAGCAGCCGGATGGCGGGCTCGGGGTTGCCGCCCCGCCAGATCAGCAGCGCCTGCTGGATGGCGAACGACGCCCCGATCGCGGTGATCAGGAAGACCAGTCGCGGCGCGTTGCGTCTGCGAAGGGGGCGGTAGGCGACGCGTTCGAGGATCAGGGCGATGACCCCCGAGGCGATCATCGCCACGATCCCTGCCAACACCAGGTTGACAATGAGCGGGACGAGCCCGGACGCGAGGGTGGGCCCGGGTTCGTAGCCGAGCGCGACGAAGGTGAAGTAGGCGCCGAACGCGCCCACCACGAACACTTCGGAGTGCGCGAAGTTGATGAGGCGGAGTACGCCGTAGACGAGGGTGTAGCCGATCGCCACCAGCGCGTAGATGCTGCCGTACGCCAGGCCGTCGACGGTGTTGGACCAGAACCTGTCAGCCAGGAGCCCGACGTTGAAGTCGATCCAGTGACTCTCGGTCTGGGCGAGGGTGAGCGCTAGGTGATACGTCAAGAGGGGCGACCTGTCTTCCTTGGGCGCGTCCGGCGGAGGCGCGTTCCCTGGTGACGTCGAGCGGGGCCGTTCCCGCGAATGCTCCGGGCACGTCGCCTGTCCTGCCCCCGGGAGGAGGCGACGTACCCGGAGCCCGCCTGCGTCGGACGATCAGGGTCGGGCGGTCAGGAGGTGGCCTTGGTCATGTCCTTCAACTGGACGATCTTGCCGTCCTTGACCTCGTACATCCAGACCGGGGTCTCGGTGAGCTCACCGTCGGAGTTCCACTTGAACTGCTTGGTGAGGCCCTGGCCCTGGTAGTTCTTGACGAAGTTGAGCATCTCCGCCCGGGTCTTCAGCCCCTTGTCCAGCCCCTTGAGCAGGATGGTGGTGGCGTCGTAGCCCTCCGGGGAGTACGTGGACGGCGCCCGCTTGGCCAGCGCCTGGAAGTCCTTGCTGAACTTCGTGAATCCGGCAGAGGGCAGGCACGGGCAGCTGAGGTAGACGCCCTCCGCCGAACCACCGGCGTTCTTGATGAACTCGTCGTCGCGGACACCGTCGGGTGCGACCACGGAGCCCTCGAAGCCGTCGTCACGCAACTGCTGCACGAACGGCGCGGCCTCGGGGTAGTAGCCGGAGTAGAACACCGCGTCCGGCTTCTCGGACTCGATCGCGCCGACCACGGCGGAGAACTCCTTCTGGCCGGTCTTGACCTTCTGCTGGCAGGAGGCCTTCGACCCAAGCGACTTGGTCACCAGGTCGGCGAGGCCGATGCCGTACTCGGAGTCGTCCTGGACGACGCAGACCTTCTTGGCCTTGAGTTCGTCGCTGATGAAGGCGGCCACCGCCGGCGCCTGCACGGCGTCGTTGCCCAGACCGCGGAAGAACGTCTTCCAGCCGTTCTTGGCGAGGTTGGGGTTGGTCGCCGACGGCGTGACGGTCACCAGACCGGCGTCGTTGAAGGCCTTGCCGACCGCCTTGGACTCACCGGAGAACGCGAGGCCGACGACGCCGAGGATCGACTTGTCGTTGATCGCCTGCGTCACCACGCCCGGCGCCTTGTCCGGGCTGCCCTCGGAGTCGAACTGCTTCAGGGTCACCTGGCAGCCGGGGTTGGCGTCGTTGTGCTCCTTCACCGCGAGCTTCACGCCGTTGAGGATGTTCAGGCCGAGCGCGGCGCTGGCCCCGGCGATGGTCCCGATGTAGGCGATGGAAACCTTGCCGCACTTGCCCTTGCCGTCGCCGGCCGGAAGGGCGGCGTTGTCGGGCAGCGGCGGCGCGGGGTCGGCCTTGATCGCCGGTGCGTTGGCCTGGCCGCCCCCACTCTGTTTGTTCTCACCGGTCTTGTCGGTGTTCTGCGCGCATCCGGCGACCCCGAGCGACAGGGCCGCCGTCAACGCCAGCACACGAACGAGTCGTGTTCTGTACACGAATTCCTCCATTGCCAAGCAACGTCAGGTAATGCTTGCGGCAGGCCAGGCCTGGCCCGCGGTGGAGAGAGACTAGCCGGTCGGGCACGGTCGGTGAATGAACCTCGCGAGCCTCTTACCGTCTCGTAACCCAAGAGGAGAGCGAAATGGACGAAATTACTGACTCGCGGGGTCTGAGGACCCACTTTCAGCACTTTCCGTCGTCGTTCCGTCACCTTCGTCCACGACGAGCTGGGCGACCCGGCGCATCGGGACCCGCTTGTCCATGGCGGTCTTCTGGATCCAGCGGAACGCGTCCGGCTCGGACAGCCCGAACTTGTGCTGCAGGATCGACTTCGCCCGCTCGACGAGCTTGCGGGTCTCCAGGCGCTCGGTGAGGCCGGACACCTCGCTCTCGAGTTGTGTGCGCTCGGTGAACCGGGACACCGCGATCTCGATCGCCGGCACCAGGTCGGCCTTGGTGAAGGGCTTCACGAGGTACGCCATGGCGCCGGCCTCGCTCGCCCGGGTGACCAGGTCGCGCTGGCTGAACGCGGTGAGGATGATGACCGGGCAGATGCTCTCGTTGCCGATCGCCTCGGCGACGCTGATGCCGTCCAGCCGGGGCATCTTCACGTCCAGGATCACGAGGTCCGGCCGAAGCTCCCGTACGAGGTTGAGCGCGTGCTCACCGTCGGCGGCCTGCCCTACGACGTCGTAGCCCTCCTCGCCCAGCATCTCGGCGAGGTCGAGCCGGATGAGCGCCTCGTCCTCGGCCACGACGACCCGGCGTGGTGCACGCTCGGTGGGGTTGCTCACGGCGCGGTCCTCCTGCGACGAGTGACTTACAGGGTGGCGTGGGGGGCCCTACAGCGCCGACAGCGTACCCCTCGGCGGCTGCCGCCGATCGCCGGACCGGACCGGGTAAGATTCATCCCGCGACCTGCCGGGTTGATGGAATGGTAGACATGATGGCCTCAAAAGCCATTGTCCGAAAGGGCGTGTGGGTTCGAATCCCACACCCGGCACCAGCGGCCTCGCCGGCGGTTTCCGACAGAAGTTCTGTCAGCAGTTCTGCCGGCCGATCTGTCGTTGATCTCCCGGCGCATCTGTCGGTGATCTGTTGACGATCTGTCGACGGATCCACCGATCCTGAGGCGTATTCCTTCTCGGCTCGTTCTCTCGCCTGTCGCCCGGCTGGTCCTGGCCTGGGTTCCACACTCATGTTCGAGTCCGAAACCCGGACCCTGTAGGCCGACGACGCAGCCGGCTCAGACCCGGTAGGCCGGTGCCGCCTGGGCGACCGCGTCGCCGATACGGTGCACCCGCAGCGCGTTGGTCGATCCGGGGATTCCGGGCGGGCTGCCCGCCACGATCACCACGCTGTCGCCGCGCCGGCAGCGCCCGACCGCCAGCAGCGCCCGGTCGACCTGCTTCACCATCTCGTCGGTGTGCGACACGGTGGGCACCAGGAACGTCTCCACGCCCCAGGTGAGAGCCAGCTGCTGCCGGACGATCTCCTCCGGGGTGAACGCCAGCAACGGGACCCGCGAGCGGTAGCGGGCCAGCCGGCGCGCGGTGTCGCCGGACTGGGTGAAGGCGACCAGGAACTTCGCGCCGAGCCGTTCGGCCACCTCGGCGGCCGCCTTGGCGATCACGCCGCCCTTGGTGCGCGGCTCCCAGTCGATGCCGGCCATCCGGTCCAGGCCGTGTTCCTCGGTGGTCTCCACGATGCGGGCCATGGTGCGTACGGCCTCGATCGGATAGATGCCGACGCTGGTCTCCCCCGACAGCATCACCGCGTCGGTGCCGTCCAGGACGGCGTTCGCGACGTCGGACGCCTCCGCGCGGGTCGGCCGGGCGGCGTTGACCATCGACTCGAGCATCTGGGTCGCCACGATCACCGGCTTGGCGTTGGTGCGGGCGAGCTCGACGATGCGCTTCTGGACCAGCGGGACGTCCTCCAGCGGCATCTCCACGCCGAGGTCGCCGCGGGCCACCATGAAGGCGTCGAACGCGTCGATGATCTCCTCGAGATTCTGGACCGCCTGCGGCTTCTCGATCTTGGCGATGACCGGGAGCCGGACGCCCTCCTCGGTCATCACCCTGCGGACGTCCTCGACGTCGCGGGCGGAGCGTACGAACGACAACGCGATCATGTCGGCGCGCAGGCGCAGCGCCCACCGCAGGTCTTCGTGGTCCTTCTCCGACATGGCCGGGACGGACAGGCCGACACCGGGGAGGTTGAGCCCCTTGTGGTCGGAGACCTTCCCGCCGATCAGGACCCGCGTCACCACGTCGGCGCCCTTGACCTCCTCGACCTCCAGCATGAGCCGGCCGTCGTCGACCAGGATCCGGTCGCCGGGACCGACGTCGCCGGGCAGACCGTCGTAGGTGGTGGAGGCGCGGGCCGCGTCACCGGGGCACTCGTCGGTGGTGATGGTGAAGCGGTCACCGTAGACGAGGTTCGCCGATCCCTCGGCGAACTTCCCGAGGCGGATCTTGGGCCCCTGGAGGTCGACCAGGACCCCGACCCCACGACCGGACTCCTCCGCCGCCTCGCGGATCATGCGATAGATCCGCTCGTGCTCGGCGTAGGTGCCGTGGCTCAGGTTGAGCCGGGCGACGTCGAGGCCGGCGTCGACCAGCTCACGAATCCGCTCCGGCGTGGAGGTAGCAGGACCAAAGGTGCAGACAATCTTTGCGCGACGCACGGCCCCGAGCCTATGCCCGCTTCGTCCGGCGTCACCATCGGGTGCGCCGCAGGGTCCCGTAGGCGGACAGCAGGACCGCCGCCCAGACGGTGGCATGCAGTGTTGCGGTAAGTAGTCCGCCCAGGTCAGCGGTGGGTTCGAGGCGCGCGGCGGAGACCAGCGGGGGCACCAGCACCCGGGCGGGCAGGGCGTCGCGGGATCCCAGCACCAGCACCGTGACCGGCGCCCCGACCAGGATCAGCGCCGACCAGCCGATCCGCTCGACGACCACCCGGCTGGCCAGCGCGCCGACCCCGAGCCCGGCCAGTACGGCGAGCAGGTGGATCCACACTCCGAACCCCAGCCAGGGCAGCGCCGGGCCCCGGATCCGCAGCGCGCCGAGGGCGTACGGAACGACGACGGCGATGACCACGATCGGCACTGTTGCGGCCAGGGCGGCCAGCAGCCCCGCGACGACCTCCCGCGTCCCGGAGCCGACCGCGGCGCGGGACAGCAGCCGCTGCCCGTCGGGTTCGGTGTCCAGCACGGTCTTTGCCTGCCACCCGAACACCGCGAACAGCAGCGCGGCGGAGAACGCGTACGCCTGGTTGGGCGCGGACCGCCCGCCGGCGTGTGCGCCGAGGACCAGCGCCAGGCCCGCCACCCACGGAGGCCAGGCCCGCTGGCTGGCGACGTACGCCGCCAGCCGCATCCGGGTCAGCGCGAGCGTACGGCGCAACCCGCCGGAGCCTGCGACACCCTCCTGGCCGCTCACGCCTCACCTCGAACCCGGCGTACGTCGTAACCGGCGGCACGCAGCCGGGCCACCTCGGCAGCGGGGTCGTGCGCCCGGACGACCACCTCGATCACGTGCCACGGCTCCGCTGAGCCCGCTGAGCCCGCTGAGCCCGCTGCGCCTGCTGGGTCCGGCGAGCCCGCTGCGCCTGCTGGGTCCGGCGACGCCTCGGCGAACGGCAACTCCTCGACCCGGCCGTCGCGTACCGACCACCGCCGGGTCGGGCCGAGGTCTGCCGACCGGCCACGGTGGTCGGTGATCACGCAGATCCCGCCGGCCTCCGTCACCTCGCCGACCAACGCGGGCAACTCGGCCTGGCTCGGCGGGTCCAGGCCCTCCCAGGGTTCGTCCAGGACCAGCAGTCCCGGCCTGGTGAGCAATGCCTGGACCAGGCCGACCTTGCGGCCGGTGCCCTGGGAGAGCTCGCCGAGCGGGACGGGGAGGTACGGCGTCAGCCGCAGGCGTTCGGCCAGGCGGGCGACCACGGCATCGGCGTCGGTGCGGCCCAGTCCGCGTACCTGACCCATCGCGCGCAGGTAGCCGGCCGCGGTGAACCGCTGGTCGGTGGGAAACCTGTCCGGGAGCCAGCCCACCACGGCGGGCCGGTCGAGGACCCGGCCCCGGCCGATCGGGGTCAGGCCGGCGAGTGCGCGCAGCAGGGTCGACTTGCCGGCGCCGTTGTGGCCGGTGACCACGATCGTGTCGCCGGGGCGCAACTCGGCCTCGACGCCGCGCAACACCCAGTCGTCCCCCGCTGCGTATCGGGCGTGCACGTCCTCCAGTCGCACATCGGATTTCTAGCAGAACGCGGTGTGAGGGAGCGAAGTGAACCGGTGACGCGAAGCGTGGCGCCCGGGCGGGAAGACGGCGCCGGCCCGCTCGGGGTATAGATCGGTCATGGAATCCGTGGCAGATCCGGACCAGCGAACCCGGCGGATCGCGTACGCGAAGGAACTCGCCGCCCGCCTCACCGACGACGACGTGCGCGTCCTGGCACTGACCTGGATCGACAACGCGGGGATCACGCGGGTGAAGACCGTGCCCGTGGATCGGCTGCCCGACGTCGCCGGCTGGGGCGTCGGAATGTCGCCGGTCTTCGACGTCTTCCTGGTGGACGACTCGATCACGGCGGGCCGGCACGCCGGCGGCCCGGTCGGCGACCTCCGCCTGTACCCGGACCTGCATCGGGTTGACAGGCTGGCGGCCCAGCCGGGCTGGGCGTGGGCGCCGGTCGACCGGCTGACCCAGGAGGGTGAGCCGTACCCGATGTGCCAGCGGTCCTTCGCCCAGCGGATGGCGGCGGCGGCCGCCGAGCGCGAGGTGGGTTTCCGGTGCGCGTTCGAGATCGAGTGGTACGTCGGTGTCATCGGGTCGAAGGACGACATGGAGCCGGGCGCGCCCGGTCCGGCGTACGGCATGTCGCGGCTCCCTGGCCTCTCCGCCTATGTGCCGGCGTTGCTCGAGGCCCTGGACGCGCAGGGTGTACCGGTCGACCAGTTCCACCCGGAGTACGCGCCCGGGCAGCTCGAGCTGTCCGTCGCCGCAACCGATCCGGTCGGCGCGGCCGACCGCTACGTGCTGGTCCGGGAGACGATCCGCGCGGTGTCGCGGGCGCACGGGCTACGCGCGTCGTTCTCCCCCCTGGTCGGCGCCGGCGCGGTCGGCAACGGTGCTCACCTGCACTTCTCGGCGTGGGCCCAGGGGAAGAACCTGTTCACCGGCGGGTACGGGCCGTACGGCCTCACCGACCGGGGCGAGTCGATCCTCGCCGAACTCGTCGCCCGGATGCCCGCGCTGTGCGCCGTCACCGCGCCCAGCGTGGCGAGCTACCTGCGGCTGGTTCCGCAGCAGTGGGCCGCGCCCTACCAGTGCTGGGGGCGGGAGAACCGCGAGGCCGCGCTGCGGCTGGTCACCGGTACGCGAGGAAGTGAGTCCCGGGCGGCCAACGCCGAACTCAAGTGCGTCGACGGAAGTGCGAACCCGTACCTCGTCGTCGGTGCGGTTCTCGCCATCGCACTCGCAGGTGTCGACGCGGGCCGGCCGCTGCCCCCGGAGGTGACCACCGACCCCGCGACCCTCCCGGAGGAACGCCGCCCGCCCAGGCTGCCGCAGTCGGTACTCGCGGCGGTGGACCTGCTGGAGGAGGACGAGGTGCTGGGCGAGGCGCTCGGGGCGCCGCTGCTGGACACGTTCGCCACTGTTCGGCGGGCTGAGGCCGAGCTGTTCGCCGGAGTGAACGAGGAGGAGATCGTCTCCGCCACCCGGTGGAGGTACTGATGCGGGCCGGCCTTTCGCTGGCGGACCTCCCGCTGGTGGACGCTCACTGCCACCCGGTGTTCGTCGGGCCGGGAGAGGCTCGGGGGTCGCTGAGCCGGGCCGAGTTCGAACGCATGCTGGGCGAGGCGGATCGGCCGGCGCCCCTTGGAGTGTCGTACGCCGACAGCCTGCTCGGAGCCGCCGTCCGGCGGTGGTGCGCTCCCCCGCTCGGGCTGCCGGCCGGTACTCCGCTGGACACCTACCTCGACCGTCGGGCCGAGGTAGGGCCGGCCGAGGCGGCCCGCCGCCTGCTCGGTGCCGCAGGGTTGTCGTACCTGCTGGTCGACACCGGGATCGGGGGGACCGACGGACCAGGCTCGGACTGGTGGTCGGTGCGCGGGCTCGCGTCGGCGGCGGACGCCGTTGGCCGGGAGGTGGTACGGCTGGAGTCGGTCGCGGAAGGCCTGGCCGACTCGGGTGTCGCGGCGGGCGACTTCGCCGACGCGTACGTCGACGCGCTCGCCACGGCCACTCAGAACGCCGTCGCGGTGAAGTCCATCCTGGGTTACCGGCACGGCTTCGACGTGGACCCGCGGCGACCGTCGAGGGCGGAGGTGACGGTGGCGGCCCGGGACTGGCTGCTGACCCGCCGCCGCGACGCCGAGGCGGAGCTTGACGTCGGATCCAGCGCCCGGTTACGGGACGAAGTGCTGCTGCGGTTCGTGCTGTGGAGCGGTCTCGACCGTGGGCTGCCGGTTCAGTTACACACCGGTTTCGGTGACCGCGAGCTGCGCCTGACGTCTGTCAACCCGGCCTTGCTGCAGCCGTTCGTCGAGGCGGCGGAGCCGGTTGGTACGCCGCTGGTCCTGCTGCACTGCTACCCGTACCACCGGGAGGCCGGCTGGCTGGCCGCGGTCTACCCGCACGTGTATGTGGACTTCGGACTGACTGTGGGCCAGGTCGGTGCACGGGCGGGGGCCGTCCTGGCGGAGTTCTGCGAACTCGCGCCGTTCGGCAAGCTGATGTTCTCCACCGACGCCTACCGGCTGCCCGAGCGTTATCTCGTCGGCGCGGCGCAGTTCCGGCACTCGTTCGGCCGGTTGCTTCGCGAATGGTGGCGGGACGGCGACCTGACCGCGCGCGACGCCGAACGTGTGGCCGCGATGGTGGGCGGCGACAACGCCCGCCGCCTCTACGCCATTGACGGCTGAACGATTCCACGCCAGCTGGTGGCGTGCCCAGGAATCCTTCAGCCGTCAGGGATCACTTCGGAGCCTCTTTCGAATTCCGCCCCCTCGGACCTGTCGGCTCAGCGGCCGAGAACAGGTCCGGACTCCACGACCTCCAGGTCGATCTGGCCAGGCCCCTGGACAGCAGGTTGTGCGATGTCGTACGGACCATACGCACCGACCCGGAACCGGCCGTGCCAACTGGTGTTCAACTCCACCGACCGCGGGCCCGCCGTGTCGTAGGTGTACTCCACCTGCGGGTCGGAGTCGTCATAGCTACTACCAGGGGTGTCGAACTTCCTGGTGACACCGGGTTCGAACGTCCACTCCCACTCGCCCTCGGCCGTAACAGTGACGTCGAAGTTGAAGACATGCACGGTCTTGGCCGGCATCTGCTGAGGCTGACCGGACTGGAAGTACGTCGGCAGGTTGACCAGCGTACGAGAGTTCGCTGGTTGTACCGACAGTCGTTGTGGCGGCACCCACACCGCCCAGTTCTTACGAACCTCCTCCCCCACATCAGCTGTCGTCACCACGTCAGATGGATCGTCCAGACACACCATGCCCCGTTGTTGCCAAGTTGTGCCGGCCCTCAGCAGATAGACATCATAAGAATATTTCATGCTGCCATCAGGATTTACCCCGCAACGCATCGCCGTTCTGCAAGTCCCGTATCCACCCATTTCACAGGTTGGCTTCAACCACCATCTGCAATCCGTACACGAAGGGCCCCCACCCGAGTCGACTACCTCCCCATCTTTAGTCAACAGAGCCGCTTGGCCCGCGAACCTACCTTTGCCGCCATCCGGAGGTGGAGGTGGCTCAGGATTCCTGCAACCAAGGCAAGCCCAAGCGTCCGTCGCGAAGAAGGTTCCGCACACCATGGCACCGATCAGCAGAAGTACTAACTGCTGGATTCTCCGAGGACCTGCCCCGCGGCCAACCAGCGGTCTCCTCTTCGCACGAAGGTCATCCACGAACCTCTCCAAGCCTCAGGTTTGTAGCTCTCGACCGTCTTACCGTTTTCATCTACTTCTCGACCACCTGATATAGATAAGGTGAACTCCACTCGACGAATTTCATTCTTCCCTCTGTCGGCAAGCTTGAAGTCAGAGACCTTGTACACCCCGAGGTCTTCGAAATGATTTCCCCGTTTCTTAACCTGTTCAACATAATCTATGTAACCTTGCGCGGCGTTCGAACCAGGAACTATGACGTCGTATATCTGACTCGTGTCGAGCTTTCTGTAGGCCTCGTTGATTACTCGGTAGTAATTGACGGTGGCGGCGTGAAGTTGTTCTTCCACTGAACCGCTGGGCGCCGTCGGTGTGGGAGTCGGCGTCCGCGTGGGTGTGGCCGTCGGGGTCTCCGACGGGGTGGGGCTGGCGGACTTGGTTGGTGACGGGGAGGGCGTCTTGCCGGCCTCGGGTTCGATGTTCCTGCTGCACCCGGACACGCCCAGCCCGACGGCGATCGCGCCGGCGAGCGCGCCGCGAACCAGCGCTGATCTGCCGTACAGAATCTTCATAGTTCGCATACCGTAGCGAACCCGTCGCAAACCGGGTGATCACTGTCCACAGGCCGGTCCGACCGCGACCTCCGGCGTCACTCAGCGACCCACCGATGCCACCGAGGCGTCCGGAAGGGCAGACACAAAGAACCCCTGCCACGGCTCTCAGCACCGCGACAGGGGCCCCCTGCACCTCTCCTCACACCCGGTCCGCCGGCAACGGACCGTCTGCGCTCACACCACCAGCGGACGGTCCGTCGGCTTGATCGGCGCCGGCAGGGACGTCTGCCCCTCGCGCAGCCACGCGTCGACTCCGGCCGCACACGCGCGGCCCTCGGCGATCGCCCAGACGATCAGCGACTGGCCGCGCCCGGCGTCACCGGCCACGAACACGCCCTCGACGTTCGTCATGTACGACGTGTCCCGCTTGATGTTGCCCCGCTCGTCCAGCTCGACCTCGAGCTGCTCGAGCAGGCCGCCACGCTCGGGGCCGACGAAGCCCATCGCCAGCAGTACCAGCTCTGCGGGGATCTCCACCTCGGTGTTCGGGACAGGCTCGAAGCGGCCGTTCTCGAACCTCACCTCGACCAGGCGCAGCGCACGCACGTTGCCCTGGTCGTCACCGAGGAACTCCGTCGTCGACACGGCGTACTTGCGCTCGCCGCCCTCCTCGTGCGCGCTGGAGACGCGGAACAGCATCGGGTACGTCGGCCACGGCTGGTGCAACGGACGCATCTCCGTCGGCTGCGGCATGATCTCCAGCTGAACGACGTTCGCCGCACCCTGCCGGTGTGCGGTGCCCAGGCAGTCTGCGCCGGTGTCGCCGCCGCCGATGATGACGACGTTCTTGCCGTGCGCGGTGATCTGGCCCGGCACCTCCTCGCCGTGCGCGGCGCGGTTGGCCTGCGGGAGGTACTCCATCGCCTGGTGGATGCCGCCGAGCTCCCGGCCTGGCATCGGCAGGTCACGCGGGATCGTCGACCCCATCGCCAGCACGACCGCGTCGTAGCGTGCCCGGAGATCCTGGCCGGTCACGTCCACACCGACGTTGACGCCGGACCGGAAGATCGTGCCCTCGCGCGACATCTGGTCCAGCCGCCGGTCGACGACCCGCTTCTCCATCTTGAACTCGGGGATGCCGTACCGCAGCAGGCCGCCCACCTTGTCGGCCCGCTCGTACACCGCGACGGTGTGCCCTGCCCGGGTGAGCTGCTGCGCAGCGGCCAGCCCCGCCGGACCCGAACCCACCACGGCCACGCGCTGGCCGGTCAGCCACTCCGGCGGCTGCGGTGTCACCCAGCCCTGCGCCCAGGCGCGGTCGATGATCGAGACCTCGACGTTCTTGATGGTCACCGAACCACCGGAGATGGACTCGTCGATCGCCAGCACGCACGCCGTCTCACACGGTGCCGGGCACAGCCGGCCCGTGAACTCCGGAAAGTTGTTCGTCGCGTGCAGGCGTTCGATGGCGGCGCGCCAGTCGTCGCGCCAGACCAGGTCGTTCCACTCCGGGATGAGGTTGCCGAGCGGGCAGCCCTGGTGGCAGAACGGGATACCGCAGTCCATGCAGCGCCCGGCCTGCTTGCTGATGATCGGCAACAGCGACGTGCCGATCCCCTCGCCCGGATAGACCTCGTTCCAGTCGCGAAGCCGTTCCTCGACCGGCCTTCGGTGCGCTCCCTCGCGGGGGGTGGTGAGGAAGCCCTTCGGGTCAGCCATGTGCGGCCTCCATGATCGCTTGGTCGACGTCACGTCCCTCGGCGAAGGCACGGGCCCGCGCCTGCAGAACGCGCTTGTAGTCCTTCGGCATCACCTTCACGAACCGGTCCAGCGTCGCCGTCCAGTCGGCGAGCAACGACTCGGCCACAGGTGAGCCGGTCTCCTCCTGGTGCGCACTCACCAGCGAGTGCACCAGGTCGCGGTCCTCCTCGGTCAGCGGCTCGAGTTCGACCATCTCCGGGTTGACCCGCCGCCCGTCGAGGTCGAGCACGTAGGCGACGCCGCCCGACATGCCCGCCGCGAAGTTACGTCCAGTCGCGCCGAGTACGACGACGACACCACCGGTCATGTACTCGCACCCGTGGTCGCCGACGCCCTCCACGACCGCGGTGGCACCGGAGTTGCGGACGCAGAACCGCTCGCCCACCTTTCCGCGCAGGAACACCTGGCCGGCGGTCGCGCCGTAGGCGATGACGTTGCCGGCGATGATGTTGTCCTCGGCCACCAGCGTGGCGGCGCGGTCGGGCCGGACGATGATCCGCCCACCCGACAGCCCCTTCGCGAGGTAGTCGTTGGCGTCGCCCTCCAGCCGGAGGGTGATGCCCCGGGGCAGGAACGCGCCCAGCGACTGGCCGGCCGAACCCACCAGGGTCAGGTCGATCGTGTCGTCGGGCAGGCCCTCGCCGCCGTACTTCTTGGTCAGCTCGTGCCCCAGCATCGTTCCCACGGTGCGGTTGACGTTGCGGATCGGCAACTGCGCACGCACCGGCTCACCCCGGTCGAGCGCGTCGCGGGCGATCTCGATGAGGTGGTTGTCGAGCGCCTTCTCCAGGCCGTGGTCCTGGTTGGTGACGCATCGCCGCGGCGTGCCGTCCGGCAGCTCGGGCACGGTGAGGATCGGCCGCAGGTCCAGACCGGCCGCCTTCCAGTGCTCCACCGCCTGCGCGATGTCGAGCAACTCGGCGTGCCCGACCGCCTCGTCGATGCTGGCGAATCCCAGCTCGGCGAGGTACTCGCGCACCTCCTGCGCGATGTACTCGAAGAAGGTGACCACGAACTCCGGTTTGCCGTTGAACCGCTTGCGCAGCTCGGGGTTCTGCGTGGCCACACCCACCGGGCAGGTGTCCAGGTGGCACACCCGCATCATCACGCAGCCGGAAACCACCAGCGGCGCGGTCGCGAAGCCGAACTCCTCCGCACCGAGCAGCGCCGCGATCACGACGTCCCGGCCGGTCTTGAGCTGGCCGTCGGTCTGGACGACGATCCGGTCACGCAGGCCGTTGAGCAGCAGCGTCTGCTGGGTCTCGGCGAGCCCGAGCTCCCACGGCGCGCCCGCGTGCTTGAGCGAGGTGAGCGGCGCGGCGCCGGTACCGCCGTCGTGCCCGGAGATGAGCACCACGTCGGCGTGCGCCTTCGACACCCCGGCCGCGACCGTGCCCACACCGACCTCCGCGACCAGTTTCACGTGCACGCGCGAAGCCGGGTTGGAGTTCTTCAGGTCGTGGATCAGCTGGGCGAGGTCCTCGATCGAGTAGATGTCGTGGTGCGGCGGCGGGGAGATCAGTCCCACACCCGGCGTGGAGTGCCGGGTGCGCGCGATCCACGGGTAGACCTTGTTACCCGGAAGCTGGCCGCCCTCGCCGGGCTTGGCACCCTGCGCCATCTTGATCTGCAGGTCGGTCGCGTTGGTGAGGTAGTCCGACGTCACCCCGAACCGCCCGCTGGCCACCTGCTTGATGGCGCTGCGCCGTTCCGGGTCGTGCAGCCGGTCGGTGTCCTCGCCGCCCTCGCCGGTGTTGGACCGGGCGCCGAGCCGGTTCATCGCGATCGCGAGCGTCTCGTGCGCCTCCGCCGAGATCGAGCCGTACGACATCGCACCGGTGGAGAAGCGCTTGACGATGCTCTCCACCGACTCGACTTCCTCGACCGGGATCGGGGGCCGCTGCCCGTACTTCAGCGAGAACAGCCCCCGCAGCGTCATCAGCCGCTGGGCCTGCTGGTCCACCCGGGCGGTGTACTGCTTGAAGATGTCGTACCGCTGGCTGCGGGTGGAGTGCTGCAGCCGGAACACGGTCTCCGGGTCGAACAGGTGCGGCTCACCCTCGCGCCGCCATTGGTACTCCCCGCCGATCGGCAGCCGGCGGTGTGCCGGAGCGATGCCGTCGCGCGGGTAGGCGGTCTCGTGCCGGCGGCGCACCTCGTCGGCGATGAGGTCGAGGTCGACCCCGCCGAGCCGGGACGTGGTGCCGGTGAAGTACCGGTCCACGACCTCCTGGCCGAGTCCGACCGCCTCGAAGATCTGCGCGCCGGTGTAGGAGGCGACGGTGGAGACGCCCATCTTGCTCATGACCTTGAGCACGCCCTTGCCCAGCGCCTTCACCAGTTGCTGGACGGCCTTCTCCGGAGCGATGCCCTCCAGGAAGATGCCTTCCCGGACGAGGTCCTCCACGCTCTCCATGGCGAGGTAGGGGTTGACCGCGGCCGCGCCGTACCCGATCAGCAGCGCGACGTGGTGCACCTCGCGGACGTCGCCGGCCTCCACGACCAGGCCGACCTGGGACCGGGTCTTCTCCCGGATCAGGTGGTGGTGCACCGCCCCGGTGAGCAGCAGCGACGGGATCGGCGCCAGCTCGGCGTTGGAGTGCCGGTCGGACAGCACCAGGACGCGGGCGCCGGACGCGATCGCCTCCGACACCTCGGCACAGATCTCGTCCAGCCGCTTGGCGAGCTCCTCGCCGCCGCCTTCGACGCGGTAGAGACCCTGCACCAGATGCGCGGCGTAGCCCGGGAAGTCACCGTCACGGTTGACGTGGATGATCTTCGCCAGCTGGTCGTTGTCGAGTACGGGGAACGGCAGCACGATCTGCCGGCACGAGGGGGGGCCGGGCGAGAGCAGATTGCCCTCCGGCCCGATCTTCCCGGCCAGCGAGGTGACCAGCTCCTCCCGGATCGCGTCCAGGGGCGGGTTGGTGACCTGCGCGAACAGCTGGGTGAAGTAGTCGAACAGGAGCCGCGACCGGTCCGACAGCGCGGCCAGCGGGGTGTCGCTGCCCATCGAACCGATCGGCTCGGCACCGGTGCGCGCCATCGGCGCCAGGATGACCCGCAGCTCCTCCTCTGTGTAGCCGAACGTCTGCTGCCGGCGGGTCACCGACTTGTGCGTGTGCACGATGTGCTCACGCGGCGGGAGGTTCTCCAGCCGGATCAGCCCGGCGTGCAGCCACTCGTCGTACGGGTGTTCGGCGGCGAGGCGGCCCTTGATCTCCTCGTCCTCGATGATCCGGTGCTCGGCGGTGTCCACCAGGAACATCCGGCCCGGCTCCAGCCGGCCCTTGCGGACAACGGACTTCGGGTCGATGTCGAGAACGCCGACCTCGGAGGCCAGCACCACCAGACCGTCGTCGGTCACCCAGTACCGGCTCGGGCGCAGGCCGTTGCGGTCCAGGACCGCGCCGACCTGGGTGCCGTCGGTGAACGCGACACAGGCCGGACCGTCCCACGGCTCCATCAGCGAGGAGTGGAACTCGTAGAACGCGCGGCGCGCGGGGTCCATCTCGGCGTGGTTCTCCCACGCCTCCGGAATCATCATCAGCACGGCGTGCGGCAGCGAGCGGCCGCCCATCTGCAACAGCTCGAGCACCTCGTCGAACCTCGCCGAGTCACTCGCACCGGGCGTGCAGATCGGGTAGAGCCGGTCCATTCCGCGGCCGGCGTCGGCACCGGCGGGCTGGGCGAGCAGGTCGCTTTCCAGCAGCGCCTCGCGGGCCCGCATCCAGTTCTCGTTGCCCATGACGGTGTTGATCTCACCGTTGTGGGCGACGTAGCGGTACGGGTGGGCCAGCGGCCAGGACGGGAACGTGTTGGTGGAGAACCGCGAGTGGACCAGCGCGATGGCGCTCTCCATCCGGCGGTCGGACAGATCGGGGAAGAACGGCTCGAGCTGCTCGGTGGTGAGCATGCCCTTGTAGACGATCGTCCGCGACGACAGCGACGGGAAGTAGGCGTCGGTCTCGTGCTCGACCCGCTTGCGCAGGGCGAACGCGCGCCGGTCCAGGGGCAGGCCGCTCAGCGCGGTGCCGTCGGCCCCCTCAGCGGTCAGGAACAGCTGGCGGAACCGCGGCATCACCGCGCGGGAGGTGCGCCCGAGCAGCTCGGGCACCACCGGGACGTCGCGCCAGCCGAGGACGTCGAGGCCCTCCTCGGCGGCGATCTCGGTGATCCGGGCGACGGTGGCGGCGTCGGCTGCGTCGTCGTTGGGAAGGAACGCCGTACCCACGGCGTACTCGCCGGGAGCCGGCAGGGCCAGGTCGGTGACCGCACGCAGGAAACTGTCGGGCACCTGGAGCAGCAGGCCGGCGCCGTCGCCGGAGTCCGGCTCGCTGCCGGAGGCGCCGCGGTGATCGAGGTTGCGCAGCGCCGTGAGCGCGTGCTCGACGATCTGGTGGCTGGGCTCGCCGCTCAGGGTGGCCACGAACGCCACGCCGCACGCGTCGTGCTCGAACCGGGGGTCGTACAGGCCTTGCGGCGGCGGGGGCGTTCCGAGCATGTGAATACTCCCGTCGTCAACTCGCGTTGGGACACGCTCAAGGGACGACGTTGGCCCCGGCGGTTGCATGCAGGGTAGCGGACACCTGACGGTGAGCCCCAGGGACGATGGTCCCGGGCGCACCACCTCGTCGTGGCGTCCGCTGTGAGCGAACTTCGGCGGTAGCCGGCAACGCCACAGGTCGCGACAGCATAGCCGCGTGGCAGTGGCGGGTCACGGCGGTGTGACGTACTAGCCGAGACGCGCGTTCGATCGTACTTCGGTCATTGTGAACCCTCCGGGGGGTTTTCTGTCGAACGTGTTCGCTCCTCGGACACCTGCCGCCGCCCGGCCCCTCTCCGGCGGGGGTCCTGGTCGGGCTCGTTGGCGCGGTTGCGCTGGTCTGCGAGGTACTTCTCCTCCGTGGCGTACCGGTCGTCACCCGGGTAGCGCTCGTCGGCGTACACGCCGCGGTCCTCGGCGGGATGGCGCCCCTCGGCTTCCGCCGGGTGGTCCGGGCGGCTGCGGGCCTCCTCTTCGGGCGTTTCCTGTCGCCCGGAGGTCTGCCGGTGAGCCGTCTCACCACCGCGCGGCCGGGTCTGCGACGGGCGAGCGCCCTCCTCGATCTGGGTGCTCTGCTCCACCAGCCGGTCGCGGTCGACCACCAGGTGACCCTCGGCCACCGAGGCGGGATCCTCCAGATCGCCAGGACCGCCTGGGGCGGCACGGTCGCCCGAGCCGTGTTCGGTGCCAGGACCTGCGGATATGCCCGAGTCGTCGGCCTGGCGAGGCTCGTCCGGGTCGCCGAAGCCACGCGGGTGGGCGGGGTCCTGACGGGGATCACCGGCGGCGCGTCCACGGTCGGTGGTCCCCCGGCGGGTTCCGGTCCCCTGGTCGGCGGTGGGCAGCTCGTCCTCCGCCGACGCTCGGCGTCCGGCCGCCGAACGGGAAGCCGACGGGGAGCCGGTGCCAGTGGTGCTCTGCGCGGAGGTGACCCCGCCGCGGCCGACGGTGTCGGCGGTGGCGCTCACCTCGTCGCCGGGGGCCGTGGGTGCCGTCGGCTCGACGACGCGTTCCCGGCCCGGGCGAAGAGTGGCCGAAAGGACGAAGTAGAGCATCGCGAGCAGGAAGACCAGCACCGAGGTCCAGACGTTCAGCCGCAGGCCGAGGATGTGGTTCACGGGGTCGACGCGGAGGTACTCGATCCAGCCCCGCCCCAGCGTGTAGCACATGACGTACAACGCGAACGCGCGCCCGTGGCCGAGGCGGAACCGCCGGTCGGCCCAGATCACCAGCAGCGCGGTGCCGACGTCCCAGATGCTCTCGAACAGGAAGGTGGGCTGGAACGTGGCGTACTGCTCATATCCGATCGGACGGTGCGCCGGGTCGATCCGCAAACCCCACGGCGCGGTGGTGGGAGCGCCGAACAGCTCCTGGTTGAACCAGTTGCCCCACCGCCCGATCGCCTGGGCGAGGACGATCCCGGGCGCGAGCGCGTCGGCCATCGCCGGCAGCGGAATGCCGCGCCGCCGGCAGGCGATCCAGGCACCGAGCGCGCCGAACGCCACACCGCCCCAGATGCCGAGGCCGCCCTCCCAGACCGCGAACGCCCGCATCGGCTCGCGGCCAGGGCCGAAGTAGAGCTGGTAGTCGGTGATGACGTGGTAGAGGCGGGCACCCACGAGGCCGAACGGGACTGCCCAGACGGCGACGTCGGCGACCGTCCCCGGCCGGCCGCCGCGTTCGATCCAGCGGCGGTTTCCCAGCCAGACCGCCACAACGACGCCGAGGATGATGCATATCGCATATGCCCGGAGCGGGAGCGGCCCGAGATGCCACACCCCCTGCGAAGGGCTGGGTATGGACGCGAGGATCTGCATGGCCTGTGAGAACTCCTGCGGGCGATGGTTACCGGACGGACCTTACCCGCTCACTGCTTGTTGGTCTTGGCAGCCGCGGAGTCGATCGCGAGCTTCAGGCCGGTCCCGCTGGTGTCGCCGGGGTCCAGCTGCTTGCCGTTGACGAAGACCGTGGGGGTGCCCTGTACGCCGCGGTCGGTGCCGGTCTTGTCGACCGCCTTGACCCAGTCGGCGAACTTGTCACCGTTGACGCAGGAACGGAACGAGCCGGAGGTGAGCCCGATCCCCTTGCCGAGCTCGACCAGCTGGGAGTTGGTCCAGCTCTGGCTGTAGTTGGCGTACAGCGCGTCGTGCATCTCGCGGGCCTTGCCGGCGTCGACGGCGCACCCGAAGGCGTTGGCGGCGAGCTCGGTCGGCCGGCCGAAGCCCGGCAGCGTGAGCGGGTAGTAGATGACCCGCGCCTTGCCGGCCTCGACCTGTTGGTTCAGGGTCTGCTCGGCGTCGCTTTCGAAGTCGCGGCAGTGCGGGCAGGCGAAGTCCTCGAACATCTCCACCACGACGGGGGCACTGGACTTGCCGAACCCGACACCGTCGCCCTGACCGCCCGCCTTGCCGGCGACCGGCGTCGGGTCGCTCTTGGAGGCCGGTTTGTACGGGGCGACGACGCCCTCGGGGTAGGCCGCGGTGGTGTCGACCTTGGAGCGCTGCCACTGGACGACCGCGGCGATGGCCACGATCACCACGGCCACGACCACGGCCACGCCGATGCGCATCATGTTCTCGCGCCGCTTGGCCTGCGCGGCCTGCCGGGCACGCTCGGCGCGCAACTGCTCCCGGGCCGACTTCTTGCTCATGCCGCTCTCCGCCTCGTCTGTCCACCGGCGCCGCCGCGTCGCGGCGCCGGATGCTGGTGGTGCCTCACTGCCCCCGCCGGCGAACTCCGTCGGCGAGGTCGCGGGCGACTTCGCGCACCCGCTCGACGCCGGCGCGCTCGTCGGGCGCGTCCAGCAACGGGCGTACGAACGCCGAGCCGACGATCACCGCGTCCGCACTCGCCGCCACCTCGGCGGCCTGGTCGCCGTTGGACACGCCGATCCCGACGCCGACGGGCAGGTCGGTGACCTCCCGCAGTCTGGCGACCAGCCCGGGCGCACCGGCGCTGGTCTGCTCACGGGCGCCGGTCACCCCCATCACCGCCGCGGCGTAGACGAAGCCCCGGGAGGCCTGCGCGGTCAGCCGCAGCCGCTCGGTGGACGACGACAGCGCGACCAGGAAGACCCGGTCCAGGCCGGTCGCGTCGCTGGCGGCCACCCACTCCCCGGCCTCCTCCGGAATCAGGTCGGGCGTGATCAGCCCCACCCCGCCGGCCGAGGAGAGGTCCCGTGCGAAGCGTTCAACGCCGTAGCGCTCGATCGGGTTCCAGTACGTCATCACCAGGGTCGGTACGCCGAAGCCGGAGACCGCCTCGACCGTACGGAGAACGTCCTTGGTGCGGGTGCCGCCGCGCAGCGCCTGGTCGGCGGCCGCCTGGATGGTCGGGCCGTCCATCGTCGGGTCGGAGTAGGGCAGGCCGACCTCGAAGACGTCGACCCCCGCCTCGGCCATCGCCTCGAACGCCGCGATCGCACCGTCGTAGCTCGGGAATCCCGCCGGCAGGTAGCCGACGAGCACCCCGCGGCCCTCTTCCTTCGCCCTGGCGAAGACCGGGCCGACCCCGGTGGACGTCGAGGTGCTCACGCCTTCTCCTCCGTGCTCTCCCGCGCCGAGTCCGCCTGCTTGGCGTTCTCCCGCTCGGTACCGGCCGTCTCCACCCCGGGCTTGTCGTCGAGCAGACCGAACCACGTGGCGGCGGTGTCGACGTCCTTGTCGCCCCGGCCGGACAGGCACACCAGGACGGTCGCGTCCGGGCCGAGGTCCTCGGCCACCCGGAGCGCTCCGGCCACCGCGTGCGCGGACTCGATCGCGGGGATGATCCCCTCGGTCCGGGTCAGGAGCCGCAGCGCGTCCATCGCCTCGGCGTCGGTCACCGGGAGGTAGGTCGCGCGGCCGGTGTCGTGCAGCCAGGCGTGCTCGGGCCCCACCCCCGGGTAGTCCAGCCCCGCGGAGATCGAGTGGCTCTCGATGGTCTGGCCGTCCTCGTCCTGGAGGAGGTAGGACCGGGTGCCGTGCAGGACGCCGACCTGACCGGAGGTGATCGTCGCGGCGTGCCGGCCGGTGTCCACGCCGTCGCCGCCGGCCTCGAAGCCGTAGAGCCGGACGGACTCGTCGGGAACGAACGCGGTGAACGTGCCGATCGCGTTGGAGCCGCCGCCCACGCACGCGCACACCGCGTCCGGAAGGGAGCCGGTCAGCTCGATCGTCTGTGCCCGGGCCTCGTCGCCGATACCGCGGCAGAAGTCGCGCACCATGACCGGGAACGGGTGCGGTCCGGCTGCGGTGCCCAGGAGGTAGTGGGTGTTGTCGACGGAGGCCACCCAGTCGCGCAGCGCCTCGTTGATCGCGTCCTTCAGCGTCCGGCTGCCGGTCGTCACCGGGATCACCTCGGCGCCGAGCAACTCCATCCGGGCGACGTTGAGCGCCTGCCGGCGGGTGTCCTCCTCGCCCATGTAGACCACGCAGTCCAGGCCGAGGTAGGCGCAGGCGGTGGCGGTGGCCACACCGTGCTGCCCGGCCCCGGTCTCGGCGATGATCCGGGTCTTGCCCATCCGGACCGCCAGCAGTGCCTGGCCGAGGACGTTGCGGATCTTGTGGGCGCCGGTGTGGTTGAGGTCCTCCCGCTTGAGCAGGATCCGGACGCCGGCCACCTCGGAGAGGCGGGTCGCGTCGTAGAGCGGGCTCGGCAGGTTGGCGTACTCCCGGAACATCCGGTCCAGTTCGGCCATGAACGCCGGGTCGGCCTGCGCGGCGCGGTGCGCCTGCTCGAGTTCGTCGAGCGCGCTGATCAGGGCCTCGGGGGTGAACCGGCCGCCGAAGCGACCGAAATGTCCGTCGAGTCCCTGACCGAGCACGCCCCGGTCGGTGTTGGCAGCGGCCACGTCAGTCATCGAGTCACTTCGGTTCGGGGGTCGGTTGCGAGTGGGTTCGGGCAGTCATGGGACCGGCCACCGGCTCAGTCATGGTGCAGAGCCGGATGGGCACCGGCCGCGACCAGATCGGCCACCGCGGACCGGGGGTCCTTCCCGGTGACCAGGCTCTCGCCGACGAGGACGGCGTGAGCACCGGCGCGGGCGTACTCGATCACGTCGTGTGGTCCGCGCACGCCGGACTCCGCCACCTTGACGATACCGTCGGGGACCCGCGGCGAGAGCCGGCTGAACGCGCTCCGGTCGACCTCCAGGGTGCGCAGGTCTCGGGCGTTGACGCCGATCAGCTTCGCGCCCGCGTCGACGGCCCGCTCGACCTCCTCCTCGGTGTGCACCTCGACCAGCGGGGTGAGGCCGATCGACACCGCGCGCTCGATCAGCGAGACCAGGGCGTTCTGCTTCAAGGCCGCCACGATGAGCAGCACCAGGTCGGCGCCGTAGGCCCGGGCCTCCCAGAGCTGGTAGCTGGTGATCACGAAGTCCTTGCGGAGGATCGGAACGTCCACCGAGGAACGCACCGCCCGGAGGTCGTCGATCGAGCCGCCGAACCGGCGGCGCTCGGTCAGGACGCTGATCACAGCGGCCCCGCCGGCCTGGTAGTCGGAGGCGAGCGCGGCCGGATCGGCGATCGCGGCGAGCGCACCCTTGCTCGGACTCGACCGCTTGACCTCCGCGATGACGGCAACGCCGTCGCCCCGCAGAACCGGGACGGGATCGATGGCGTACGGAAGAAGGGCGACCCGCTTCTTCAGATCGTCGATCGAGACTCTCGCCTGCCGCTCCTCAAGGTCGGCGCGGACCCCGTCGAGGATCTCGTCGAGAACACTCACGCAGTCAGTCCTTCCTGAGCGACCTAAGCGCAGGCGCGGGTCTTCGGCGAACGAACCCGCTCTCGCTTCCAGAGACCTGCTCAGAGTAACGACGACCTCCCCCCACCCCGACACCGGCTGGTGGTCAGGGCGCGTCCGGTGCAGGGCCGCGTGCGCGGTGGAGGAGGCAGGGTACGGGCCCGGAATCAGTACGAAAACGGTGCGGGCGACGGCGCGGGCCGGGACGGCGAGCGCGGGACCGGTCCCGTCCGCCGCCCGTCGGGGGCGTGTTCCGACGCTGGCCACCAGACTCGCCGAACACGCCCCCGGACGGCTCACACCTTGATGACCAGGCTGGACATCACCTTGTCGGCGAACGTCTGGCGCTTCTTGTCCCACAGGGGCCAGAGGAAGCCGACGTAGCAGGGCAGCGCGTCCAGGATGTGCGCGAGCGCACGGACGAAGGTCGTGCCCGGACCCAGCGGCTGCCCGTCGGACTCACGGACCAGCTTGATGTTGAGCACCTGCTTGCCGATGCTCTGACCAGTACGGCCCTGCCGGAAGACGATGTTCCAGATACTGATGGCCAGGCTCACGAGGTACAGGATCGAACCGATCATCGTGGCTGCCCCCGACGGCTGGCCACCGGACTGCAGACCGGTCATCAGCGCCGAGCCGATGGCGCCGGGGATCCACGCCACGACACCGTCGACGAGGTACGCGCCCAGACGGTGGACCCACGGGGCGAGCATGTCCCGGTCGATTTCGGGAGCGCCGGAGTACTGGCCGTACTGATCCGGCTGGCCGTACTGACCCTGACCGTACTGACCCTGACCGTACCCCTCCTGGCCCTGGGGGTACGCCTGGCCGTAACCCGGCTGCTGGCCGTACTGCTGGCCGTACTGACCGTGTTGCTGTTGCCGGCCGTAGCCCTGCTGGCCGCCCTGTCCCTGGGCCTGCCGGCCGTAGGGATCCTGAGGCTGCGGAGCACCGTGCCGTCCCGAGGATGAGCCCTGGTCGGGTGCGTCGGGACCCGGCGGGGTCGGTGTACTCACAACCGTCTCCGTTCTGGAAGTCACACGTGAAAGTGGCAACGAATTCGAACAACCTAGTGGTCACAGCCTCCCCGCGAAACCGGTTCGGGCGAGGGGGTTGGGGTTACCGTGGACCCGTGCCGCAACCGCCCCTGAACCGACCGGGCGGTCTGCCCGCCGCGCGCGCCGCGCACCAGGACGTGCTGCCCTCGGACAGCACGCTGGCCGGCCTCGCCGTCCTAGGCGCCACAGGTCTTGGACTGGCGGCGGCGAACGCCGTGTCGGGCGGACGGTTCGGCGTCCCGTGCCTGCTGCACTTCCTCACCGGGCTGGACTGCCCGCTGTGCGGTACGACCCGGATGGCGGCCGCCGTGCTGCACGGCGACCTGGCCGGCGCGCTCAGGTTCAACGCGCCGGCCCTCCTCGCGATCCTGGTCGTGGCCTACCTGTGGCTGAGCTGGGTGCTCGAACGCCTGCCCTTCCGTGCCCGACTCCCCCGTCCGGTGCTGGGCCCGCGGGCGCGGTCGGCGCTCCTCCCGGCGGTGGTGGCGGCGGCCGTGGTGTTCATGGTGCTGCGCAACCTGCCCTGGCCGCCGTTCACCGCCCTGCACGTCTGACCGGCCGGCGGGCGCGGGCCTACCCGAGCGCCTTCCGGGCCAGGTCGAAGTACTGGTCGCCGCGCACCACGCGGTAGTCGGATCCGAGCGAGGCGGTCACCTCGGCCAGGTCCTGCGGCGTCATCGCCCAGGCGTTCACGCCGATCGAGACGAACCGCGGCGAGTTGCCGTCCCAACCCTGCGCCGACCGGGCGATGGCGGCCTTGGTCTCCTGAATTCCGCCGACACCGAGGATGGTGGCGAGTGGCGTACCGCCCTCCACGAGGCGGGTGGTGGTCGTGCCGGACCAGTTCAGGAAGATCCCCTGCGGCTCGACGTCGGAGACGTACGCATGGGTCTTCTCCGCCGACAGGTCGACGTCGTGACCGTCCACCCGGTTGAGCACGTAGACGATTCCCATCCCCGTCGCGTGCATGTACTTGCCGGTCTGCCGGGTGAACGCGCCGAAGGTGCCGTCCGGCCACGGTGTCGGGTAGATGTAGCCCGCGCCGGAGGGGCCCGCCACCAGCAGGTCGTTGTCGGTCGCGGTGCGCTGGAAGTGGCTGAGGAAGTTCGGCGCGGCGTCGGCGAGCAGCGGGTTGGTGGTCCAGTTGACCGGCACGCTGCCCCTGCCCGGGTTGTCCCACAGGATCCGCAGCCGGTGTTCGTTGTACTGCAGGTTGTCGCCCTCGGACATGGTGAAGGTGACGTAGACCTTGTTCTCCAGCGGAAGCGTGGGTGCCGGCTTCTGCTGGTCGGAGATCGGCGCCCGGGCACCGGAATGCACGGTGAGGTTCTCGAACCAGTCCGCGGCCAGCACGTAGACGCCGTGTCTCGAGCACAGTTCGGTGCCGCCGAACTCGCCCGCGATGTCCTGGGCGAACCACCCGAGATAGGGCGTGTACGGCTCGACCTCGGACATGATCTGCTCGAACAGTTCGCGTTCGGCGTCGACGTTCGGATCCAGCCAGAACGTCATCGCCTGGTTGGCCACGGCGTAGTCGCGCAGGTAGGCGAACGCCACCTTCGTCGGCCGGGCCGGCTCGGTCTTGCTCACCGACACCACGTACTCGTTCCACATCTCCACCGAGAGCGTCAGCTTCGACGTTCCGGAGGGCGGGGCGAACCCGTACACGAAGTAGCGGCCGCCGTCGGCGAACCGGTGCAGCGGCGGGCCCAGGCTGGTCTGGGAGTTGCTGTCGTCGAAGAGGTACGGGTCCTCCGCGTCGGTGCCGGGCACGAAGTCGGCCACCACGGTGTCGTCCGCGCGCAACGTCACCTGGTGCACGGCGGGGCCCCAGCCGTCGTTGGTGAACGCGTCGTCGAAGCGCACCCACACGCCTTTGCCGCCGAGCTGGCCGGTGAGGTCGAACTCGTACACCTTCCGGTTGGAGGCGTCGTGGATGTGCGTGTCCACCTTGGCGATGGTGGTGTAGTACGACGGGAGTCCGGGCGGGAGGCTGACGTCCTTCAGCGGCGGCAGGCCGATCAGCATCCGGTGGGTGGTCTGCGACCAGAGGTTCTCGAACTGCCAGCGGTAGGCGTCGATCCGGCTGGTGAACCGCCCGCGCAGGTCCTCGACCACCTTCACGCCGTAGTCCTTCGCAAGCGGTCCCACCAGGTCCGGGCCGACGGCGACGAGGTTGCGCAGGCCGGCGAGGGTGGTGGCCACATTGAGCGAGTCGGGCACCTCGGGGTCGTACACGACGCTGCCACGGATCGCGCCGCGGTACCTGTCCACCAGCGTCCAGAAGTCGTCGCGCACGGTGTACGACACGCCCAGGTCGCGCAGCCAGGTCAGCCGGCCCTCGCCGTTGGTGGCGTCGTCGCCGATGAGGTAGATCTGCGGACGGACCCGGTTCACCAACCCCTGCAGGGTTCCCAGCATCAGCTTCTCGTCGCCGGACAGGCCGGTGATGTCTACGACGTCGAGGGCGCGTGGTGACGCGAAGTGGGGCAACGCCTGCCCGTCCGGCCAGCTGATGCCCGACCGCGCCCGGGTCGTGGTGGCGGTCACACCGGTTGCCGGGCCGCCGGTTGCCGCCTGTGCGGTCCCCGGCGTGAGGAGGTTCGGCACGGTCGCTGCACCGAGTCCGGCCACGACCATTCGGCCGAAGGTCCGCCGCGAGTACTGGTTGTTCCATGTCATCGGTCGTCGCACCGCCTGGTGGTAAGCGCTGTCCGCGCGCTGGAGAAGGGAATCCGGACACGCCCGGCCACCGCGGCGACGGACCCGGAGAGATGCCTCCGCGGCGCACCGGCGTACGGGAGTTGCTGCGGGTCGAGCGGGAGTACTGGCATACGGAAGAAGCGGACGTGCCGGAGTTGCAGACGTACGGGATGAACGGACGTACGGGAGGAACGGACGCTCGGGGAGGGCCGACGTACGGAGGAACCACGAACGAGAGCTGACGTGCCCGGGAAACGACGAGCGGGTGCCCGTCCCAAGCGATGCTGAGTGATTGTGGTGTGTGCGGACAGGCGCAGACAAGATCACTGGCCAGAGCAGGCCGCGTTGTCGCGGGCCGCTCCGGCCAGTGAGGTGGTCGGCTCCGTGGTGCCGAACGTGATGCCGAGGTTGTGCCGAGCGTGGTGGGTGGCGCCGTGCCTACCGAGTCGCCAGCACGTCGGCCAACTGGTCCACGGCCCACTCCAGGTCGGCCTGTTCGATCACCAGGGGCGGTGCCAGCCGGATCGTCGAGCCGTGGGTGTCCTTGGCGAGTACCCCCCGCTCGGCGAGCGTGGAGCAGATGTCGCGACCGGTGCCGAGCGCGGGATCGACGTCGATGCCGGCCCACAGACCGGCAGTGCGTACGCCCACGAGCCCCTTCCCCAGCAGGGCGTTCAGGCGCTCGGTGAGGACGGTACCCAGGGCTGCGGCCCGTCGCTGGTAGCTGCCGTCGGTGAGCAGGCCCACCACGGCCCGGCCGACCGCACATGCCAGCGGGTTGCCGCCGAACGTGCTGCCGTGCTGACCCGGGCGGACGACGCTCAGCACGTCCGGCGAGCCGGCCACCGCCGAGACCGGCACCACTCCGCCGCCGAGCGCCTTGCCGAGGATGTAGAGGTCGGGGACGACGCCTTCGCGGTCGCAGGCGAACGTGGTGCCCGTCCGCCCAAGCCCGGCCTGGATCTCGTCGGCGAGCAGGAGTACGCCCCGCTCGGTGCACGTGCGGCGGACCTCGCGCAGGTAGCCCTCCGGAGGCACGATCACCCCGGCCTCGCCCTGGACGGGTTCGATCAGCACGGCGACCGTGGTGTCGTCGATCGCGTCGGCGACCGCACCCGCGTCGCCGTACGGCACGGTCACGAAGCCCGACGTGTAGGGGCCGTAGTGGTCGCGGGCGTCCGGGTCGTCGGAGAAGCTCACGATCGTGATCGTGCGGCCGTGGAAGTTGCCGGCCGCGACGACGATGGTGGCCTGCCCGTCCGGGACACCCTTGCGCTCGTAGCCCCACTTGCGGGCCAGCTTCAGCGCGGTCTCCACCGCCTCCGCGCCGGTGTTCATCGGCAGCACCATGACGCCGGGGGAAGCCTCGGCGCCGGTGACGGACCCCGTGCTCGACATCGGGTTCGACGCCGCGACCAGCCCGGCGAGCTCGGCGCAGAAGGCCCCGAACTGGTCGTGGTGGAACGCCCGGCTGATCAACGTCAGCCGGTCCAGCTGCTCACGTGCGGCGGCGAGGATGGCCGGGTGGCGGTGGCCGAAGTTGAGCGCGGAGTACCCCGCCAGGCAGTCGAGGTAACGTCGCCCGTCCACGCCGGTCACCCAGGCGCCCTCGGCTTCGGCGGCCACCACCGGCAGCGGATGGTAGTTGTGCGCGGCGTACCGCTCGGCGAGCGTGATCTGCGCCGCGGTCGGGTCCAGGGTCGGGTCCAGGGTCGGGTCCGCGGTTCGGGTCGTCGGGTCACCGAGCATCCGGGGCCCCCTCTCCCGCCATGACCACACCGCCGGCGACACCGTTCTCGACGCGGCCTTCGACATGGCTCGGACGGATCTCCAGCGTGCAGCACTTCGGGCCGCCACCGGACTTGCGCAGCTCGGACAGGTCCACCGGCACCGGCTGGTAACCGCGTTCGGCGAGCCGGCCCGCGAGCCCGGTCGCCTGCACGGGCAGTACGACGTTCCGGCCGTCGGACACGGCGTTCAGGCCCAGCACCACCGCGTCGGCCTCGTCGGCAAGCACCGCATCCGGGTACAGGTCCGCCAGCACCTGCCGGCTCTCCGGCGCGAACGCCTCCGGGTAGTAGGCGACGTTGTGCTCGTCGAGCACCGACAGAGCGGTGTCCAGGTGGTAGAAGCGCGGGTCGACCAAGTGCAGCGTGACGACCGGCCGGTCGACGTACTCCGCCAGCTCGCGGTGGGCCGCCGGGTCGGTACGGAAGCCGGTGCCGGCGAGGATGCGGTCCGGCGTGGTGAGCAGGTCGCCCTCGCCCTCGGCGACGGCCAGCGGGAGGTACGCGTCGCGGACACCGTGCTCGACGCCGTGGGTCCTGAACCACTCGAGGTAACGGGTGGCCTCGGGCATCCGCTCCAGGTAGCGGAACCGCGAGCCGAACGCCAGCCCGTCCACGACCACTGCACCGTTCGCGGCGAACACCATGTCCGGCAGGCCGGGCACGGGCTCGATCAGGCTGACCTCGTGACCGAGGTCGAGGTAGGTCCGGCGCAGACGCTCCCACTGCGCGATGGCGAGCTCGGTGTCGACCGCGTTCTCCGGGTGCATCCACGGGTTGATCGCGTACGAGACGGTGAAGTACGTCGGCCGGCACATGAGGTAGTGCCGGTGAGTGGCGGTCCTGACGGTCGTGGGCATCGAGAAACCTCCGCTGGGGTACGAACGGGGGCGCGAGCGGCCGCCGCGACCTTCCCGAGGTCGAGCCTAGGTAGCCACCTACCCGCGACCCAATGCGTCCTGACTGCGCATGGGCGGCAGTTCGTTGCGTGCTCGGCGCCGATGGCAGCGAATCGTTGCGCGGCCGGTTCACCGGGCCGGACGGGACGCGTTCGTGCCCGGCAACCCTCGGGGGCGGGTGCTAACCCGGGGTCTCCTGGCCGGTCAGTCCGGGCCGCTCCAGCAGCCGGGACAGCACCAGCGAGCTCCTGGTCCGGGCGACGTACGGCTCGGCGTTGATGCGTTCCAGCACCCGCTCGAAGTGCCCGATGTCGGCGGTGAGGATGTGCACCAGGGCGTCCGCCTCACCGGTCAGCGTGCAGGCCGCCACCACCTCCGGGAAGCGCGCCACGCCCGCCCGGATGGTCGCGGGCGAGGTCTTGCCCTGGCAGAACAGTTCGACGTACGCCTCGGTGGTCCAGCCGAGGGCGCGCGGGTCGACCTTCGCGGTGAACCCGGTGACCGCACCCGCCTGCCGCAACCGGTCCACCCGGCGCTTCACCGCCGGCGCCGACAGTCCGACCTGGGCCCCGATCTCGGCGAAGCTGGCCCGGCCGTCGTCGAGCAGCAGGGCGACGATGCGTTCGTCCACGGGGTCCAGCCGCACGCTCGCTCTCCTCCTTCTCCCGGCGTCTCCCGGCGTCTTGTCCCGGCGTCTCCTCGGCTTCCAGCACCGGGTGCCGGGTGCCCTGCTCACCGCTCGCCGGCTGTTCGTACAGCCGCCTAAACTGTGCACCCGTGACCGGAGTCCGCGCATCCGACACCATGGCCGAGCCGGCCGTCTGCCGCGTCGCGATCCGCATCAACGGTCTGCCCGCCCCCGGAAAGTCGACACCGGTCGACGTCGGCGCGCTGAGTGCCTGATGTCGTACGGAACTCCTGCCAGGCCGGCGGAATCGCTGCCCATGACCTGGGATCCGTTCGGGACGATCGCCGACACCCTGTGGCTCGGCGGCGGGCAGTGGGCCGGCAAGTCGACTGTGGCCCGCATCCTCGCCCGCCGCTGCGGGATCACGGCGTACCACTACGACTACCACGATGCCCGGGGACACGACGCGCGCCGCGTCGCCGACCGGGCTGCTCGTGGGGAGCCGCTGACCGGGCCGGGCCCGGACGAGGTGTGGGTCCGGCGTACGTCCGCGGAGATGGCCCGGGACGCGCTGGAGGAGTTCGGCCGGAGGTTCGAGTGGACGCTGGACGACCTGCGGGGGCTGGTGTCCGGGCGGCCGATCCTCGCCGAGGGGTGGGGACTGCGTCCCGAACTCGTCGCACCGTTGCTGGACTCACCCGGCCGGATGCTGGTCATGGTGCCGACCGAGGAGTTCCGGCAACGTCAGCTGCGGGAACTCCCCCGCGCCCGGGAGTTCGGGCCACGGGTCAGTGATCCCGAACGTGCGCAGGCCAACCGGGTCGACCGGGACCGGCTGCTCGCGGTGTCGGCCGCCGAGGCCGCCCGGGAGCACGGGATCCGCGTGCTGGCTGTGGACGGAAGCCGGGACGCCGAACAGGTGGCCGACGAAGTGGCCGACCACTTCTCGCCCTACCTGGCCAACCTGAGCTGAGCGGAGGCGGCGGTCAGGAGACCGTGCTGCTCTCCTCGGAGGTGTCGCCCGCGATCGGCTGCACCTCGGCCGGGCTGTGCCGGGGCGGGCGGGGGCCACCGAGGCCCATGACGTGCATGATCTTGCCGATGAGCAGGGCGACCAGCGTCCCACCTACCGCGCTGGCGAAGAACAGCCACCAGTTGCCGATCACGATCGCCACACCGGCGACCACGGAGACGGCCAGCAGGATTCCTACGGTCGTCCACGCCGCCGGGGTGTTGCCGTGGTGGGACTGCGTGGTGTTCTCGTGCCGGAACTTGTCGCTCATGTCGCCCATGGCCGACCCTCTCTTTCGTACCGTGGCCCATTGTGTCGCGCGCCCTGATCACCGGCGACCCGGGGTCGCCCGGTCGCGGGGCCGCCGGTCAGTCGCGCAGGGTGGGGTCCTCGCCGCGGTCGAGAGCCGCCCACGGATCGTCGTCGGTCCGCCTGGCCGCCGGTGCGTCGTACCGGCTGCCCATCGCCGGCCACCTCCGGCCGCGCGCCACCGCGAGCACTCCGCCGGCCACGACGAGCGCTGCACCGGCCATCGCGAGCCACGGCCAGGACTCGACCGTGACCGTGGACGCCCGGATGCCGCCTCCGCCGCCTCCGCTTCCCGCCCCGCCGGCGATCGCGCGGCGCACCGCCGCGTCCGCGACCGGGCCGGTGCGGGTCCAGAACGTCGCGCACGAGGCGACCGCGGCGGCTCCTGCCAGCGCGACCAGTCCACCGGCGACCTGGCGGCCGAGCCCTCTGGTGGCCAGCAGGGCGAGCACTCCGGCGAGGCCGAGGAAGCCGGCCGAGCGGACCAGCGGGGCGGCCTGTGCCCCGGTGACGGCGGTGTGCACCGCGGGGTAGTCGGGGATCGCCCACCGGGCTGCGAGCCAGGTGCGCCCGGCTGCCCACAGCACGAGGGCCGCGCCTGCGAGAACCAGCCCGAGAGCGAGGAAGAACTGCCGCCGGGCGGTCGGCTTCGCGGACACGGGAGTCGCGGTGGTCCTGGTGGTCATGGTGGTCCTTGCCGTCACGGTGTCCGGAACGTTTCCGCCACCGCCACCGCGCGCAGTGCCGCGGCCGCCTTGTTGCGGGTCTCGGCGTCCTCGGCCGCGGGGTCGGAGTCGGCCACGATGCCCCCGCCGGCCTGGACGTACGCCACACCGTCGCGCAGCAGCGCGGTGCGAATGGCGATCGCAGCGTCCAGGTCCCCGGCGAAGTCGAGGTAGCCGACGACCCCGCCGTACAGCCCTCGCCTGGTGGGTTCGAGCTTCTCGATGATCTCCATCGCCCGCGGCTTCGGCGCGCCGGAGAGGGTGCCGGCCGGGAAGCAGGCACACAGGGCGTCGAAGGCGGTCCGCCCCGGCGCCAGCCGTCCGACCACGGTGGACTCCAGGTGCATGACGTGGCTGTACCTGCGTACGGTCATGAAGTCGACCACCTCGACGCTGCCCGGCGCACACACCCGGCCGAGGTCGTTGCGGCCCAGGTCGACCAGCATCAGGTGCTCGGCGCGTTCCTTCTCGTCGGCGAGCAGTTCCTGCTCCAGCGCGTGGTCCTCCTCCGGAGTGGCACCTCGTGGCCGGGTTCCCGCGATCGGGTGCGTCAGCGCCCGCTCGCCGGTCACCGTCACCAGCGCCTCCGGGCTGGAACCCACGATGTCGAAGTCGCCGAAGCGCAGGAGGTACATGTACGGCGAGGGGTTGGAGAGGCGCAGCACGCGGTAGATGTCGAACGCCCTGGCCGTCGTCGCCCGCTCGAACCGCTGCGACACCACCACCTGGAAGGCCTCACCGGCGTGGATCTCCTCCTTGGCCTGCTCGACCGCCGCCATGTGCTCCTCGGCGGAACGGCGGCGTTCGTAGCCGGGCGGGGCCTGCAGGTCGGCCGCCGCGACGAACGACGGCGTGGGCTGGGCGAGCGCCTTCGTCATGGCGTCCAGCCGCTGAACGGCGTCGGACCAGGCCTGGTCGACGCGCTCGCCGGTGTCGTCCCAGTTGACCGCGTTGGCGATCAGCAGCAGCGTGCCGTCCACGTGGTCCAGCACCGCGAGGTCGGTGGCCAGCATCAGTGCCAACTCGGGCAGCCCTAGGTCGTCGGTGGTGAGGTCGGGCAGCCGTTCCAGCCGGCGCACCGCGTCGTAACCGATGTAGCCGACGAGGCCACCGGTCAGCGGCGGCAGGCCGGGGAGGTTCGGGGTGTGCAGCCGGGCCACCGTCTCCTGCACCGCGGCCAGCGGGTCGCCGCCCTCGGGCAGCCCCACCGGCGGGTTGCCGAGCCACTGCGCCTCGCCGTTGCGTTCGGTCAGCACCGCCGCTGAACGGACGCCGACGAAGGAGTACCTCCCCCACACCCCGCCGTGCTCGGCCGACTCGAACAGGAACGTGCCCGGCTCGTCGCGGGCCAGCTTGGCGTAGACGCCGAGCGGGGTCTCGGCGTCGGCGAGCAGCTTGCGGGTCACCGGGATCACCCGGCGGCCGGACGCGAGGTCGCGGAAGCCGGCGAGGTCGGGGGTGGTCGCACCGAGGAACGTCACGGCCGGACCTCCTCCTCCGCGGCGGCCGCGGCTCCCGGCTCGCCGACCTTCGCGGTGAGCAGGCCGTCGTCGAAGCAGGTGCGCGTGCCGGTGTGACAGGCCGGGCCCTCCTGGTCGACCCGGACCAGCAGGGTGTCACCGTCGCAGTCCAGCCGGACCTCCTTCACCCACTGCCGGTGACCGGAGGTCTCCCCCTTCACCCAGTACTCCCGGCGACTGCGGCTCCAGAACGTCGACCGGCCCGTGGTGAGCGTGCGATGCACCGCCTCGTCGTCCATCCAGCCGACCATCAGCACCTCGCCGGTGTCGTACTGCTGGACCACCGCGACCACCAGGCCGTGGTCGTCGCGTTTGAGGCGGTCTGCGACCTCGGGGGCGAGTGCGGTGCCGGCGCCGGGGCTGTCGGCACTGTGGGTGTCGGCACTGGGCATGCCCGCCATTGTTCCCGGTGCCGCCGACAGCGGGCGCGACGGGTCGTGCCGGTCCGCTCACCACCGCGGCCGGAGCCGGGCATAGCGGTACGAACGCCGATCTGCACGGATCCGCCACCGCTTCGCCGCTCCCCCCCCGCGGCCGGGCGGAGCCGGTGATCGGCATGTCGGTGGGCCGTGGCAGTCTGCCCGCCATGGCGAACTCGGTGGTGCACTTCCGGTCCTCCTTCGAACCCGGCGAGCCCCGTCCCGACCTGGCGGGCGGTGCCGGCCGGGCCGACGGTCATGCCGACGGCGGGCTCACCGTCGAGGTCGCGGGCGGGCCCGGCCACGCACCGGCGGCCAAGCTCGGTGTCGGCTTCACCGGCCGGCACGCGCTCCGCTACGCCGCCGAGGGGGCGAGGTCGGCCCCGCGCAGCGTGCGGTTGTTCGAGGTGGACGTCGAGGTCGGACCCGACACCGAGCTGTCGTACGTCCTGTTCCCGGAGTTCACCTCCGGTGACCTGAGCTACGCCGCGACCTATGCCGCCGTCGACCTCGAGTTCGCCGACGGCACCCGGCTCGGCGAACTCGGCGCGCGCGACCAGTACGACCAGCCCGCGGACGCGGCCGCCCAGGGCGCCGCCCGCATGCTCTACGCCGACCAGTGGAACTCCCGGCGGATCGCGGTCGGTGCCGTCGCCGCCGGGCGCCGGGTCACCGCCATCCTGCTCACCCACCACCAGCCCGGCGGGCCCGAGAACCCCGACGGCAGCAATGCCGGCGATGCCGCCGATGCCGCCGATGCCGCCGTGCCGGTCCGGGGCTGGGTGGACGACATCGTTCTCGCCGAGCGCGCCCGTCCCGCCGAGGAGCCGCGCCGGCTGTCCGACCACGTGCTCACCACCCGCGGCACGCACTCCAGCGGGGCGTTCTCCCGGGGCAACAACATCCCGGCCACGGCGGTGCCACTGGGCTTCAACTTCTGGACCCCGGTCACCGACGCGGGCACGCTGCGCTGGGAGTACGAATACCACCGCGGCAACGACGACGAAAACCGGCCGCGGCTGCAGGCACTGGGGCTCAGCCACCAGCCCAGCCCGTGGATGGGTGACCGGCAGACGTTCCAGGTGATGCCGTCCAACGCCGCCGGCCACCCCAACGCCGACCGCACCGCGCGAGCGCTGGCGTTCCGCCACGACAACGAGATCGCCCGCCCGCACTGGTACTCCGTCACCTTCGACAACGGCCTGGTCGCCGAGATCGCCCCGACCGACCACGCGGCGATGCTCCGGTTCACGTTCACCGGGCCGACCTCCACGCTGGTCTTCGACAACGTCGACGCCGACGCGGCAGTGACCGTCGATCCCGAGACGGGTGTGGTGACCGGCTACACCGACGTCGGCAGCCAACGGTCCAACGGCGCGGGCCGGATGTTCGTGTACGCGGAGTTCGACCGGCCCGTGGTCGAGTCCGGCCGGCCCGACGGTGTGGGCGAGCGTGCGCACGCGGCGGCGTACGCACGGTTCGACCCCGCCGGCGACCGTACGGTCACCATGCGGATCGCCACCTCGCTGATAAGCCTGGACCAGGCCCGCCACAACCTGGAGCTGGAGATCGCGCCCGGCGACACCTTCGACGACGTCCGCGAACGCGCCCAGCGGCAGTGGGACGACACCCTCGGCGTGCTCGAGGTGGAGGGGGCGAGCGAGGACCAGCTCACCACGCTGTACTCCAACCTCTACCGGCTCTACCTCTATCCCAACTCCGCCCACGAGAACACCGGCACCGCTCAGGTGCCCGTCTACACGCACGCCGTGCAGTCGGCGACATCGGCGCCGCCGAGCGGCCCGACCCGGACCGGCGCCGACGTCGTTCCCGGCAAGGCGTACGTCAACAACGGCTTCTGGGACACCTACCGCACCACCTGGCCGGCCTACGCACTGTTCACCCCCACGCTGGCCGGTGAGCTGGTGGAGGGTTTCCTGCAGCAGTACCGCGACGGCGGCTGGGTGGCCCGCTGGTCCTCCCCCGGCTACGCCGACTGCATGGTCGGCACGAGTTCCGACGTGGCCTTCGCCGACGCCTGCTGCAAGGGGATCGAGGGCTTCGACGCCTGGGCGGCCTACGAGTCGGCGGTGAAGAACGCCACCGTCCGCCCGCCCAACCCCTTCGTCGGCCGCAAGGGGATGGAGCGCTCGCCCTTCCTCGGCTACACACCGGTGGAGGCGACCGAGGAGGCGATGTCGTGGTCGATGGACGGCTACATCAACGACTTCGGCATCGCCATGATGGCCGGACAGTTGGCACGGGACGTCGGTCCCGACGACGCCCGATACCCCCGGCTGTGCGAGGAGGAGGAGTACTTCCGCCGCCGTGCGCTGGGCTACGTCCACCTGTTCGACCCGGCGGTCGGGTTCTTCCAGGGCCGGCACGGTGACGGTTCGCGGCGGCTGTCACCGCAGGAGTTCGACCCGCGGGTGTGGGGCTTCGACTACACCGAGACCAATGCCTGGAACATGGCGTTCCACGTTCCGCACGACGGCGCCGGGCTGGCCTGGCTGTACGGCGGGCGGGAGGCACTCGCGCACAGGCTGGACGAGTTCTTCGCGACCCCCGAGACCGGCCAGGAGCGGTTCAAGGGTTCCTACGGCGTGGTGATCCACGAGATGACCGAGGCCCGCGACGTCCGGATGGGAATGTACGGCCACAGCAACCAGCCGGCCCACCACATCGCCTACATGTACACCTACGCCGGACAGCCCGCACGCACGCAGGAGAAGGTGCGCGAGGTGCTCACCCGGCTCTACCTCGGCAGCGACCTCGGCCAGGGCTACTGCGGCGACGAGGACAACGGCGAGATGTCGGCGTGGCAGGTGTTCAGCGCGCTCGGGTTCTACCCGCTGCAGATGGGCAGCCCCCGCTACGCCATCGGCTCACCGTTGTTCACCAGGGCGACGGTGCACCTGGAGTCGGGCGCGGACCTGGTGATCAACGCGCCGGACAACAGCGCCGACAACATCTACGTCCAGGGCCTCACCGTCGACGGCGTGCCGTACGACCGGGCATGGCTGCCGCACGACCTGCTCGCCAAGGGCGGCGTGCTGGAGTTCGCGATGGGGTCCGAGCCCTCCGGCTGGGCGAGCGGGCCGGACGCCGCACCGCCCTCGCTCACCGCACCCGGCGAGGCGCCCGCACCCCTCGTCGACGTGACCCGGCCCAGCTCCGGCACGGCCCGGGCGAGCGAGGGAGCGGACGCCGAGCACCTGTTCGACGACAGCTCGGCCGGCTCGGTGACGTTCGCCGGTACCCAGCGGTGGGTCTCGTACGAGCTGGCGGCACCGGCCCGGGTCGGCTTCTACACGCTCACCTCTCCCGTGGAAAACGCCGGCGGTGCGGCCCCGGCGGCGTGGGTGCTCGCCGGCTCCCGGGACGGGACGAGTTGGGAGGTGCTGGACATCCGGAGCGGGGAGGAGTTCGCGTGGCCGGTGCACACCCGGCCGTTCCGGGTCGCAGCACCAGGCGAGTACTCCCACTACCGGCTCGACCTCGCGCCGACCCCCGAAGCCGCGGGTGGCCCGCCGGTGTCCCTCGCCCAGGTGGAGCTGCTGGCGTAGGACGTGATCGAGGTGGGCCGCCTCAGACGAGACACGCGGCAGGCGGCCCGCCTCCGAACCCGCCTCGGCGTCCTACGATCGGGGGATGACTGATCACGCCCGCGCCGAACGCCGAGCGCTCGCCGACCTGCTGGACGCACTGGGCCCGGACGCACCCACTCTGTGTGCCGACTGGAGCACGTCCGACCTCGCCGCCCACCTGGTGATCCGGGAGAGTGACCCGCTGGGCGCCGCGGGCATCCTGCTGCCACCGCTCGCCGGCAAGACGAAGGAACGCATGGCCGGGCTGGTCGGGAGGCTCGGCTACACCGGGCTGGTCGACCGGTTCCGTCAGGGCCCTCCCTCGTGGTCTCCGGCCCGGCTGCCGGTGGTGGACCGCGCCGCCAACACGGTGGAGTTCTTCGTCCACCACGAGGACGTGCGGCGCGCCCAGCCGGAGTGGACTCCGCGCGAGCTGCCGGGTGACTTCGAGGACCTCCTGTGGCGGCGGGTCGGCAGCGCCGGCCGGATGCTGTTCCGCCGGTCCGCCGCCGGGGTGCTGGTGGCCCGGCCGGACGGGGCCACCGCACGGGTCCGCAACGGTGAGCCGACCGCCGTCCTGTCCGGGCTCCCGAGCGAGATCACGCTGTACATGTTCGGGCGCAGGGGCGCGTCCCGGGCCGAGGTCGGCGGGCCGCCGGCGGCGGTCCAGGCGCTGGCCCACGCCCCGCTCGGGGTCTGACGGCCCAGCGGCTCGTCCCGGACCACGGCGAGTCCGGGCGGCCCGGTGTAACCTTCGGGCGGACGGAAGCAGGACCAGCAGACAGCAGGACCAGCAGACAGCAGGACCAGCAAGACCAGCAAGACCAGCAAGACCAGCAAGGACAACAGCAGACGACAGGGGAGCGCGGAAGCGCTGAGAGTGCGGGGCCGCCAGTGATGGCGCCGCCCGCAGACCCTCGAACCTGATCTGGGTAATGCCAGCGCAGGAAGTCGGTCTGTCCGTTCGTCACCGGGTCCGCGCCGGGCCGATCGACCGATCGGGCGGTGCGGAGCACCTAGCGGCGAGCCGGACCTGTGGCACTCGGCCGCGTCTCCTCCCCGGTTCAGGGAGGACGTTCATGACCCAGGATGTGACCTCGACCGCGGCGCGCGGTCAGCGGCCGGTCAACCGGCGGTGGCGCACTGTCGACATCGTGGTCGCGGCGGTGGTAGCAGTGGCGTTCGGCGTTGTGTTCGTCGCCTGGGGCGCGATGTACACCGCGGTCGGCCCGGTCTTCGCCGGCTTCAAGCCGGCCCAGGCGGTGCTCTACGGCATGTGGCTGCTTCCCGGCGTGCTCGGCGGCCTGCTGATCCGCAAGCCGGGCGCCGCGGTGTTCACCGAACTCGTCGCCGCCGCCGTCTCGGCCTTCCTGGGTGTCGACAGTCCGCTGGCGATCATCCTCTACGGCCTGGTCCAGGGTCTCGCCGCGGAACTGGTCTTCGCGGCGTTCCGCTACCGCCGGTGGCGGCCGCCGGTGGCACTGCTCGCCGGCGCGGTCGCCGGGGTGGTCCCGGCCGTGATGGACAACGTCCTCTACAACGTCGCGTGGGCGCCGACCTGGAAGCTGGTGTACGGCGTCCTCGTGGTGGTGAGCTCCGTCGTCATCGCGGGGGCCGGCTCGTTCGCGCTCGTCCGGGCACTCGCCGCCACCGGTGTGCTGGCGCCGTTCGCGTCCGGCCGGGAGCAGACGCCCCGGTGAGCGCGGCGGCGTCGGCGTCCCCGTCCGCTGCGTCCCGGCCCGGTCCCCCGCTGTCGATCCAGGCACGCGGGTGGTCGTTCCGGTACGCCGGCCGGCAGACGTGGGCGGTCCGGGACCTCGAGCTGACCGTCGAGCCCGGCGAGCGGGTACTGCTCGCCGGGCCGTCCGGCGGCGGCAAGAGCACCCTGCTCACCGGGCTCGCCGGACTGCTCGACGCCGAACAGGCCGGCGACGTCGAGGGGGCCCTGCTGGTCGGCGGTGCGCCTCCGGCGCGGGTACGCGACCGGATCGGCCTGGCGTTCCAGGATCCGGAGACGCAGCTGGTGATGGCGCGGGCCGGCGACGACGTGGCGTTCGGGCTGGAGAACCGCGCCGTGCCCACCGAGCGCATCTGGCCGCGGGTCGACGAGGCGCTCGCGCTGACCGGTTTCCCGTACGACCGGGACCACCCGACCGGCCGGCTGTCCGGCGGGGAGAAGCAGCGGCTCGTCCTGGCCGGCGTGGTGGCGCTGCGCCCGGACCTGATCCTGCTGGACGAGCCGACCGCCAACCTCGACCCCGACGGAGCAGCGCTGGTACGCCAGGCCGTCGACCAGGTGGTCGCGGCCACCGGAGCGACGCTGGTCGTGGTGGACCACCGGGTCGGTGACTGGCTGCCGATGGTGGATCGGGTGGTGGTGCTCCGGGCCGGCGGCGGCGTGCTCGCCGACGGTACCCCGGAGAAGGTCTTCGCCGCCGGCCACGGGTCGCTGGCCGCAGCCGGAGTGTGGATCCCGGGCGAAATCCCGGCGCCGCGCCGGACCGCTCCGAGCAGGCCGGCCGACCTGCTCACCGCTCAGGCGGTCGGCTACACCTACCCGGCTGCCGAACGGCCCGCCCTCGCCGACGCCGACCTGCGGCTGTCGGCCGGTGAGGTGGTCGCGGTCACGGGCGCTAACGGCTCCGGAAAGTCCACCCTCGCCATGCTCACCGCCGGGTTGCTCAGCCCGTCGGCGGGTGAGGTGAGGGTCTCCCCCGACCTGTCGTCCGGTCTGTTCCCGAGGCTCGCCGCAGGCCGCCGGAGATCCGGCGAGCGCCGGCCGTTGCACCGCTGGCGCGCGGCGCAGCTGGTACGCGCGGTGGGCACTGTCTTCCAGGATCCCGAGCACCAGTTCCTCACCGCGAGCGTGCGGGCCGAGCTCGCCCTCGGGCCCCGGCTCGCCGGCCTCTCCCGCGGCGACACCGGTCAGCGGGTGGACGAGCTCCTGCACCGGCTCGCCCTGGACCACCTGGCCGACGCGAACCCGTTCACGCTGTCCGGCGGGGAGAAGCGCCGGCTGTCGGTGGGCACCGCGCTGGCGAGCGGGCCGCGGGTCCTCGTCCTGGACGAGCCGACGTTCGGGCAGGACCGGCGTACGTGGGGCGAGCTGGTCGACCTGCTCGCCGAGCTGCGCGACGACGGCCACGCGATCTGCTGCGTGAGCCACGACCGCGACCTGATCAGCGTGCTCGCAGACCGGGAGGTCCGCGTGCGGTCCGGGCGGGTGATCGGGTGAGCATCCTCGCCGAACCCATCGTCACCGACCCGGACGCGCCGGCCACCCGGCTGAACCCGGTCACCAAGATCGTCGCAGCCCTCGTGATCCTGGCCGGACTGCTGCTCACTGCCGACGCGGTGACGCCGGCCATCGTCCTCGGCGCCGAACTGGTCGCCATCGCCGCGGCCGGGCTGCGGTGGCGGATCCTCCTCCGCCGGCTGGTGTTGCTGTTCGTCACCGTCGCCGGGCTGGCGTTGTCCACATTGCTGTTCACCGACCAGACCGGCGGAACGGTGTGGCTCGATGCCGGTCCGTTGCACGTGTCCAGCCAGAGCCTGCTGGCCACCGTCTCGGTGGTGACCCGGGTGCTCGCCATCGCGTTGCCGGGCGTGGTGGCGTTCGCCTCCACCGACCCGACCGAGTTCGCCGACGCGCTGGTGCAGCACTTCCGTACGCCGCCCCGGTTCACCTTCGGCGCGCTGGCGGCGTTCCGGCTGCTGCCGGTGCTCGGCGACGAGTGGCGGACCCTGCTACTCGCCCGCCGTGCGCGCGGGCTGGACGCCGGCCGGTCGCCGGTACGCCGGGCCCGGCTGTTCGCCTCCGGCGTGTTCGCCCTGCTGGTGGTGGCGATCCGGCGTGGGGTCCGGCTGGCGACCGCCATGGAGTCGCGCGGCTTCACCGACCGGCCGGACCGCACGCTGGCCCGGCCCCGGCCGCTGCGCCGGGCGGACTGGGTGTTCGTCGCCGCCACGGTCGCGGTCGTCGCGGGCGCCACCGCGGTCAGCGTCGCCCTGGGCACCTGGCGGTTCCTGTTCTGGTAGCGAACGCGGGCAACGGGACGAGCCTCCGGACCGGCCAGACCCGCGCCCGGACCCCTGACATCTGTCACGGGTCCGGCCCGCCCGACCCACACGGGACGGGCGGGCGTTCCTTCGCCACACTGAGCGGGTGACTGTCGCCGACCAACGCCAGCCCGCACTCGAGCTTCGTCCACCCCGGCACCGCGTCGCACCTCGAGCCACGCGCTACTGGGCCGCCCGCGCCGGCGCGGGCTGGTTGTTGCTGCTCGCCGTACAGGTCGGGTGGTGGGTGCTCGCCGGCGGCGCCACCGGCTGGCGGGCGGCCGGCGTGGTGGCAACTGTCGTCCTCGGCGCCGCCCACGTGACGGTGATGCCGCGCTGGCGCTACCACGTGCACCGCTGGGAGGCCACCGACGAGGCCGTCTACACCCAGTCCGGCTGGTTCGACCAGGAACGCCGGATCGCACCGGTGTCCCGGATCCAGACCGTGGACAGTGAACGCGGCCCGCTTGAGCAGCTCTTCGGACTGTCGAACGTCACCGTCACCACCGCCTCGGCCGCCGGTCCGCTGAAGATCCGCGGCCTGGACCGCGACACCGCCGAGCGGCTGGTCGACGAGCTCACCCGGACCACACAGGCCAACCAGGGGGACGCGACGTGACCGAGCTCGGCACCCCGCCCGCCGGCACCCCTCCCGCCGACACCGCGAACGCGACCGACACCGGGAGCTGGCGGCGGCTGAGCCCGCGGATGCTAGCGGTCCACCCGGTGCAGGAACTCCTCCGCTCGCTGCCCGCGCTGCTCGGCGTCGCGGTGGCCGGGAGCACCAGCGGTCACGGCCCGCTGTGGGGCCTGGTCGGCCTGGTCCTCGTGGTCGCCCTCGGAACCCTGCGGTGGTTCACCACCACCTACCGCATCTCTCCCGCGCACGTGCAGGTCCGCCGCGGTCTGCTGCGCCGCCGGGTGCTGACCGTCCCTCGTGACCGGGTACGCACCGTCGACGTCACCGCGAACGCGATGCACCGGCTGGTGGGGCTCGCCCGGGTCGAGATCGGCACCGGCCGTTCGGACCGCAAGGGCGAGCAGGGGCTGAAGCTGGACGCCCTCGCTGCCCCGGACGCCCACCGCCTGCGCGAGGAACTCCTGCACCGGCTGCGGCCCGGCACGGCGTCCGCTGCGGCGCCCGAAGCGGCGGCGGCACGCGCATCGACGACCGCACCGCCACCGGCCCGTACGAACACCTCGGAGCAGGAGACCAGGCTGGCGACCCTGGACCCACGGTGGGTGAGGTACGGGCCGTTCACGCTGTCCGGGTTGCTGACCGTCGGCGTGGTCGCCGGTTTCGGCTCCCGCGCGGTGTCGGAGGCGAAGATCGACCTGAGCAAGGTCGGCCCGGTGCGCGGGCTGCTCGACCAGGTACGCGGCGCGGGCTGGCTGGTGGGGGCGGTGGAGGTGGTCGTCGCGCTGCTGGCCGTCTGTGTCCTCGCGTCCACCCTGGCCTACGTCCTGGCGTTCTGGAACTACCGGCTGACCCGGCATCCGGGCGGGACCCTGCACGTCGACCGCGGCCTGATCACCACCCGCGCCACCAGCATCGAGGAGCGCCGGATGCGCGGTGTCGAGCTCAGCGAGCCGCTGTCCCTGCGGCTGGCCGGCGGGGCACGGTGCATCGCCGTCGCCACCGGGCTCCGGGTCGGCCGGGGCGCTGAACGCGGCGGTTCCCTGCTGCTTCCCCCGGCGCCGCGCGAGGTCGCCCTGCGGGTGGCAGGCGAGGTGTTCGGCGGAGCCGAGCCGTACGCGACCCCGCTCGTCCCGCACGGGCCGAAGGCGGTGCGCCGCAGGTTCACCCGCGCACTCGGACCGACCGCCCTCGTGGTCGTCGTACTGGCCGCCCTGCACGAGGTCGCCGGGCTTCCCTCGTGGGTCTGGCAGGCCTCACTGGTGTTGCTCCCGTGCGCCGCGCTGATCGCCGGCGACCGGGCGCGCAGCCTCGGCCACGCGCTCCGCGACGGCGTGCTGGTCTGCCGGTTCGGTTCGCTCGTACGCCGCCGCAACGTGCTGACCTGCGATGGTGTCCTGGGATGGAACCTCCGGCAGTCGTACTTCCAGCGCCGCGCCGGGCTGACGACACTGGTGGCGACGACCGCGGCCGGACGGCAGCACTACGAGATCCCGGACGTCGAGACCGCCGAGGCGGTCCGGGTGGCCGACGCCGCCGTACCCGGTCTGCTGACGCCGTTCCTCGTCCGGCCGGAACCCCTGACCAGGACGTCCGGGGTCACTCCTCGGGGGTCTCGCTGAGCACGTGCTCGGCCGCCCGCACGAAGTAGGAGACCGAGTCCGCCGGGCTGAGCGCCATCGCCCGCAGGTGGTCGAACGCCAGGCTGTGGCGGTAGACCTCGGCGTGGCTCTCGACGTAGCGGTTGGCGGTCATCGTCTCGACGTACACCGCCTCCGGCTCGTGTGGGTTGGGAAACTCGAGGATGTCGAACGAGCCGGCGCTGGCCGGGTGCGCACCCGCCGAGGCGGGCAGCACCTGCACCGTCACGGTCCCGCGTTCGGCGTACTCACGCAGCCGGTCGTACTGCTCTGCCATCACCTTGGCCGAACCGACCATCCAGGTCAGCGCGGGCTCGGCGATCACCAGCCAGAACCGCAGCGGGTCGGCCTCGCGGGCCAGCAGCCGCTGCCGGGTCATCCGCGCCTCCACCCGGCGGTCGATCTCGGCGGGCGAGGACAGGCCCATCGTGGCGCCGCGGATGATCTCGCGGGCGTAGGCCTCGGTCTGCATCAGGCCGTGGATCAGGTGAGCGCTGTAGGAGCGCATGCCGGAGAGCTGCGCCTCCAGCTCGATGTAGTCGACGTAGTCGCTCGGCAGGAACTCCGCGTAGGCGTCCCACCAGCCCTTGGTCCGTGCCGTCCGGGTCTTGCTGAGGATGGCCGTTCGGCGGCCTTCCTCGACGTTGTAGAGGTCGAGGAGCAGGTTGAGGTCCTTCAGGCTGACGCCCACGACCGCGGTCTCGATCCGGCTGATCTTGGCGACCGACCAGCCGGTTTCGGTGGCGACCTCCTCCAGCGTCACCTGGGCACGTTCGCGGAACATCCGTAGCTCCGCGGCGAGCCGGCGGCGCTGGATCGTGGGAGGTTTCGTACTCGGCATCGCGTCTTCCCCGTGTGGCCGTGTCCAGAAGATGTTTTGTCATTCGATATTGCGGGAAGTAGTCCGTCTTCGCACCAGGATCAGCCCAACCCATCCGGCACGACACAAGTGCAAATTTACGCATTGGTGTTGTAGGTGGCGGTGCTCGGGATTACGGTCGACTCAGGATCGTGCACCCAGAGCCATCACTCGACGGGGGAGGTTCGTGCGATGGCAACGACACCCGAGCGTCTGGGGCATTCGGGCCGGTTGCCGACGTCGTACCCCGATGTCGGCTTCCTCCCACTCCAGCATGACCGGCCACCGCGGCCGGAAACCGAGGTCGGCACCGAGGTCATCACCGACGCCGACCCCGAGGCTCTGACGGAAGCTCTGACCCAACTGGATCACCGCGCGAGGGATCTCGCGTCGATCCACCGACCGGACCGGGACCCGTTCCGCTGGCACCGCCGCTGGGGTTCGCTGCCCTGGCTCGGGCACGACCGCCCGCCGTTGTGCGTCTTCTGCCGACGGCCGTGGCTGTGTCCGCCCGCTGCCTGGGCGCACGCCCAGCTGTCCACCCTGAGGTGCTCCGCCCCCGAGCACCCCCGCCAGGAGGCCCCCTGATGTCCACCCCTCCGCCCGGACCCGCCCCGAGCACCGTCGTCTCGCGTCCCGTCATGGCCGGCGACGACGTGTCGGACGGCACCTCGCCGGACGGCACCGTGTCCAGTACAGCCACCGAGGAGGAAGGCACCATCGTCACCGCCACCGGCCCGCGGGCCGGAACCCCCACCGGTTCGTCCTCGACCTCACGTTCGGGGCCGTCCTCCGGACAGGAAGTCGCGCCGCGACGTGCGCCGCGGACACTGCGGATCGGCCCGGACGAGCCCCTCGCGCCGGACGCCGCTCCCGCGTCCTACGACAGCGTGGTGGCGGTCGAACCAGTCGCGAGGATTCCGTACGCCTGGGTCCAGATCGTCCGCCCGGGCGGCCGGCTGGTCGTGTCGTGGCGCAACCCGTTCGCCGGCTCGGTCGAGGCGCACCTCACCGTCACCGAGGACGGCCGGGCCACCGGGCACTTCGTCGGCTGGAGCGGTGCTCCCGAGCCGAACGCGCCGACGTCGGTGGTGACCGAGGCCGAGGGCACGGTGCCGTGGTACCACACCACGACCACACTCGACCCGGAGGCGATCTGGGCCGAACCGGCGGCGTTGTTCGGGCTGGGGATCCGGCTGCCGCACCTGCGCTGGGCGCGCACCGGACCGGGCGGGCCAGCACGGTGCTCCGCAGCCGGTGCCGCCTCGCCGGGCACCGCAACGACGCGGCACTGGGTGTACGACGACACCTCCTGCGCCTCCGCCCTGCGGCTTCCCTCCGGCGAGGTCCGGGTCGAACAGCACGGTCCGCGCCTGCTGTGGCGGGATGTCGAGTCGGCGTTCCGGTGGTGGGACGAGCAGGGCAGGCCGACGTTCGAGCGGTTCGGGCTGAGCGTGGCGTCGTTCGGCCAGTTCGCCTGGCTGGGCCATCGCTGCTCCGGCCGGATCTGGCGCCTCTGAGCCCTCGCGGCGGGGCGCCGGAGACCCGGGGGCCCCGCCGCCCGCAGGTTCTGCCCGGTTTGCCGCGCTCTCGCCCCGGACACAATTCGTGTCAGTACGCACGCTCTGTGCAACCGATCGCGAACGCCACTCCCGCCGGGGGAACGACGAGCCATGGATCCCTCCGTCCGGCACAGCCGAACCGCCACCCGTCCCGTCGCACGTTCAGGTGGCAGCCTCCACCGCCGGCGCGCCTCACGGCCCGACAGGGGCTTCCATCTCGAGCCTGGCGGAGCCTCCGAACCCGACGGGCACGTCGATGTCAGCGTGATCCTGCCCTGCTTCAACGAGGAGCAGCACGTCCTCGCCGAGATCGAGCGCACCGTGGCCGCGATGGAGACCAGCGGTTACAGCTACGAGATCCTGGCGATCGACGACGCCTCCACCGACGAGACGCTGAAGGTCCTGCGGTCCGCGGAGGACCGGTTCCCGCGGCTGCGGGTGATCGCGTTCGCCACGAACGGCGGGTCCGGAACGGCCCGCCGGATCGGCACCCAGCAGGCCCGCGGGGACATCGTGGTCTGGACCGACGCCGACATGTCGTACCCCAACGACCTGATCCCCGACCTCGTCGCCGTCCTCGAGCAGGACGGCACCATCGACCAGGTGGTGGGCGCGCGCACCAGCGAACAGGGCTCGCACAGGTTCCTGCGGGTGCCGGCGAAGTGGATGATCCGCAAGGTCGCCGAGCGGCTGACGAACACCGAGATCCCCGACCTCAACTCCGGGCTCCGGGCGTTCCGCCGGGAGGTGTCCCTGCCGTACCTCCGGCTGTTGCCGGCGGGGTTCTCCTGCGTCACCACGATCACCATGGCGTTCCTGCACAACCAGCACGGCATCAGGTACGTCCCGATCCCGTACGCCAAACGGGCGGGCACGTCGAAGTTCCACTTCGTGAAGGACGCCTACCGCTACATCCTGCAGGTGCTGCGGATGGTGATGTACTTCAACCCGTTGAAGGTGCTGATGCCGCCGTCGCTGGCGCTGCTGACCCTGGGCTGCGGGAAGGCGGTGTACGACGTGGTCGCCAACCCCGTGCGGCTGGCCAGCAACACCCTGCTGATCCTGCTGACGGGGCTGATCATCGCCTCGCTCGCGCTGCTCGCCGACCTGATCGTGCGCTCGCGGACCTGACCGATGGTCGAGTCCCGTCCCGACGCCGCTCGCGGAGCCACCGGCCGCGGTGGCGCGGGTGTGTCCGCGGGCCCGTGCGCCGCACACGACGAGGATGCGGGGCTGCTACCGCCGCAGGTTCCGCGAACTGGTGCCGCCGCCGGGCCGCCGCTGCGCCGGGCCGCCACGGCGGCCGTCGACTGCCTGCTCGGTCTGACGGTGGTGGCGGTGGCTGTGCTCTACCGCCTGCCGCCGATCCCGTCCGACCCGATCAACTACCTCGTCGCGGCGAGCTACTTCCCGAACCATCCGGACCGCGTCATCGAGCACCAGTACCTCCGCATCGGCCTGGTCCTCCCTCTCCGGCTCGCCTACGACGCGTTCGGCTACGCGCAGGCGGCGTACCTCCTCGTTCCCGTCCTCGCGGCGCTTCTGCTCGTCATGAGCGTGCACGCCCTCGGCACCATGCTGTTCAACCGCTACGTCGGTGTGGCCGCCGCGCTGCTGACCCTGAGCAACTCGGTGGTGTTCCCCGACCTGACGCAGCCGCGGCCGGACCTGCCGGCGACCGCCCTCCTGGTCACCGCCCTCGTCCTCGCACTGGCCCTGCGCCAGCGCCGGCCCTGGGCGTGCGCGAACCGGCGACGCGAGGTCGGCGTTCTGCTGGCGACCGGTGCGCTGCTCGGCTGGAGCTACCTCTGCCGCGAGTACGTCGTCTTCTGCTGGCCGCTGATACCCCTGCTGCTCGTCCGCAGGGTCCCGTGGCGGCGGGCGCTGTGGGTCGTCGTCCCGCTGGTGGTCGTCGCGGTCGGCGAGGCGGTGCTGAGCTCGCTGACCTTCCACGACCCGCTGGCCCGTCTGCACACCGCGGCCGGGCATGGTTCGGGACCGCCCATCGCCACCGACTACATCGACCGCGCCCGCTCCTGGTACCTCCTCCGGTTTCCCGACATCCTGCGTTCGTCACCGGAGGGATGGTGGCTGCGGACGACAGCGGTCGTCGCGGTCTGGGGTGTGGCGATCTCCCGGCAGCTGAGATTCCTGGTCGCCTGGGCCGCGTTGTTCTTCCTGCCCCTGGTGATGCTGGGCGGATGGGTGAACCCGCACGCACCGATGTTGCGGCTCTACCTGCCGAGGTACTGGGTCCCGATCATCCCCGCGCTCGCCCTGGCCTGCACCGGGGTGGTGCACGTGCTGGCGCGGTACGCGATCCACCTGCCGGCGCGGTACGCGACCCCGGCGACGCCACTCCCGCGGACTCGTGCCGCGCTCGTCGCAGGCATCCTCACCCTTCTGGTCACGGCCTTCCCGGTCGGCGTGTCCCAGCACGCGCGGGCCACCGACATGTCGGTTGCGCTCAACCAGGACTACGCGGCCAACGGGGGCACGCAGTTCGAGCAGTTCCGTACCTGGCTGACCCTGCACCGCCGCGACGTTCGGACGATGTGGGGTGAGCGCCGCACCCTGCGGATACTGGGCTTCTTCGTCAACTCCCCGGCCGGAACGCCGGTGTGGACGGGGCCGCTGCGGGAGTGGTCGCCGCGCAGCGAGAAGCCGGCCACCGGCGACCACGTCCTCCTGTACAGCGCCTACTCCGACACCTGCCGGCCCTGCCGGATCAACGTCGAGAACAACCTCGGCGTCCATCCGGCACGGCCCCCGAGCACCTGGCACCTCGTCTTCACGACCAGGGACCGGGTGGTCCAGGTGTACCGGGCCGACTGAACCGATCGGGAGCCGACGATGACCGCCGTGACACCGGACGACGACCGGGCCGGTGCGCCCGGCGACCGCGGAACCGTCGCCACCGACACCGCGCCGGAGGCGGCCCCGCCGCCGCGGCCACCCGATCGCGCGCGACTGCTCACTCCCCGCGTCGTGGCGACCCTGCTGGTCGACGGCACTCTCGCGGCAGTGGTGGCGGTGGTCTGTGTGCTCTACCGCGTACCGCCGCACCCGTCGGACCCGCTCAACTATTTCGACGCGGCCACGACCTTCCCCAGCGCCCCGGCGTACGCCGCGGCGCACCAGCTCGTGCGGACCGGGCTGATCATCCCGCTGCGGCTCGCGCAGGAGGTGTTCGGCTACTCCCAGACGGCGTACCTCCTCGTGCCTGTCCTCGCGTCCCTGCTGCTGGTGATGAGCGTGCACGCGCTCGGCACCCTGCTGTTCAACCGGTTCGTCGGGGTGGCGGCGGCCATGCTGACGTTGTTCAACTCGGTGGTCTTCCCCGACCTCACCCAGCCGCTCCCCGACCTGATGGCCACCGCGCTGCTGGCGGCCGCGCTGGTGCTTTCGGTGGCGCTGCGGCAGAACCGCCCGTGGGCCGCAGCGACCGGCCGCCGCCGGGTCGGCACCCTGATCCTCATCGGCGCGCTGCTCGGCTGGAGTTACCTCACCCGCGAGTACATCGTCTTCTGCTGGCCACTTATGCCCCTGCTGCTCGCCCGCAGAATCCCGCTGCGTCAACAGGCCTGGCTGCTGCTCCCGCTGGCCGTCGTCGCCGTCGGGGAGACCGCGCTCGACACCGTGGTCTTCCACGATCCGCTGATCCGGTTGCGGGGCGCTGCCGACCACGGCTCGGTGGGCACACCCACGACCGACGACTACATCGGGCAGAGCCCGCGGTGGTACCTCACCCGGCTGCCCACGATCCTGTCCACCACGCCGGAGGGGCTCTTCCTCAAGGCCGCGATGGTCGCCATCGTGGTCGGCGCGCTGTTCTCCCGGCGGATCTTCTTCCTGCTGGCGTGGGCGCTGCTGTTCTATGTCCCACTGGTGACGCTGGGCGGGCTGATCGACCCCGAGGCTCCCAAGCTGCGGATCCTCAAGGAGCGGTACTGGCTGCCGCTCGTTCCCGCGCTCCTGCTCGCGGCCGCCGGCGGGTTGTGGCTGCTGCTGAACAACCGCATCCGGGCCGTGCCGTTCCTACGGGCTCGCACCCGCCTGGCCGCCGGTGTGGCCGGCGTCGCCACCCTCGTCGTCGCCGCCGTACCGGCCGGGGTGGCCCAGCACGCCCGGGCCGGCAACCTGGCCGACCCGGTGAACCAGACGTACGCCGCCAACGGCGGAACGCAGTGGGAGGCGTTCCGGTCCTGGCTGGACGCGCATGCGGGCGAGGTGCACACCATCTGGGCGGACAAGCGCACCATCCGGCCGCTCGGAATCTACGTCCGTCCACCGATCGGCGGGCCGCTGTGGCACGGCCGGCTGCGAGTGCTGCCGGTCAGGACCAGGCCGGCGGCTGGAGACCACGTCGTCCTCTACAGCGCGTACTCCGGCGTCTGCGTGTCCTGCCGAGTCGGCGAGCAGCGACTGCTGGGCCGGCCCGTGCGACCGCCGGCGAACTGGCACCGCGTCTTCGGCAGCCACGGCCGGATGGTGGAGGTCTACGAGGTCCGCTGAGCGCCGACGGGCCGTGGCCGGCGGTCGCGGTCGCGGTCGGCGCGGCCGGCGACGGTCACCACAGGGTGAGCGAGTCCCTCAGGACGTCGGCGAGCACGTCGTCGCCGACGTCGATGGGGGCGATGGACAGCAACCGGTGCTGGCGGCTCGCCCCGTCCACGAGATCGGCGACGTCGGCCTCGGCGTACCCCACCTCGGTCAGGCCGTTCGGCATGCCGGTGTCGCGCATCAGCCGGGTGACCGCCGCGGGCAGCCGTTCACTCGGCTCCGCCACCTGGTCGGTCTCGGGGTCGAGGACGTGTGCCGCCCACAGGTGCCGCTCGGGATTCGCGTCGTACGTACGCCGGAACGCCGCCGGCGCGGTCAGCACCACCGACATGCCGTGGGGCACCATCGGCTCGGCGTCGGGGTAGCCGGCCGGGCGGAAGTCGCGCACCCGGCCGGCGATCGGGTAGGCGCAGGCGTGCGGGATGTGCACCCCGGCGTTGCCGAACCCCAGACCGGCGAACAACGCGGCCTGCAGCATGTCGGTGCGCGCGGCGAGGTCGTCGCCTGCCCGGTGGGCGGTCCGGAAGGACCGGGCCAGCAGCGGCAGAGTCTGCCTGATCCACACGTCGGAGACCGGGTTCGCGCCGCAGTAGGCGACGCGTTCCTCCGGGCGGCGCTTCGGATAGGTGTCGTACGGGCGGGCGGTGTAGGACTCCAGCGCGTGGCAGAGGATGTCGAACCCGGTGGCCGCGGTTACTCCGGGCGGCAGGGAGAGGGTCAGCTCGGGGTCGACGACCGCGAGCGCGGGCCGCAGCCGCGGGTGGCTGATGCCGGTCTTCACCCGCAGGTCGAGGACGTCGAGGACGCAGACGGCCGTGCTCTCGGCTCCGGTGCCGGCCGTCGTGGGCACCGCCACCAGCGGTGCGAGCGGCCCGGCCGGCGCGAGCCCCTTGCCGATCGGGGCGTTCAGGTAGTCGGCCAGGTCCGCCGGGTGGGACGTCATCAGGTCGACCGCCTTGGCGGTGTCGATCGCCGACCCGCCGCCGACGCCGACGAAGCCGTCCCATCCGCCGTCGCGGGCGAAGTCCACCGCGGCTGCGATGCTCCTGTCGGTGGGTTCCACGTGGACGCCGGTGAAGAGCTCCGCGGCGAGCCCGGCGGCGCGCAGGGAGTCGACCACCCGGTCGGGTACGCCGGTGGCGGCCACGCCGGGGTCGGTGAGGACCAGCACGCGGGACGCGCCGAGCTGGGCGACGTCGTACCCGATCTCGGCCACCGCGCCGGCCCCGAACTTCAGCGCCGGCCCGCCCCAGGTGAACACCGTTTCCCGCATCGTGACCGCTCCCTCGCTCGCCGCGCATCCCGTTCAGTGACAGTGGCGCACCCGTGCAGAGCATGCAACCGGGGAACGCCCGGTCGAATGGGCGAGATACGGTCGGTCGACGTGACTCCTCCCCGCACCGACCACGAACCCACGAGCACCCCGGTGCTGCGTGCCGAGGCCGTCCTGCTCGACCTCGACGGGACACTGATCGACTCCACGGAGGCGCTTCGCCGCTCGTGGACGACCTGGGCCATCGAGCAGGAGCTGACCCAGCAGGACTTCGCCCGGGTCCTGGGCCACGGCCTCACCTCCGCCGCGATCGTCGCGGCCCTGGTGCCGCCGGAGCGGATCGCGGCCGCGCAGGCCCGGATCGACGAGCTCGAGGTCGAGGACGTGGCCGGGATCGTGGCGCTGCCCGGCGCGCAGGCGTTCGTCTCCTCGCTGCCGGCCGGGCGGTGGACCATCGTCACGTCCGGTAACCGCGCCGTGGCCGGTGCCCGCCTGCGGGCCGCCGGCCTGCCCGTGCCGGACACCCTGGTCAGCGCGGACGACGTACGCAACGGCAAGCCAGACCCGGAGCCGTACCTCCTCGGCGCCAAGCGCCTCGGCATTCCCCCCGAACGCTGCGTGGTCGTGGAGGACGCACCCGCGGGCCTGGCCGCCGCCCGGGCCGCCGGGATGGCGACGATCGCGGTGACCACCCACTACGAGCGGGCCGAGCTCGACGCCGACCTGGTTGTCGAGGACCTACAGAACGTGCGGGTCGAGGTTGACGGCGACGACCTCAGCATCGCGGTGGCCGACGGGGCATGATCGGGGTGACCGCCCGCGTGACCCCACGGCATGCAGGGCACACCCACAGGAGGTAGGCGATGGGGAGGATCCCCCGGCGCTCGATGATCATCGGCGCCCTCGTCGCGTTGACGCTCACGGCGGCATGCTCGGCAGGCAGCGGCACGACCGGCGACAGCGACCGCAAGGACCACACCAGCACGCTCTCGGTCGGCTTCAGCGCCGAGCCGGTGAGCCTGGACTTCACCCGCAACGACGGCGCGGCCATCCCACAGGCGCTGCTGGTCAACGTCTACGAAGGCCTGGTCAAGCTGGACGCGCACGGCAGAATCGTTCCCCTGCTGGCCGGCAGGTGGAAGGTGAGCCCGGACCGGCGCACCTACACGTTCACCCTGCGAAAGGGTGTGACCTTCTCCGACGGCAGGCCGTTCACCGCCCAGGACGCGGCGTTCAGCATCAACCGTGTCAAGACCGGCTGGACGACCTCGCTCAAGGCCGGCATGGATGTCGTCCAGGACGCGCGGGCCGCCTCCCCCACCTCCCTGGTGGTGACGCTGAAGCGGCCGAGCAACCAGTGGTTGTTCGCGATGACCACCCGGATCGGCGCGATGTTCTCGCGTACCGGCGTGTCGAAGCTCGCCACGAAGCCCGTGGGCACCGGACCCTACGTGCTCGACCACTGGAACCGCGGCGACGAGCTGGTGCTGAAGGCCAGGAAGGGCTACTGGGGCACCGAACCCGCGGTGCGCCAGGTGACGCTGAAGTACTTCAAGGACCCCACCGCGATGAACAACGCGATGCGCACCGGCGGCATCGACGTGGTGAGCACCGTGCAGGCACCGGAAAGCCTGGCGGAGTTCAAGGACCGCTCGAAATACCGCGTCATCGAGGGCACCAGCAACGCCGAGGTGGTCCTGTCGTACAACAACGCCAAGCCGCCGTTGACGGATCGCCGGGTCCGGCAGGCACTGTCGTACGCGATCGACCGTAAGGCCGTCCTTGACACCGCGTGGGCCGGGCACGGAACGCTGATCGGGTCCATGGTGCCGCCCACCGACCCGTGGTACGAAAACCTGTCCGGCACCTATCCGTACGACCCGGCGAAGGCGCGGCGGTTGCTCGCCCAGGCGGGCCACCCGAGGCTGACGCTGCGGCTGCGGATCCCCAACCTTCCCTACGCGGTGGCCAGCGCGCAGGTGGTCAAGAGCCAGCTCGCCGACGTCGGGGTGAGCGCGAAGATCGACGTGCTGGAGTTCCCGGCACGCTGGCTGGACGTGGTCTTCACCAAGGCCGACTACGACATGTCGATCATCGCCCACGTCGAGCCACGCGACATCACCACCTTCGGCAACCCCGACTACTACTGGCGGTACGACAACCCGCGGGTGCGCGAGCTGCTCGACCAGGCGGACTCGGGCACGCCCGCGGTCCAGGTCGCGAAGATGAGGCAGGTGGCCCGCACCATCACCGGCGACGCGGCCGCGGACTGGCTGTTCCTGCTGCCCAACCTGATGGTCGCCGACCCTGCCGTGCACGGGCTGCCGACGAACGTCGTGTCGGAGGCGTTCGACCTCACCGCCTGCTCCTGGGCGCGGTCCTGACGCCGTGCTGTTCCGCCTCCTGACCCGCACCGGGGTGTTCGCAGGCAGCGTCGCGGCCGCCAGCGTGGTGGTGTTCGCGTTCATGGCGGTGCTGCCCGGCGACCCCGCGCGGGTGGCGCTCGGCGTCAACGCCACACCGAGGGCCGTCGCGGAGCTGCGGCGGGAGTTCGGCACCGACCGGCCGCTGGCCGTGCAGTACGCCGACTGGGCGCGCGGGTTGTTCGTCGGCGACTTCGGGGTCTCCTACGTCACCCGGACACCGATCGGCCCGCAGGTGCTCGACCGGTTGCTGGTGACCCTGTGGCTGGTCGGCGCCGCGATGGTGGTCGCCGTGCTGGTGGCCGTACCCGTCGGCACCGTGATGGCCGTCCACCACCGGCGGCTGCGGGGACTGGCTCTGTCGGCGCTGAGCCAGCTCGGCATCGCGGTGCCGGCGTTCCTGAGCGGGGTGCTGGCCGTCGCGATCTTCTCCGTCCGCCTGGGCTGGCTGCCGGCGGGCGGCTGGACTCCACCGGCGCAGGACCCCGGGCAGTTCGCCCGGCAACTCGTCCTGCCGGCCGGTGCACTCGGCCTGGCGCAGGCGGCGATCCTCGCCCGCTACGTACGCACGGCCGTGCTCGACGTGTTGCGCGAGGACTATCTGCGCACGGCCCGCGCGAAGGGGCTCACCCTGGGCCGGGCGCTGGTGCGGCACGGCCTGCGCAACGCCGCCGTTCCGGTGAGCACGGTCCTCGGGCTGCAGCTGGCCACGCTGCTGGTCGGGGCGATCGTGGTGGAACGCGTGTTCGTCATCCCGGGCCTCGGCAGCCTGCTGCTGGACGGCGTGGCCAACCGCGACCTGCTGCTGGTCCAGGGCGTGGTCATGGTGCTGGTCGTCGCGGTGCTGGTGGTCAACTACGTCGTCGACGTGCTGTACACCGCGCTGGACCCGCGGCTGCGGAGGGCAGCATGACGAAAACGCCCGCGACCACCGCTGAGGACCGGCGCGGAGTCGCTGTCGACCGGCGGGAAGGGGCCGTCGACCGGCGTGGCCACGGTGTCAATCCGTCCTTGCTGGCGGGCGGAATCCTCGTCGCGCTGGTCGTCGCAGTGGCGCTGGTGTCGTTCCTGTGGACCCCGCACGACCCAGGCCGGGTGGATGCCGCGCACCGGTTGCTCGGACCGGACGGCACGTACTGGCTGGGCACCGACAAGTTCGGCCGGGACATCGCCAGCCGGCTGATGGTGGGTGCGCGGACGACGTTGTTCGTCGGCGTCGTCGCGGTCGGGGTGGCCGCCGTGCTGGGTACGCCGCTCGGCATCTGTGCCGGGATGTCCCGCGGCCTGGTCGGCGGCCTGCTCGCCCGCGCGACCGACCTGGCGATGGCCTTTCCCGCACTTCTGCTGGCCATCATGTTCGGTGCGGTGTTCGGGGCCGGCACGCTCACCGCGATGGTGGCGATCGGTCTGGCGACCGTACCCGCGTACGTCCGGATCGTGCGGGCAGGCACGCTGTCGGTGCTGGCCCGGGAGTACGTCCTCGCCGCCCGGGCGGCCGGTCGCCGCGGACCCGGCATCGCGGTGCGGCACGTGTTCCCGAACGTCGCCGGGCTGGTCATCGTGCAGGGTTCGGTGTCGTTCGCGATCGCCGTGCTCGCCGAGGCCGGGCTGTCGTTCCTCGGCTTCGGCACGGCACCGCCGACGCCCTCGTGGGGGCGGATGCTGCAGGAGTCGCAGGAGTTGCTGTTCGTGCACCCGCTGCTGGCGTTGTGGCCGGGCCTTGCCATCATGCTCGCCGTACTCGGCTTCAACCTCGCCGGCGACGGTCTCCGCGACCGCTACGACCCCCGGTCGGCCGCCCGATGACAACCGACGCGCGGAGTGTGCCGGCGGGGTCGCCGGAGGGATCGGGCAGGCCTGACAAGCCGGCGTTGACAGTGACCGGGCTGCGGATCGGCACCACCGGTCGTTCCCTCGTGCGCGACGTCAGCTTCACGATCGCGCCTGGCGAACGCGTCGGCCTGGTGGGCGAGTCCGGTTCGGGGAAGTCGCTGACCAGTCTGGCCGTGATGGGCCTGCTGCCCGAGGGGTTGCGCGCGCAGGGCGAGGTTGCGCTGGCCGGTACGCGTGGGAACCTGCTGGACCGCGACGACCGCGCGATGTCGCGGCTGCGCGGCAAGGCGATGGGCATGGTGTTCCAGGAGCCCATGTCGGCGCTGAACCCCGTTCGGCGCGTCGGCGACCAGGTAGCCGAGGTGCTCCGCATCCACCGACCCGAGCTCGGCCGGCCGGGGGCGGCGGCCCGGGCCGTGGAACTCCTCTCCGCCGTACGCCTGCCCGACCCCGGCGAGGCCGCCCGGGCGTACCCACACCAGCTGTCGGGCGGCCAGCGCCAGCGGGTGGTGCTGGCGATCGCGCTCGCCAACGATCCCGCCGTGCTGTTGTGCGACGAACCCACCAGCGCCCTGGACGTCACCGTGCAGGCGCAGGTTCTGGACCTGATCGTGGCCGGCACCGCGACCCGCGGCACCGGGCTGCTGTTCGTCACCCACGACCTGGCCGTGGTGGCCACCGTGTGCAGCCGCGTGCTGGTGATGCGGGACGGCGAACTCGTGGAGACCGGCCCGGTCGCGGAGGTGTTCGACCGGCCGCGCCACCCGTACACACGTGCCCTGGTCGGCGCCGCCGACCTCGGCGGATCCGCACCGCCGCGGCGTCCGGAGCCCGCCGGACAGCACCCCGGACAGTCCGCCGGACAGTCCGCCGGGGAGTCCGCCGGGCAGTCCGGGTCGCCGCCGATGGTGTCGGTGTCCGGAGTGTCCCGTACCTACCGCCGGGCCCGTACGTCACTGCGTACGCCGCCGTCGGTGGAGGCGCTGCGGGACGTGAGCTTCGACATCGCCGCCGGGCAGCGGTTCGGCATCGTCGGGGAGTCCGGCTCGGGCAAGTCGACGCTGGTACGCCTGCTGGCCGGGCTCGACAAGCCGAGCGCCGGCACCGTCCGCTTCGCCGGGCAGCGGGTCGACGGACAGCCCGAACGCCGGCTGCGGTTCGTACGCGAGGACCTGCAACTGGTCTTCCAGGACCCGACGGGTTCGCTCGACCCCCGCATGCGGGTCGGGGAGATCGTCGCCGAGCCGCTGGTCGCGCTGCGCGGCCGGGCCTGGCGTACGCACCTGCCCCGCGTACGCGACCTGCTCGCCGCCGTCGGCCTGCCCGCCGACGCAGCGGACCGCTACCCGCACCAGTTCTCCGGCGGGCAGCGGCAGCGGATCTCCCTCGCCCGCGCGCTGGCGCCCGCCCCGAAGGTGCTGGTGGCCGACGAACCGGTCAGCGCCCTGGACGCCTCGGTCCGCGGCCAGGTGCTGGACCTGCTCGCGTCACTCGCGGACTCGTTCGGACTGACACTGGTGTTCGTGTCGCACGACCTGTCGGTGGTACGCCGGGTCTGCGACACCGTTGCCGTCCTGCACGCGGGCGAGCTGGTCGAGCTGGGACCGGCGGAGCAGGTGCTCACCCGACCCCAACACCCTTACACACAAGGGTTGCTAGCCGCGGTGCCCAGCCTGTCCCGGGCACTGGCCCAGGCCGCGGCGGCCGAACTCGCCGGCGAGCAGCCGCGGCCCGGACCGTCGTCCTGAGTGGGCAGCGATTCCTCCGCGGAGGAGTCCTTCAGCCGGCGGATCGATCACCGGCCAGATCGGTCGCCCGGTCGGTGGTCCCGGCGCCCGTCCCAGCCTGGTCGGCCCACCGGCCGGTCCGACGGCGCAACGGTTCGAGCGCGTCCGGGCCGTGGGCGTACCTCCGGGCCAGGTCGGCCAGCATCATCTGCCCGGCCCAGCGCAGGCAGTCGGCCGGGATGGAGGTCGCCTCCGGACCGTAGCCCGCGGCCCATCCGTCGGCGAGTTCACCCAGCAGGTTTCGCTCGGATGCCGGCAAAACGGCCAGGGCGGGATCGACGGTCAGGAGTGCGTACGTACGGGCGATATCCAGGAGCGGGTGACCGCGACGGGCGTTGACCCAGTCCACGATGCCGCTCACCTCGTCCCCGTCGACCAGGACGTTCAGCGGATGCCAGTCCAGGTGCAGCAGCGCACCGGCCGTCCGGTCAAGGCCGGCCGGTGCCGCGGCCCGGGCGTCGACCGCGGCCGCCACCTCCGCCGGTGCCGGGACGCGGTGCAACTCACGGTGTGCGGCCCCCATCAGCTCACCCAGGCGACGGGCCGACCCGAGCCCGGCCCGGAGCACGTCCGCGACGGTCCGCCCCGGAAGCCAGCTGAGCAGCAGGACCTCCAACCGATCGTTACCGGCGTGCCGCACCACCTCCGGCACGGGGAGTCCGGCCGAGCCGGCGGCCCGCATCGCCGCGAGCTGGGCCGGGATGCCCGACCCGGGCGCCGCGCAGCGCAGGGCGTACGGCGTACCGTCGTACCACACCTTCCACGTCTCACCGGTCGCGCCGCCGGCCGCCTCCACCGCTGCGTCGGCGGGCAGGTCGACGGCGGCCAGCGCCTCGGCCACCGTGGACTCCATGGGGTGGGTCATGGCCGGAGGTTACCGCCTCGGGTTTTGCGCCGGAACCATCCGAGCAAGGGAGCTGCCATGAGCACCGACAGCCGCGACAGCCGTGCCCGCCGTGCCGACCGTGCCGACCGTGACCGGGCGGCCCGGATCCGGGTGGAACCCAGCCCGAAGCGGGTGCGGGTGGTCCTCGGCGGCCACCCGGTAGCCGACACCGAGCACGCCCTGCTGGTGTGGGAGAAGCCGAACTACCCGACGTACTTCCTGCCCGCCCGCGATGTGCGCACCGACACCTTCCGCACGACCGGCGAGCACGACCACTCCCCTGGCCTGGGTGACGCCGAGATCCACACAGTCGTCGTGGGCGAGCGCGAGGCACCAGGCGCCGCCAGGTGGTACCGCGACTCCCCAGTCGCCGAACTCAGGGACACCGTCCGGCTGGACTGGACCGCGATGGACGCGTGGTTCGAGGAGGACGAGGAGGTCTACGTCCATCCGCGCGACCCGTTCAAGCGCGTGGACGTGCTCGCGAGTTCCCGGCACGTACGCGTCGAGGTCGGCGGGGTGACCGTGGCCGAGAGCACCCGGTCGCGCATCCTGTACGAGACCGGCCTTCCGCCTCGTTACTACTTCCCCAAGACCGACGTCCGGCTGGACCTGCTGGAGCCCAGCGACCATCACACACAGTGCCCCTACAAGGGAACCGCGAGCTACTACACGGTCGTGGTCGAGGACGACCGGCACGAGAACCTCGCCTGGTGGTACCAGCACCCCGCGCTGGAGAGCGTCAGGATCGCGGGCCACGTGGCGTTCTACAACGAGTTCGTCGATCTGTACGTCGACGGGCGACTCCTTCCGCGGCCGGCGACGCCGTTCAGCTGACGAGTCCGGCCGATCAGGCGGGGCGCGGAATCGCGAAGGTGGGAAGACCTGGGGGCCCATAGCACCCATAACCCTTCCCACCCCGCCGAACGAGTCCGGCCTGGCCTCGGCTCAGCGGACGACGTGACCGGCCTGACGCAAGGTCTCCTTGACGTCGCCGATCCGCAGGTCGCCGAAGTGGAAGACGCTCGCCGCCAGTACGGCGTCGGCACCCGCGTCGATCGCCGGCGGGAAGTCCGACAGCTTGCCCGCACCGCCGCTGGCGACCAGCGGGATGTCCACGACCTTGCGCACGGCGGCGATCATCTCCACGTCGTAGCCCGCCTTCGTACCGTCGGCGTCCATGGAGTTGAGCAGGATCTCCCCCGCCCCCAGCTCGGCTCCGCGCCGCGCCCACTCCACCGCGTCCAGTCCGGCACCGCGGCGCCCGCCGTGCGTGGTCACCTCGAACCCGGACGGCATCCCCTCGGCCCGGCGCGCGTCCACCGACAGCACCAGCACCTGCGAACCGAACCGGTGGGCGATCTCGGCCACGAGGTCCGGCCGGGCGATCGCCGCGGTGTTGACCCCGACCTTGTCCGCGCCGGCCCGCAGCAACCGGTCGACGTCCTCCACCGACCGGACTCCCCCGCCTACGGTCAACGGGATGAACACCTGTTCGGCGGTACGGCGTACGACGTCCTGGGTGGTCTCCCGGCCCTGCGCGGAGGCGGAGACGTCGAGGAAGGTGAGCTCGTCCGCGCCCTCGGCGTCGTAGACCTTGGCCATCTCCACCGGGTCGCCGGCGTCGCGGAGGTCGGCGAAGTTGACGCCCTTCACCACCCGGCCGGCGTCGACGTCAAGACACGGGATGACCCGGACCGCGAGACTGCTGCTGGTGGTCATGCCTCGAAGGTCGGGACGAGCATCGCCCGGCCGACGGTGTGCCCGAACAGGTTGAAGCCGAGCAGCGCCGGGCTCGCACCTTCGGGCAGGTCGAGGGAGTCCACGTCGAGGGCGTGCACCACGAAGAAGTACCGGTGCGGACCGTGCCCGGCCGGCGGGGCGGCACCGAGGTACTGGCGTACGCCGCCGTCGTTGGTGAGGGTGACCGCGCCGTCCGGCAGCTTGGCACCGTCCGGGTCACCGGCGCCGGTGGGCAACTCGGTCGTGGTCACCGGGAGGTTGTAGACGGCCCAGTGCCAAAAGCCGCTCGCCGTCGGCGCGTCCGGGTCGTAGACGGTCACGGCGAAGCTGCGGGTCTCCTCGGGGAAGCCCGACCAGGCAAGGTGCGGTGAGGTGTCGGACCCGCCCGCACCGAAGATCCCGGACAGATGCGGCGTCGCCATCGTCTGACCGTCGGCGATGTCGTTGCTGGTCAGGGTGAACTCCGCCGCCTTCGGCAGCGCCTCGTAGGGGTTCGGTGCCGAGCCCATGGATCCTCCCTCAGCCGGTTGGTCCGGTTGCTTCCTTCGTACGCTAGCGCCACGCGCCGCGCTTGCTGCCCTCGGCGGGCGGAGCGGTCTGAGCCCAGATTCGCCGCCACGACGCGACCTGCGGCCCGGACGGGTCGGGCGTCTCTCCCCGTGCGGCCCGCCGGGTGGCGTCCCACCAGGTGGTCGCGTCCTCGTCCAGCAGCTGCGCCACGGCCGCTGAGATGCGGGGCGCGAACGTGCGCGGCGCCTCGCCCTCCGCCGGCCAGATCGGCGCACCGAACCGTACCCGCACCGGCAGCCGGCCCGGACGGGGCCAGCCGCGCCCGCGCGGCATCGCGGCGTAGGAGCCGCGGATCCCGATCGGGACGACGGGTACGCCGTGCTCGACGGCCAGCCAGGACGCACCCAGGCGGAACCTGCCGGCCCAGCCGTCCACCGAACGCGTCCCCTCGGGGAACACCACGACGTTCCAGCCCTGGTCGAGCAGGTCCCCCGGCGTGGTCGACAGGGTGCCGCCGCGGCGTTCGATCGGGAAGGTGTTGAACACCATCGCCGAGCCGCTGGCGCGCCACCAGGTGTCGAAGAAGTAGTCGGCGGCGGCCGCCACGGCGGTGCGGCGGCGCCACTCGTCCGGCAGCGAGCACAGGATCAGCGGGGTGTCCAGGTGCGAGGTGTGGTTGGCCACGAACAGCACCGGCGGCTTCAGGGTGGTGAGGACGTCCAGCCCGGCCGTCTGCGGCGTGATGGTGGAGTTCAGCAACGGGTGCAACCCGAACCTCTGCACGACGTCGCGCACGGCGTTGGCGGTTGGCGTACGAGCCCAGGCCGTCGGGAACACCGAGGGCTGCTTGGGCGGCTGGAAGGGCTGGGCCGACAACGGCACCAGCGGCCGCCGGCCCCACCGCCAGCCACGCGCCACCGTCCGCACGTCCTGCGCGGTCTCCCTGACGAAGCGCACGGGGTTCTTCTCGCTCATGTCAGGCTCACCGCACGTCCGAGATCAGGTGCGGCGGGTTGTGGGTGTAGGTGATCGACGGCGAACGCCCGACCGTGCCGCTCACCATCTCCAGCGCGTCGGCAAGTGTGGACGCGGCCCGGAAGCCCATCCGCTCCACCGCGCGGCGGTCCGCACCCACCCACACGACGTCGCCCACGTGGTCCATCGCGTGCGCCGCCCAGTACCACATGTAGAACGGGTGCACGCCGTGGTAGGCGTACGACGTGCGGTAGAGGTGGATGTACCACGGGTCGGTGGCGTACTGCTTCTCGAAGCGCTGCTCGATGGTCGCCGGGTCGGTCGACTCCGCCAGCACCTCCTCGAAGAAGTCGACGTAGCTCGGGTGGTGCAGCTGGCTGAACTCGTACGGCACCGGGTGGTAGAGGATGACCGCGCCGCCCGGCCGGACCACCGGCTTGTTGCGGTAGGAGTTGAAGAAGTAGCCCAGCCCCATGCAGGTGGCGAGGATGGGGTTCATCACGGCGTTGACGTTGTACGGGCAGAGGTAGGGCACGCCCATGATGAGGACGTCGGACTGGCCCTGCACCTCCACCGCCTGCTGGCGGTAGACGTTCTCGAGAGTCTTCTCGTGCACCGCCTCGGTCTCGCCCGCGTGCACGCCGGTGATGCCGTAGGGCGCCTGAATGCCCTGGAAGATCTTCCGCTTCAGCTTCGACGGGGCCACTGCCAACCCGCGCTTGGCGGCCAGCATGGTGGCCTGGTCGCGGACGTTCCACTCCCACTCGCGCTTGTTCAGGAACTCGTACGGCGCGGGGAACACGTCGTTGTTGAGCGTGGTCTCGATGGTGAAGATCTTCAGGTGGTCCTTCAGCAGCCGGCCCATCCGCCAGGCGGAGTGGTGCATGGCCGACTTCTTGTGGTCCATGAACGACCGCGAGTGGACCATGGTGCGGCTGTTGTGGTGGTGGCGCAGCGAGCGGTAGGACGCCAGACCGATCGGCACCGACTTGTGCCCGCCGTCCATCGGCACGATGTTGATGTTGACGTACACCAGCAGGTCGGACTGCGCCGCCCGCTTGTTGATCTCGACCTCTTCGCCCTGGTCGGTGGTGCCGATGAACTCGAGGTTGTCGGGGTCCTCGGCGTCGTGGTTGTAGAGCAGTCCGTCCGGCGCGAACGAGCGGTAGACCCGCTCGCCGAGGGCGTGCTGGAGCTCGCTCGGCGTCATCCGCCGGTGCAGGGCCAGCGCCGCGATGATCTGTACGTCGTCCACACCGGCCTCGGCGGCCATCGTCAGCACCTGCTCGATGACGCGCTGCCGGATGTCCGGGCGCTTCATCGGGGGCAGCGGCAGCGACACGTCGTCGAAGGCGATGGTGAGTTTCATGCCTGGCCGCAGCAGGGCCCGCAGCGGCTCGGAGTTCTCCGGCTCCTCCAGGGCGTGCCTGATCGCGCCGTCGACGTCACGCAACGCCGGCAGCGACTCCGGGGAGTAGACCACCCGGGTGCCGAGCGGGAACTTCTCCAGCCGGAACCCCTCGCCCTCGTGGACGATGAGGGGTGGCGTACGGTCGTCGACCTCGAGTACGAATCCTGGTCGGCTCACCTGCTGCTCCTTAGGTCGAACGCCACCTTGACGGTCCCCAGCCGCCCGGCCGAGTGGGCATGGTCGAGCGCCTCCCGCCAACGGTAGAGGGGGTAACGGCCGCCGACCACGCCGTCCAGCGGCGCACTCGCGGCCAGGTCGAATGCCCGGGCGAAGGCTTCACGGCCCTGGGTGGCGTAGGTGCCCACGACCTCCAGCTCCCGGAACCACACCGGCGACAGGTCCGCTCCGGCCGCCGGCATGCCCGACAGCACCACCCGGCCGCCGGCCCGGGTGACCCGGAGAGTCGTACTGAGGGAGTCCTTGCTGCCCACGGCGTCGATCGCGACGTCCACACCGCCGAGCAGGAACTCACCGCTGCGGTCAGGGGACAGCCGGAACGCCTGGGTCGCCCGCCGAACCCGGGCCGGCACCTCGTCGGGCGCCAGCACGTCGGTCGCACCGAACGCCCTGGCCAGCTCGCGCTGGCGGGCGTGCTTGGCGACCACGCTGATCCGGCCGGCCGGAGTCAGCTCGCGCAGCGCCAGCGTCGCGAACAACCCGACCGCGCCGGCGCCGGACACCAGCACCGACCCGCCGTCGGGCACCTGGGCCCGCATCGCGGTGTGCACCGCGCAGGCCAGCGGCTCGACCAGCACGGCACGCTCGTCGGACAGCCCTTCGGGTACGACGTGCAGCTGGCTGCGGTGAGCGACCAGCTGCCCGCCCCAGCCGCCGCCGGTGTCGGCGCAGTAGCCGGTCTGCAGGCCCGGCGAGACGTGCCCGACGGTGACCCGGTCGCAGCGGTTGGTCTGCCCGCTCGCACAGGACTGGCAGCGCTCGACCCCGCGGGCCGCGCAGGCCAGCACCGGATCGAGCACGACGCGGGTTCCGGCGGGCAGGTCCTCGCAGTCGTCGACCAGCTCGCCGACCACCTCGTGGCCGGGCACGAACGGCATCGACACCAGGGCGGAGAAGTACAGGCTGGTCTGCCCGAACAGCGCGCCGAGGTCGGAGCCGCAGATGCCGGACAGGATCGGCTTGACCCGGGCCCAGCCGGCGGCCGCGGTGCGCGGCTCCTCGCGGTTGACGAGTCGCACCGGCGCGGCCGGGCCGGTGAGGATGCCCGGAACGCGGCCACCCACCGCCCGGGCCGCGATGTAGCGGGGCAGCGAGCGGTACATCTCCAACGCCAGCATCATGAGCTGCTCCCGGAGGTCGCGCCGGGCAGGGCCAGTCGGGACACCGAACTCGAGGTCTTCCACTCCTCCACCGGCCAGCGGCCCTTGCGGGCCTCCCGCCACAGGTGGACGTCGGGGCTGACCGCCACCGGGCGGCCGACCACGCGCAGCATCGGCAGGTCGGAGTGGCTGTCGGCGTAGGCGTACGACTTCGACAGGTCGAGGTCGCGCTGGGTGGCGTACCGCTTCAGCCAGGCCGCCCGCGCCTCGCCGACCAGCGGCGGGCCGGACAGGAACCCGGTGCACCGGCCGCGGTCGTCGACGGCCAGGTCGGCCGCCACGATCTCGTCGAACAGCGGCTCCAGCGGACGGGTCAGCGGACGGATGGCACCGGTGATGAGCACGGTGCGGTGGCCGGCCGCCTGGTGCGCGCGCACCCGGCGCAGGGCGGCCGCGGACACGCGTTCGAGCACGTGCTGGGACAGCACCTCGTCGACGATGTGTTCCAGCTCGGCGAGGTCGGCGCCGGCGTAGCGGCGGTAGACCGAGCGCAGGAACCGGCCGCGGTCCTTGCGTTCGGCGTTCAGGAAGCCGGGCAGCCGGCGGACCAGCGCGCCGAGCTCGCGGGCCTTCCCCTGCCGGTCCAGCTCGGGCATCCGCAGCCAGAGGTAGGTCTCCACGACGTTGGACGACAGCAGCGTGCCGTCCATGTCGAACGCCGCCACGATGTCCTCACCGGCCGGCAGCTGCGGCGCCACCGCGGGGGTGGAGCGGCCGCGCCGGCGGCGGATCACGTCGTACTTGCGCATCGCCTCGGTCACCGCCGGGCAGTGCACCTCGACGAAGTAGTGGTGCCAGTCGAAGCTCGTGATGTCGAAGGAGAAGTCCCGCTGGTCCTCCAGGTCGAGGCCGTTGTAGAGCGCGACGGTCCGGTCGTCGGTGAAGACCAGCTCGGTCTCGAGGTAGGGGCGGTAGAGGTCGTGGTAGCGGCGCAGGAAGTCCAGCCGGCGGCGCTGCTGGTCCAGGTCGCGGGCGAACCTGCGGACGCGTTCGCCGCGCGGTGCGTGGGTGACGAGGAAGTCGGCTGCCTTGTGTGCGCGTTCGCCGAGCGCGAGGGTGCGCTCGACCTGTTCGCCACCGGGGAACCGCCACGTGGGCAGGCGGACCGCGCCGCGTTCGCTCATGTCGAACGGGTGCGCGTCGAAGTACTCGTGGACGAGCTCGAAAACCATCGCGAACGTGAGCGGGTTGCGCAGGCCGGACGTCACCTGGAAGTACGCCGGACTGCCCGGCTCCGGCCGCTCCGCCGCCGCGGCCAGGGTGGCGTTGACCACGTGGTCGACCGGCACGATGTCGCACTGGGAGTCCGGGCTCGCCGGGAACTCCGGCAGCTCACCCCGGCCGTAGGCCAGGATCAGCGGCTCGGCCATCTTGAAGCCCTCGATCCACCCCGGGTGGGGAGTCTCGAGTGCGCTCTCGATGATGCTCGGCCGCAGGATCGTGACCGGCAGCGGTGCGCCGATCTCCTCCACGACGCGTTCGCCCAGGGCCTTGGTGAAGGTGTAGACGTCGGTCCAGCCGAGGGATCGTGCCCGCTCCCCGCCGGCCTCGACCAGCTTGGTGTCGACCCACTCCTTGCGGCGCCGCTCGGTGTCCTGGGCGGAGGTGATCGGCCCGGCCCGGCGGTGCTCCCGCTCGGCCTCCCGGCGCAGCTTGGACAGGACGCCGGGCGCCCGCGAGGTCTCCTCGATCCGGTCGCGCATGGCCTGGCCCCAGCGGGCCTCGGTGCGCCAGTCGGCGGTGTGGTCGACCGGCCCCTCCGGAATCGCGCCACGGCGGCGGCCTGAGACGTACGCCGTGGACACGTGAAGGTAGTGGGCCCGGCTGCCGCTGTCGAGGATGCGGCGCAGCAGCATCTCGGTGCCGAGCACGTTGGTCTGGAACGCCTGGTGGATCGGCGGGTCGAACGACACGTCGCCGGCGCAGTGGATCACCACGTCGAGATCGCCGGGCAACTCCGGAACGTCGGACAGGTCGCCTTCGAGCACACTCACCCGGGCGTCGAGCAGTGCGGCGGTGTCACCGGCGTACCGGGACCGGGCCTGCTCGAAAATCGGCTTGTTGAGCAGCTGCTCCATCCGCGCCCGCCCGGTGAGCGAACCCTTCGGCCGGACCAGCGCCACCACGTGCGTCCCGGGGAGGTCGCGGAGGATGCGGTGCAGCAGTGCCTCGCCGACGAAGCCGGTGACGCCGGTGAGAAGCATCCGCTTCCCGTCGAGTCGCTCCCTGAGCCTCAACTGTTCCCCTCCGTCGACATGGTGATGACAGGTCCAGCGGGTCACCCGGGCTGGTTTCGCAACACCTTATCCGCACGTCCGCGCGCACCGGCCCAGCCCGTCCGGAAGTCGCGACCGCCAGCACCTGGCGGCGTGGGTCCCTCACCCCGCACGGTCAACCGACCGCGGCGAGTGCTTCCTCCAGGGTGAACGCGCCCGCGTACAACGCCGTACCGACGATTGCGCCCTCCACGCCCAGCGGGGTGAGGGCCGCGATCGCGCGCAGGTCGTCCAGGCTGGACACCCCGCCGGAGGCGACCACCGGCCGGTCCGTCGCGGCGCACACGTCGCGCAGCAGGTCGACGTTCGGGCCCTGCAGCATGCCGTCCTTGTTGACGTCGGTGACGACGTAACGCGCGCAGCCCTCGGCGTCCAGCCTGGCGAGGGTCTCGAACAGGTCGCCGCCCTCCCTGGTCCAACCGCGGGCGGCGAGGGTGCGGCCGCGTACGTCCAGCCCGACCGCCACCCGGTCGCCGTACTCGGCGATGGCGCGGGCACACCACTGCGGGTTCTCCAGCGCCGCCGTGCCGAGGTTGACCCGGGTGCAGCCGGTGCTCATCGCCCAGGAGAGCGCGTCGTCGTCGCGCAGCCCGCCGGACAGCTCCACCTGCACGTCCAGCCGGCCGATGATGTCGGCGAGCACCGCGCGGTTGTCACCCCGGCCGAACGCCGCGTCCAGGTCGACCAGGTGCACCCACTGCGCACCGGCGCGCTGCCAGGCCATGGCGGCCTCCAGCGGGCTGCCGTACTGGCCGCCCGTACCGGCCCGGCCCTGCACCAACTGGACGGCCTGGCCGTCGACGACATCGACCGCGGGAAGCAACGCGAGGCTCATGGGCGCCGAGGCTACCGGCGGCCCGGTGACGCGTGGCGGGCGAGGTCAGCGCGAGCGGACCGAGGCAGGCCCGAACCTCAGCGCAGCGCGCCGATCCAGTTGGCGAGCAGCGCGGCGCCGGCGTCACCGGACTTCTCCGGGTGGAACTGCGTTGCGGCGAGCGGGCCGTTCTCCACCGCCGAGACGAACCGGTCACCGTCGTACGGCGTCCACGTCACGGTCGGCTGCCGGAACTTCCCGGTGGCGTGCAGCTCCCACTCGCGCACCGCGTAGGAGTGGACGAAGTAGAACCGCTCGCCGGCGATCCCGGCGAACAGCGTCGACTCGTCCGGAACCTCCACGATGTTCCAGCCCATGTGCGGCACGATCGGGGCCTTCAGCCGTTCGACCGTGCCCGGCCACTCGCCGCACCCCTCGGTCTCCACGCCGTGCTCGACCCCGCGCTCGAACAGGATCTGCATGCCGACACAGATGCCGAGTACCGGGCGGCCGCCGGCCAGCCGCCGGCCGATCACCTGGTCGCCCCGCACCGCGCGCAGGCCCTGCATGCAGGCTTCGTAGGCGCCGACGCCGGGCACCACCAGGCCGTCCGCCTCGCAGGCGGCGTCGAAGTCGGCGGTCACCTCCACCGCCGCGCCCGCGCGGTCCAGAGCCCGCTGGGCCGAGCGCAGGTTGCCCGATCCGTAGTCGAGCACCACGACGGAGGGCCTGGCCGTGCTCACGGTGTCGACTCCCGCAGCCCCGCCCACAGGAACACCCCGGCGAGCACACCGAGGGCCACCGTCAGCCAGATCGAGCGCTTCTGCTGCCGGCTGGCGATCATGCCGCCGACCAGCAGGCCTGCGAACGCGAAGTAGACGTACTCCACTACAGCGCCCCCTCCACTACAGAGCACCCTTCGTACTCGGCACGCCGCCCTCGCGCGGGTCCAGCGCCACCGCGTCGCGCAGCGCCCGGGCCAGCGCCTTGAACTGCGCCTCGACGATGTGGTGCGGGTCGCGGCCGGCGAGCACCCGCACGTGCAGGCAGATCGCGGCGTGGAAGGCCAGCGTCTCCAGGACGTGCCGGGTCAGCGAGCCGGTGAAGTGGCCGCCGATCATCGCGTACGCCTGGCCCTCCGGTTCGCCGGTGTGCACGCAGTACGGCCGCCCGGCCACGTCGACCACGACGTGCACCAGCGACTCGTCCAGCGGTACCGTCGCGTCGGCGAACCTGCGGATGCCGCGCTTGTCCCCGAGTGCCTGCCGGAACGCCTGTCCCAGCACGATCGCGGTGTCCTCGACGGTGTGGTGCACGTCGATGTCAACGTCACCTTGCGCCCGGACGGTGAGGTCGAACAGGCCGTGCCGGCCCAACTGGTCGAGCATGTGGTCGTAGAACGGCACCCCGGTCGACACGTCGACCCGGCCGCGGCCGTCGAGGTCGAGCTCGACGACGACCTTGCTCTCCTTGGTCTCGCGTTCGATCCGCGCGGTGCGCGCAGGTTCGGTCACGCCGTCACCTCCTGCAGGGCGGCCCGGAAGGCCGCCATCTCCTGCTCGGTCCCGATCGACACCCGCAGCCAGCCGTCCGGCCCGGTCTCCCGGATGAGTACGCCGCGGTCCAGCAGGCCCTGCCAGACCGCGTGCCGGTCCGCGAACGTACCGAACAGCACGAAGTTGGCGTCGGAGTCGGCGACCCGGTATCCCTGTCCGCGCAGCCACCCGACGGTCTCGTCGCGCCGGGCCCGCAGCTCCTGCACGCGGGCGAGCAGGGAGCCGGCGTTGCGCAGTGCCGCCCGCGCCACCGCCTGGGTCACCGCCGACAGGTGGTACGGCAGCCGCACGATCCGCAGCGCGTCCACCACCGCCGGGTCTGCCGCGAGGTAGCCGAGGCGGCCGCCGGCGAATGCGAACGCCTTCGACATGGTGCGGGTCACGATCAGCCGCGGGTGGGCGGGCAGCAGGCTCAGCGCGCTCGGCGTGCCGTCGCGGCGGAACTCGCCGTACGCCTCGTCGACCACCACCATCCCCGGCGCGGCCGCACAGATGCGCTCGACCACCTCGAGGGGCAGCGCGGTGCCGGTCGGGTTGTTCGGCGAGGCGAGCAGGATCACCGCGGGCCGGTGCTGCTCGATCTGGGCGAGCGCGTGCTCGGGGTCGACGGTGAAGTCCTCCGCCCGGCGCCCGGTCACCCAGGTGGTGCAGGCGTCGCGGGCGTACTCGGGATACATGGAGTACGTCGGTGCGAACGACAGCGCCGTGCGGCCGGGCCCGCCGAAGGCCTGCAGGATCTGCAGCATCACCTCGTTGGAGCCGTTCGCCGCCCACACCTGTGCAGGCGTCAGGTCGTGGCCGAGGTAGGCCGCGAGGTCGGTGCGCAGCCCCAGCGCCTCACGGTCGGGGTAGCGGTTGAGAGTACGCGCGGCCGCCGCGACCGAGGAGGCGATGTCGGCCACGACGTCCTCGTCCGGCGGGTAGGGGTTCTCGTTGACGTTGAGGATCACCGGTACGTCGAGCTGCGGAGCGCCGTAGGGCTCCTCCTCACGCAGGTCGTCACGCAGCGGCAGGTCGGCGAGGGTCTGCCCCACTCAGATCACCTTCACCATGCCGACCAGGGTCTTGGTGACCTCAGGCGTACCGGCGACCAGGACCTCCAGCCCACTCGACGTGGTGACCCACTCGCTGGAGCCGCCCGCGGCGTCGACCAGCGCGATGCCGGCCGCGACGTCCCAGATGTTGACGCCGAAGCCGAGGTAGCCCTCCTGCGCTCCGAGCGCCACCGACAACAGCTCGCAGGCCGAGGAGCCGGTACGCCGGTAGTCGCGGGCCTGGTGCATCAGCTCGCCGAGGAACGCGTGCACCCGGGTGCGGTGGTCCAGCACGCTCGGCAGCCCGATCCCGACCAGGGAGTCGGACAGCTCGACCGCCGAGGACACCCGGGGCGTGCCGTCCCGGCCGAACACCTCCGCGCCGCCAGCCGCCGCCCAGTCGCCGTCGGCGGGCCGGACGACCGCGCCGGCCACGATCCGGCCGTCGCGTTCGACTCCCACCGACACGGCGTAGTCGCGGCGGCGGTGGACGAAGTTCATCGTCCCGTCCAGCGGGTCGACCAGCCAGCGCACTCCGCTGTCGCCGTCGTGCACGCCGGACTCCTCGGCCAGCACCGCGTCGCGGGGACGGGCGGCGCTGACCAGCCGCAGAATCGCGCTCTCGGCTGCCTTGTCGGCCGTGGTCACGAAGTCGGCTGCGTGTGCCTTGGTGTCGATCCGCAGCTCGCCGCCGCGCAGCTCACGCAGGATCGCGTGCGATCCGGCGTTCGCGGCCGCCAGTGCGAGATCGCGAAGATCCTGGTCCAGGGTTGCCGGATCGTCCGGCCGCCCGGGGTGTACCGGTCTGGTCATGACTGGCTCGATTCGTCGAGGTGGGCCGCAGTGCGCTCGCCGGTGGGGCGGCGGGCCATCAGGCATACCCGTCGGCTGCGGATCCGAACCGTGCCCGGACGGCCTGCCCGTGCGCGGGAAGATCCTCCGCCTCGGCGAGGGCGGTGACATGGCCGGCCACCTCGCGCAGCGCGGCCTGGTCGTAGTCGACGACGTGCACCGCCTTGAGGTAGCTGCGCACCGACAGCCCGGAGGAGTGGCAGGCGCAGCCGCCGGTCGGGAGCACGTGGTTGGACCCGGCGCAGTAGTCACCCAAGGAGACCGGCGACCAGGGCCCGACGAAGATCGCGCCGGCGTTGCGTACCCGGCCGGCCAGCTCCCGGGCGTTCTCGGTGTGGATCTCCAGGTGCTCGGCGGCGTAGGCGTCGACGACCGCGAGCCCCTGCTTCAGGTCGTCGACCAGCACGATGCCGGACTGCTCACCGCTCAGTGCCTCGGTGATGCGCTGGACGTGCTTGGTCGCCGGGACCTGGTGAGCGAGCTCGCCCTCCACCGCCGCGGCGAGATCCTCGCTCGGGGTGACCAGGACGCTGGCGGCCACCGTGTCGTGCTCGGCCTGGCTGATCAGGTCGGCCGCGACGTAGGCGGGGTCGGCGGAGTCGTCGGCCAGGATCGCGATCTCGGTCGGTCCGGCCTCGGAGTCGATGCCAACCGTTCCCTTGACCAGGCGCTTGGCGGCCGTGGTGGTGATCCGGCCCGGGCCGGCCACGAAGTCGACCGGCCGGCACAGCAGCCGGCTGTCGTCGGCGCCGACGCCGGCCGGCACGCCGTAGGCGAACATCGCGACCGCGGCCACACCACCGGCGGCGTAGACCTCGTCCACGCCGAGCAGCTCGGCCACCGCCAGCACCGTCGGGTGCGGCAGCCCGCCGTACTCCTTCTGCGGCGAGGACGCCAGAGCCACCGACTCCACACCGGCGACCTGGGCGGGCACGACGTTCATCACCACGCTGGACGCCAGCGGAGCGACCCCGCCCGGGATGTAGACGCCGACCCGGCGGAACGGAACCAGCCGCTGGGTCACGGTGCCACCGGGAACGACCCGGACCTCGGTGTCGCGCTCCAGCTCGGCCTCGCTGACCGCGCGGAGCCGGCGGATGGACTCCTCGAACGCCGCTCGTACGTCGGGGTCGAGTTCGCGCAGGGCCTGCTCCAGGGCGGACTTCGGCACCCGGATGTCGGTGAGCTCCACGTCGTCCCATCGCGCGGCGTAGTCGCGCAGCGCGTCGACCCCACGATGGCGCACGTCGGCGAGCGTCGGCCGGACGGCCTCCACGGCCGCCTCCACGTCGAACGGAGCACGCGGGACGAGAGCGCTGTAGTCGAGGGCGGCGCTGTTTGCGGCGCGGCCGCGCAGATCGATGCGACGGATCACCTCACCGAGTCTAGGGTGTGGGTTCTGTCGCCTGCGGCGAAGGGTGATCGGCTCGCCACCTGACTCCGGACCCGCCCCGGGCTTGGTCCGGGCCCGCCGCGGGATTGACTCTGACACTGATGTCGGGCTTTAGCGTCGGAGCATGAAGATCGGGACATTCATCTCCATGACGGACGAGACGCTCGACCCGGCCGGCCTGGCGCGGGCGGTCGAGGAGCGCGGGTTCGAGTCGCTCTTCGTCCCCGAACACACTCACCTCCCCGCCTCGCGGGAGACGCCGTACGAAGGCGGCGGCGAGCTCCCCCGCGACTACTACCGCGTCCTGGACCCCGTTTCCACCCTGGCCACCGCCGCGGCCGTCACCACCTCCCTACGGTTGGGTACGGCGGTGAGCCTGGTCGCGCAGCACGACCCGATCGTGCTGGCCAAGCAGTTCGCCACTCTCGACCACCTGTCCGGCGGCCGGATCGAGTTCGGCGCCGGCGCGGGCTGGAACCGCGAGGAGATGCGCAACCACGGCACCGACCCGCGGACCCGCGTCCGGCTGCTCCGTGAGCGCCTGCTCTCCATCCGGGAGATCTGGACGCGGGAGCAGGCGGAGTTCCACGGCGAGTTCGTGGACTTCGACCCGATCTTCTCCTGGCCGAAGCCGGTTCAGCGACCTCACCCGCCGATCCTGCTCGGCGGGTGGGGACCGACCACGCTGGGCCGGGTGGTCGACCACGCCGATGGCTGGCTCGCGCCGTTCGGGGCGAGCCCGGACGACCCCGCCCCGGGGCTGCGAACGCTGCGCGAGCTCGCGGCCGCCGCAGGCCGTCCCGAGCCGACGGTCACCGCGACCACGTTCGGGGAGGACCCGGCCGAGCTGGCGGAGTTCGCCGACCTGGGAGTACAGCGGGTGCTGTTCTTCCTGCCCGCGGACGAGCCCGCGCAGGTGCTCCACCGGCTGGACCGGCTGGCCGCCCTGCTGCCGGCAGGGGCTTCGGCTCCGGCGTAGATCAGGACGCCGGGGCCCTCGGTGGATCCGCGGCACGTCGGCCCTGGGGCGCCCACCAACCGTCTGCGAGGGTGGGAGCCGTGGCGAAGAAGAAGACCTCCCAGGGAACGCCCGCGGTGGTGGCGCTGCAGCGGGCCGGCGTGGCGCACACCCTCCACCCGTACGACCACGAGCACACCGAGGGTGGCCTTGCCGGGCGGCCCGGCAAGGCCGGGAAGGCCGGGAAGGAACGACCGCACTACGGGCTGGAAGCCGCCGAGGCGCTCGGCGTCCCACCCGAACGGCTGTTCAAGACGCTGCTCGCCCAGGTCGACGACGAACTCGCCGTGGCGGTGGTGCCGGTGAGCGCGTCGCTGGACCTCAAGGCGTTCGCCGCCGCGCTCGGCGGCAAGCGCGCGCAGCTGGCCGAGCCGGCGGTGGCGGAGAAGGCCACCGGCTACGTGGTCGGCGGGATCAGCCCGCTCGGCCAGCGTCGCCGGCTGCGCACCGTCGTCGACACCAGCGCGAAGGACCACCCGACCGTGTACGTCTCCGCGGGCCGGCGCGGGCTGCAGGTCGAGCTCGCACCCGCCGATCTGGTGGAGCAGTGCGCCGCCACCACGGCGCAGATCGCCAACTGATCCGCGGCCGGACGCGAACCCCCAAACCGAGAACGAGCAGGGACCCGCGGGCGCTGCGGCCCGCGGGTCCAACGTAGGTGCAGGACTTCCGTGTACGTGCCGAAAGGTCCGTACGTGCAGAACTCAGTCGACCAGCACCCGGAGGGTGAAGGTGCCGCCGTCAGCGGCAGTGCTGCCGGACATGCCGACCGCCTTCAGCACCTTGAGGTTGGCCTGGTCCTTCGCCGGCATGCTGGGGAGGTAGAGCTTCTCCAGCTTGTTCAGGTCGACGAACGCACCGAACTGGGCCTTGTCCGCGCCCTCCACGGCCTTGGTGAAGGTGTCGTCCCTGCCGAGGTCGCCGCCCTTGACGAGCTCGTCGGCGTACGCCTGGCTGGTGGCGAGGGCGACCTGGTCCGAACCGGTGGCCTTCTCCAACTGGACTCCGGCGCCGGTCGCGCCGAGCAGCTGGTCGATCTTCGGCAGCAGCTGCCTGGCCTTGGCGACGTCGGTGGTGGACCTGAAGCCGACCAGCGGAAGCTGCTGCGAGCCGTCCTGGCCCGCCGACCCCTGCGCGGTCAGGCGCTCCATGCCACGCTCGTCCATGGCAACGGTGAACTCCTTGCCCAGCAGGGTGTTCAGGTCGGCCGGAATCCGGATCCCGAACTGGCTCTGCGCCGCCTGGACGAAGGAGTCCAGCTGCGCGGCCCGGCCGCTGGCCTCCAGGGTCCTGCGAAGGTCGGGCCAGTTCTTCTCCAGCGCGGGGCCCGCGCCGGACACCGACAACGCCGCGACGGTGGTGGAAGGCAGCTCACCCAGCTTGATGCCGGTTCCCTGCAGGGAAGGAAGCTTCGCACCACGGGTCTTGGCCACCAGCTGAACGGAGTCGCTGGTGAAGCTCAGGCCACCGACCAGGCGGCCCTGCGCCGACATCGTGGGCAGCTGTGCGGTCCGGTCGCCGGACAGCCGGCTCAGCTTGGGCAGGTCGGCCCAGAACGACATGACGCCCTCGTCGACCTCTCCGACGTCACCCTTGAACGTCTCGTTGGACGACAGCGGGTTGTCCTTCACCGAGGAGGCCAGTGCGTCGGCGCGCGACTGGGAGTCGGCCATCAGCATGTAGTCGTCGACGAAGGCGTAGCCGCTCTTGTCGTCGCCTCCGGAGAGCTTCTTGATACCGACTCTGGCCTTGTCCTCGTCCTTGATCTGGACGGCGGCGACCGTCTCGGTTTCCTTGCCATCGGCGCCGGGCAGCACCGCCACGCCGGCCCGGTCACCGAGCCAGGGCTCGACGTCCTTGGCGTAGTCGACGTCCCGCAGCTTCGGGTCGTCCTTCTTGATCGCCTCGAACAGCGCCTTGCGGAGGTCGTCGCCCTCGCCGACTCGCTTGCGCGCGTCGGGGAACTTGCGGACGACGTTGAAGATCGCGGCCTTCTGCTGCACCGACGGGTCGAGGTCGACCCGGAAGTAGGCGACCGCGTTGGCCGGCAGCACCTCCTCCGGCTGCGTCCCGCCGCCGCTGATCCGGGAGAACGCCCACGCGCCGCCGCCGACCGCGAGAACGAGGACCGCCGCCAGCGCGGCGACCAGCCAGCGGCGGCCGGCGCCACCACGACGTTCGTGCTCGATCACCTCGGGACCACCCGGGCCACCAGCACCACCGGCACCACCCGGGCCACCCGGACCGCCGCCATCCTGGCCACCGCCATCCTGACCACCGCCCTGTCCGCCGGCGGCGTACCCACCGGCAGCTCCGGCGGCCCCGGCCTGCTGGGCGTACGGGGCCTGCCGGGCCGGTCCGCCCGGACCGGGCTGGGGTGCCCGCGAAGGCTGCTGGCCGTACGGGGACTGCGGACCGTACTGCCCCGGCCGCGGCCCGTGCTGCCCCGGCTGCGGACCACGCGGCGGCTGCTGCCCATGCGGGCCCTGTTGCGGCGCCGGTGGTCGGCCGCCCGGTCGCCACTGAGGCGATGCCCCGCCTGCGCCGGGCGGGCCCGGACGGTCGGGATCGCGAGGTGGCGTGCGGTCGTCGGACATGAGGGCACCCCCGGAGGTGACGGAACCGAGGTCGCGGAACCGAGGCCGCGAAACCTTGGCTGAGCTTTGCAGACACGAAATCGGCCGAACTAAGTGGCCGATTCGGACGCAAAACTAGCGCATCGGCGCCTCGGGGGTCCGGCTCCGGTCGCGCTGGCTGTGGATAACCCGGGAGGGTTCGCCGTCCCGGCCAGAGCCCAGCCAGACAAGCGGGATGACGGGTGCCAGCGCGGCCAGCGGCCAGCTCACGAGCACGCCGTACGCGTGCAACGTGAGGGGTGCCGACAGCGCGGTGCCCGGCGAGGCGTGCGGATCCCAGGACCAGATCAGCGAGCCGTTGGCCACCAGGCTGCCGACGACGACCGCGGCCACCGCCGCAAGCACGCTGCCCACCAGGAGCCCGGCCACCGTGACCAGGCCGTGCCGCAGGAACAGCGTGGCCAGCACCGTACCGAGGACCAGGGAGGTGCCGGCGCCGAGCGCGGCGTACCAACCGTCCATCGAGACTAGGCGGGCGGCCTGCTCCTCGTCGTTCGGGAAGGGGCCTAGCTCGGTCATGGTCATCGCCACGTGCGGCGACGGGGCGGTCCACGCCCACACCAGCCCGGCGATCGCTCCCGCCGCGACCAGCACGACGGCGATCACCCAGAACGCCCGCGCGGCACCGGGCGCCCGGTCGGGCGGAGTCCGAGGGCCGGGAGGAGTCGCGTCAGCCGGGTACGTGGTGCTCACCGCCCCAGATCCTACGCACGCTCCCCCGGTGCCTGGTCGGGACTCGGCTCCCCGGCGTACCGGCGTTCTCAGGAACGGACACACCCCGGCCCGAGCAGTGCCTTGAGGTCACCCATCAGCGCCGTCGACGGCGTGACCCGCCAGCGGTCCTCCAGCCTCATCACCATCGTCTTGGTCTCCGACCTCAGGTGCAGGTGGATCTGGGTCATCCCCGGATGGGTGGAGAAGATCTCCTTGAGCCGGTCGACCACCGGCGGCGTGCACCGCTCGCGGGCCAGGGAGATCGCGAACGGCCCGGTCTGCTGGTCGCTGCTGATGTCGGGTACGGAGAGCTCCATCGCGATCAGCTGGGGCACGTCGTCACGCCGGTCCAGCCGGCCCTTCACCACCACCACGGCGTCCTCGGTGAGCTGCAGGGCGGTCAGCTGGTAGGTCGACGGGAAGAACATCACGTCGATGCCACCCTCGAGGTCCTCGAGAGTGACGATCGCCCACGCGTCGCCCCGCTTGGTCATCTTCCGGGTGATCGAGGTGATCAGCCCGCCGACGGTGACGATGGAGCCGTCGGGGCGGTCCTCGTCGGCGAGCAGCGTGCCGATGGTGCAGTCGGAGGCGTTCGTGAGGACGTGCTCGATGCCGAAGAGCGGGTGGTCGGAGACGTACAGCCCGAGCATCTCCCGCTCGTGCGCGAGCAGGGTCTGCTTGTCCCACTCCCCGATCTCGGGCACCTGGGGCGACATCAGCGCGGCCACGTCGGCCTGGTCGTCCCCGCCGAAGCCGAACAGCGAGTCCTGGCCGATCGCCTCCTGACGCTTCTGGTCGATGTAGTACTCCACCGCGTCCTCGTGCCAGGCCACCAGTGCCCGCCTGCGATGACCGAGCGAGTCGAACGCGCCCGCCTTGGACAGCGACTCCAGCACCCGCTTGTTGCACACGGTGGCGGGCACCTTGGCCATGAAGTCGCTCGCGTCGGCGAACCTGCCCTTCGCCTCGCGCGCGGCGATGATCGCCTCGACGACGTTGGCGCCGACGTTGCGGATCGCGGTCAGCCCGAACCGGATGTCGGTGCCGACCGGGGTGAAGTTGGCCGCGGACTCGTTGACGTCGGGTGGCAGCACCTTGATTCCCGAACGCCGGCAGGCGTTCAGGTAGATGGCCATCTTGTCCTTGTCGTCCTGGACCGACGTGAGGAGCGCGGCCATGTACTCGGCCGGGTAGTTGGCCTTGAGGTAGGCGGTCCAGTACGACACCAGGCCGTACGCGGCGGTGTGCGCCTTGTTGAACGCGTAGTCGGAGAAGGGGACGAGGATGTCCCACAGCGTCCTGACGGCCGCGTCGGAGTAGCCCCGGGCATGCATGCCCTCGCTGAAGGGCCCGAACTCCTTGTCCAGGACCTCCTTCTTCTTCTTTCCCATCGCCTTGCGGAGCAGGTCGGCCTGGCCGAGGGAGTAACCGGCCACCTTCTGGGCGAGCCGCTGCACCTGCTCCTGGTAGACGATCAGGCCGTACGTCGGGCCGAGGATCTCCTCGCAGGCCTCCTCCAGCTCGGGATGGATCGGCGTGATCTCCTGCTGGCCGTTCTTGCGGAGGGCGTAGTTGGTGTGGGAGTTCGCACCCATCGGCCCGGGCCGGTAGAGCGCGCTGGCCGCGGAGATGTCCTCGAAGTTGTCCGGCCGCATCAACCGGAGCAGCGAGCGCATCCCGGCGCCGTCCATCTGGAAGATGCCGAGCGTGTCGCCGCGGCTCAGCAGCTCATACGTCGCCTTGTCGTCCAGCGGGAGCCTGAGCAGGTCGATCCGCTCGCCGCGGCTCATCTCGATGTTGCGGACCGCGTCGTCCATGATGGTGAGGTTGCGCAGCCCGAGGAAGTCCATCTTCAGCAGGCCGAGCGTCTCGCAGGTCGGGTAGTCGAACTGCGTGATCACCGCACCGTCGGCCTCGCGCTTCATCAGCGGCACGTGGTCGGCCAGCGGCTCGGCCGACATGATCACGCCCGCCGCGTGCACGCCGGTCTGGCGGATCAGGCCCTCCAGGCCCTTCGCGGTGTCGATGACCTTCTTGACGTCGTGGTCCTGCTCGTAGAGAGCGCGGACCTCCCCCGCCTCGCTGTGCCTGGGGTGGCTCGAGTCGAAGATCCCGGTGAGCGGGATGTCCTTGCCCATCACCGCCGGCGGCATCGCCTTGGTGATCTTGTCGCCGAGCGCGTACGGATAGCCGAGGACGCGGGAGGAGTCCTTGATCGCGGCCTTCGCCTTGATCGTTCCGAAGGTGGCGATCTGGGCGACCTTGTCCTCGCCGTACTTCTCGGTGACGTAGCGGATCACCTCGCCCCGCCGACGCTCGTCGAAGTCGATGTCGATGTCGGGCATCGAGACGCGTTCGGGGTTGAGGAACCGCTCGAACAGCAGGCCGTGCCGGAGCGGGTCGACGTCGGTGATGCCGAGGGCGTACGCCACCAGGCTGCCCGCAGCCGAACCACGGCCCGGGCCCACCGCGATGCCGTTGTTCTTCGCCCACATGATGAAGTCCGCGACGACCAGGAAGTACGACGGGAACCCCATCTGCATGATGATCCCGAGCTCGTACTCCACCTGCTTGCGGTAGGTCTCGTCGTACCCTTCGGTGAACCGGCGGTCCATGCCCCGCCAGGTCTCCTCCCGCAGCCACGACTCCTCGGTGTGGCCCTCGGGGATGTCGAACCGCGGCATGAGGTTCTTGAACTCGAACATCCCCGCCGTGTCCACCCGCTCCGCGATCGCGAGGGTGGTACGGCAGCCGGCCTGCCAGGCCTCGGAGTCGTCCAGCGCCCGCATCTCCTCCGCGGACTTCAGGTAGTAGCCCGAACCCTCGAACTGGAACGTCGGCGCGGCCAGCGTGGACGCGGTCTGCACGCACAGCAGCGCGGCGTGTGCGGACGCCTCGTGCTCGTAGGTGTAGTGGGAGTCGTTGGTGACGACGTACTGCAGGCCGAGCTCGCCCGCGATCTTCTCCAGGCCGGCCCGCGCCCGCTTGTCGATGTCGATGCCGTGGTCCATCAACTCGACGAAGAAGTTCTCCCGGCCGAAGATGTCGCCGAAGTCGGCCGCGGCGTCCAGCGCCTCCTTCTCCTGGCCGAGCCGGATGCGGGTGGAGATCTCCCCCGACGGGCAGCCGGTGGTGGCCATCAGGCCCTGGCTGTACTCCGCGAGCAGTTCGCGGTCGATCCGGGGCTTGCGGAAGAAGCCCTCCATCGACGCCCTGGTCTGCAGCTTGAACAGGTTGTGCAGGCCGACCGCGTCCCGCGCCCAGATGGTCATGTGGGTGAACGCGCCGCCACCGGAGACGTCGTCGCCCTTCTGGTGCTGCTGGCCCCAGCGGACCGGCGCCTTGTGGTAGCGGGAGGTCGGGGCGACATAGGCCTCCAGGCCGATGATCGGCGTGATCCCCGCCGCCGTCGCCCGCGTGTAGAAGTCGTACGCCCCGTGCAGGTTGCCGTGGTCGGTGATCGCGACGGCCGGCATCTGGAGCCGCTGCGCCTCGGCGAACATGTCCTTGAGCTTCGCCGCGCCGTCGAGCATGGAGTACTCGGTGTGGACGTGCAGGTGGACGAACGAGTCCGACATCAGGGAGAAGCGCCTCCTGTCTGCGCCGACGCCGAAGGCGTTGGGCGCCGGCCGGGGGAAGGGCGGCGGCGCTTCGCCAACAAGTGAGAGTCCGACTCTATTGCCCTTGCACGTAAGGGCAACGGCGCCCCGCCGACGAGTTCGTGATCAACCTTTGCTAGCGGCGGAACTGGCCGCTGGTTGGCCGTTGGCAGCCCGCCGATGGTGATCAACGGGTGGTCGCGGCGCCACGCTCGGCGAGGTCGAGGGACTCCTCGATCACCGCGGTCATGATCCGGCGGAGGCGCTCCGCGCCCAGCCTGGGTGCCCGCCGGGCCATGCCGGCGACGATCTCCGCCTCCCGGTCCGGGTCGCGGCCGGCGGTTCCGCCGACCGGCTTGAGGAGCTGGACCTGCTCGGTCAGCCCTGCGCGGTACTCGAGCAGGGCGGCCAGGGCGGCGTCCACCTCGTCGATCGCGGCCCGGGCCTCGGGCAGCGACGCCGGCAGGGGGCGGGCGGTCAGCGCGGCGACCGGTTGGTCCATCACGGGTCGGTGCACTCGTCCACGCTACGTAGCGTGCTGTACGGCGTTCAACATGGCGAGACGATCGTCTCGTCACCTGGAACGTTCGGAGTCGTCGCGGGCACGCTCCAGCGCCTGGGCGAGATCGTCGGGGTACGGCGACTCGAACGTCACCCGCTCCCCCGTCCCCGGGTGCTCGAACCCCAGGCTCGCCGCGTGCAGCCACTGCCGGGTGAGCCCCAGCCGGCCGGCCAGCACCGGGTCCGCGCCATAGGTCAGGTCACCTACACACGGATGCCGGATCGCGCTCATGTGCACCCGGATCTGGTGGGTACGCCCGGTCTCCAGGTGCACCTCCAGCAGGGACGCGTGCCGCAGCGCCTCCAGCGTCTCGTAGTGGGTCACCGACGGCTTGCCGTGAGCGACGACCGCCCACTTGTAGTCGTGGGTGGGGTGCCGGTCGATCGGCGCGTCCACCGTGCCGCGACTCGGGTCCGGATGGCCCTGGACCAGCGCGTGGTAGATCTTCTCCACCTCGCGTTCCTTGAACGCCCGCTTCAGGACGGTGTAGGCGTGTTCGGACTTCGCCACCACCATCAGGCCGCTGGTGCCCACGTCGAGCCGGTGCACCACACCCTGGCGTTCGGCGGCGCCCGACGTGGTGATCCGGAAACCGGCGGCGGCCAGGTGACCGATCACGGTCGGCCCCCGCCACCCCGGGCTGGGATGCGCCGCCACGCCGATCGGCTTGTCGACCACCACGATGTCCGCGTCGTCGTGGACGACTCGCATTCCCTCCACCCGGACGGGAGCGATCGGCTCCTGCGGGCGGGGAAGCTCGACCTCCAGCCAGGCGCCCGCACTCACCCGCTCCGACTTGGGCACCGCCTCGCCGTCGACTCGGACCAGGCCGTTCTCGACGAGTTCGGCGGCCTTGGTCCTGGACAGCCCGAAGAGCCGGCCCAGGGCCGCGTCCAGGCGCTCACCCTCCAGGCCCTCCGGCACCGGCAGCCCGCGCCGGTCCGCCGCTCCGGTGGCGGCCGTCACGCTCACTCCGCCTCCCTCAGCGCCGGCTCGTCGACGGCCGTCCCGGTGGTGCGTGGTGGCTCGTGCGCCTGCCGGGCGCTGCCGTCGGGCTTCTGCGACTCGGGCCGGCGGCGGCCGGACTCCTCGACGGTGCCGTCCCAGCGGCGACCCCGCATCGCCAGCACGATGATCAGCGCGGCGGCGGTGCAGATCGAGGCGTCGGCCACGTTGAACACCGGCCAGTGCGGCAGTGCCAGGAAGTCGACCACGTGGCCGCGCAGGAAACCCGGCTCCCGGAAGATCCGGTCGGAGAGGTTGCCGAACGCCCCACCCAGCAGAAGTCCGAGCGCGATCGCCCACGGAGTGCTCCGGAGCGTGCGGGACAGCCGGAGTACGACGACCACGACGGCCAGCGCCACCAGGGACAGGATGATCGTGTAGCCCTCGGCCAGGCCGAAGGCGGCTCCGGAGTTACGGACCAGCACCAGGGTCAGCAACCCACCGGCCAGGCGGATGGGTTCCCGGTCGGCGAGCTGGGACATGGCGACGATCTTGGTCACGACGTCGACGGCCAGTACGGCGCACGCCACCGCGGCGAAGAGCCCGAGCTGGCGGCGCCGAAGGCGGCGATCTGTGTCGGCGTCGTTCAGCGACGCTCTTCCCTCTGTTTGCATGACACGCACAGTGTCGCACGAGGGAACGCCAGCAACCGAGCCTTGCCGATGGGTTGGCCGCAGCCCTCGCACACGCCGTACGTGCCGTCGTCGATTCTGGCCAGCGCCCGGCGGGTCTGGGCGAGCATGTCCCTGGTGTTGTTGGCGAGCGAGATCTCGTGCTCGCGTTCGAAGGTCTTCGACCCGGTGTCGGCCTCGTCGTCACCGGCGCCGTCCCCGCTGTCGCGCAGCAGGTCGGCGATGTCGTCGGCGGCGGAGTGCAGCTCCTCCTCCAGGCGGGCGACGTCGCCGGTCAGCTCCTGGTAGACGCCGTCCAGTTCGGCCGGTGTCCACGGCTCCTCGTCCGGACGGACGACCAGCCGCGCGGCGCGCCCGGCCAGGTGGGCCGGCACCGGCGTGGTGGGCTCCGGCGTGGTGGGCTCCGGCGTGGTGGGCTCCGGCTCGGCCGGGATGCTCTTCTTCGCAGGTGCCTTGCCGCCCGAGGGGCCCTTCCTGGCCGAGGGGGCCTTCCTAGCCGAGGGGGCCTTCTTCGCCGGCGCGGCCTTCTTCGCCGGCGCGGCCCTCTTCGCCGGCGCGGCCCTCTTCCCGGATGCGGTCTTCGTCGCGGACGTCGTCTTCTTGGCTGATGCCGTCTTCTTCGCCGACGTCGCCTTCGTGGTGGCCGCACCCTGCCGTCCGCCGGCCGGCACGACCGTCTCCTCGCTCATGTCGTCTATCTGCTCCGCCACGTCGACCTCCACCCTGCGTACGTGCGGCGAGACCGTCCCGCACATCCTGCCAGTGTGCACGCGTCCGCCGAGTATGCACGTGTTCCCGCCAGCCGGCGGCCGCCGGCCACGGCAATCACCTTTCACGAACCGGGTCGTGGCCGGACCGAGCGGACAGGACGTACGAATGCGCTCCGGAGGTCGAGCCGGACGGAACGGACCAGTCCGGGCCTGGCCGTGCGTGATGGCCCGGGGAACGCGGCGAAGGCCCCCGGGAGGAATCCCGGGGGCCTTCGGATCATGCGTGCGTGCGCTACAGCGAGGAGTCGTCGTCGTCCTCGAGGAGGGCGTTCAGCCGAGGCGTGCCGCCACCGGAGTTCATCCGGTCGCCGCGTCCACCACGCTCCCGCTCCCCGCGCTCCTCCCGGTCACCACCGCTCGCGAGCGCCGGCTTGTGGGAGTTGATCGAGCGCGGGCCGTTGCCGGACCCGGACTCCAGGCCGTTCTCCAGGTTGCCCTGGCCGGCGAGCACCCGGAGCTGGCTCTCGAAGTAGGCCTTCAGGCGGCTGCGGTACTGCCGCTCGTAGGTGCGCAGCTCGTCGACCTCACGCTGCAGCCGGGTCTTCTCCTTCTCCAGCTGGCCGAAGAGCTGGGTGCGACGCTCGGCGGTGTCCCGGTCGAGCTGCTCCGACTTCGACCGCGCCTCGGACTCCAGCCTGCTGGCCAGCCCGCGGGCCTCGTTCTCCAGCCGCTCGGCCCGCGCCCGGGCGTCGCTCAGGATGCGGTTGCCCTGCTCCTTGCTCTCCGCCACGAGCTGGTCGGCGTTCTGCGTCGCGATCTCCAGTAGGCGGGCCGCGGCGCTGGACGCCTCGGCGATGCTGGAGGGCCCCGGCTGCGGCGCCTGCCGGACGGGGGGCTGTGGCTCGGGCTGCTCGGGCTTGCCGTAACCGCTGTCACGCCCGCTGTCGCGGCCACGATCTCCGTCGCCACGCTGCGCGGAGGCGAGCTTCTGCCGAAGGTCTTCGTTCTCGTGGTTGAGGCGTTCGAGTTCGGACTCGACTTCGTCGAGGAACTGATCCACCTCTCCCATGTCGTAACCCTCCCGCAAACGGACGGGCGTGAAGCGCTTGTTGCGCACGTCCTCGGGTGTCAACGGCATGACCTCACCTCAGGCTCGCAGGGCTCGACTTACGTGGATATCGGAGCAACCGTACCCGGTTTGGGTGGCAAAGACCGAGGGGGCTCCGGAAACTACCCGTTCGGCATGATCTGGTCACCCGGCCGAACGCATCGCCGGGCGGCGCCGAACGCATCGCCGGGCGGCGCCGGACGCTGCTCCGGAGCCGCCCGGAGGTCAGCGACCGAAGATCGCCAGGACCAGCGCCTGCAGCACGTAGATGATCACGATCAGCAGCAGGAACGACAGATCCAGGGCGAAACCACCCAGCCGAAGAGGCGGGATGACCTTGCGGAGCGCCTTCAGGGGCGGGTCGGTGACGGTGTAGACGCCCTCGAGGATGACGAGCAGGACCCCGCGCGGCTCCCACGACCGAGCGAAGAACTGCACCCAGTCCACCACCAACCGGACGAAGAGCAACACGAGGAAGATCCATAGTACGGAGTACAGGATCTCGCCGATGATCTGCACGCACACTCCTTGGGGAGGCCTTGCCGCCGGATCTCGAGCCTATCCCGCCGGCTCGTCACCATGGCCGGGCCGACCCTCGGGGATCGCCCGGTCAGATCCCCGAGATCGCGGGGCGTCGTGCGACCAGAGGGTCCGGGGCGCGTCTCAGCTCTGGTTGAAGAAGCCCGCCTCGGCCATGCGCTCCTTGTCCTCTGCCCGGACCTTCACGTTGGCCGGGGAGAGCAGGAACACCTTCGCCGTCACGCGTTCGATGCTCCCCCGCAGCCCGAAGATCAGGCCGGCCGCGAAGTCGACCAGCCGCTTGGCGTCGGAGTCGTCCATCCCGGTGAGGTTCATGATCACCGGCGTACCGTCGCGGAAGTGCTCACCGATCAGCCGGGCGTCGTTGTAGGTGCGTGGGTGCAGCGTCGTGATCCGTGACATCTCCACCTCCGGTGCCACCTGGACCTGACGTCGGTCGGGGAATGCTGCCACGGTGCCGCCCTTGTCCTCTTCGGTCTCGGCCGGCGACTGGGCGGCCGGACGGGTGCCCCGAGCCTCCCGGGTGTCGCGGTCGTCACCGTCGTCGATGTAGTCGCCTTCGTAGGCTCCGTCGTAGTCCTCTTCGTAACGGCCCTGGTCTTCTACGAGACCGAGGTACACCGCGACCTTGCGCATCGCGCCTGCCATGTGACCTCTCGCCTTCTGCTGTCAGCTGCGCCGGGCCGAGCATGCAGCCCCGTCCGGCGTCGACGCTACCTGTCGTAGCCGCGCTCACCTAGTAACCGGCGCCCAAGCCGTACGTGTGTCGCGCCGTGGGCGATGGCGTCCTCGAGGTCCGCGCTCATTCCGGCGGAGACCCAGGTGGCCTTCGGATACTTCTCGCGTACCTCGGCGGCGGTCCGGGCCAGCCGGGCGAACGCCTGGCCCGGTGGCGCGCCCAGCGGCGCGACCGCCATCACTCCGCCGAGGACCAGGCCGGGCGCCGTCGCCACGGCGTCGGCCACCTCGGCGACCTGGTCCGGTGACACTCCGCCACGCCCGCCGGAACCGCCGGGCTCGGCGACGTCGCCCAGGTCGACCTGCACCAGGCATCGCAGCGGGTGCTCGCGACCGGCCGCCGCTCGCCGCAGTGCGGAGACCAGCCGCACCCGGTCGACGGAGTGGACCACCGAGGCGTACTCCGCCACCGCACGTGCCTTGTTGGCCTGAAGCTGCCCGACGAAGTGCCAGGTGAGCCTCGGGTCCGCCACCGCGGCCACCTTCTCCTGCGCCTCCTGGTGGCGGTTCTCGCCGAAGTCGCGGACGCCGAGCTCGGCGAGCAGGCGTACGTCGTCGGCGGGGAAGGTCTTGGTGACCGCGATCAGCGTCACCTCCTCCGGCGACCGGCCAACGCGTTCGCAGGCTCGCTCGATCTGGGCGCGGACGGCCGCGAGGTTGGCGGCGAGCTGAGCCCGGCGCTCGTCGCTCGCCGGGCTCAACCGCTCGCACCCGGCCCGTGAAGAACCGACTGCCCGGTCACTTCAGGAAGTCGGGTACGTCGAGTTCGTCGTCGTCGATCGGGCGGCGGGCCGGCCGCGGCGTCGAGGTCGGCGAAGGCGAGGAGCTCTGCGGAGCGGAGCCGTTGGCCCCACCCGCACCGGATTCGCCCGGGCGGCTGCCACCACCGAGCAGTCGCTGACGAAGCTCCTGGGTCTGCGCGGCGAGGTCGGTCTGGCTCGACGAGGAGCCCGGCGACTGTGCCGGCTGTGCCGGCTGCGACTGAGGTGCCGGGGTCGACTGCACCGGAGCGGCAGCCGGTGGCGCCGACGAGGGGGCGGCCGGGGGGAACGACTGGCCAGAAGCCGACTGACCCGACGCGGGCTGGTCGGAGCCGGTGTCACCGGTGAAGTTCGGGCTGGCCGGCGCGCTCTGCGGCGCCTGCCCGCCCGCCGGCGCGGACTGCTGCGGCCGGCCGAGCTCACCTGGCCGGCGCCCCGCGGGGGGTGGCGGGACGGCCTGGCTCGAGCCGTTGCCGGCGGACGCCTCCTGCGCGCCGCGGCGGCGAGGCATACCGCCGTCGAAGCCGGCGGCGATGACGGTGACGCGTACCTCGTCGCCGAGACCGTCGTCGATGACCGCACCGAAGATGATGTTGGACTCCGCGTGCGCGGCGCTGGAGACCAGTTGGGCAGCCTCGTTGATCTCGAACAGCCCGAGGTCGGAGCCACCGGCGATGGACAGCAGGACGCCGTGCGCACCATCGATGGAAGCCTCGAGCAACGGACTGGATATCGCCATCTCGGCCGCGGCGACGGAGCGGTTCTCACCCCGCGCGGAGCCGATGCCCATCAAGGCCGAGCCGGCGTTGGACATCACGCTCTTGACGTCGGCGAAGTCGAGGTTGATCAGGCCGGGGGTGGTGATCAGGTCGGTGATGCCGGAAACACCCTGGAGCAGCACCTGGTCGGCCTGCTTGAAGGCGTCCAGCACGCTCACCTGCCGGTCGCTGATCGACAGCAGCCGGTCGTTGGGAATGACGATGAGGGTGTCGACCTCGTCGCGCAGGGCGTTGATGCCCTCCTCGGCCTGGCTCGCCCGCTTCTTGCCCTCGAAGGCGAACGGGCGGGTCACCACGCCGATGGTGAGCGCCCCGAGCGACCGCGCGATCCGTGCGACGACGGGCGCGCCGCCGGTGCCGGTGCCGCCGCCCTCTCCGGCGGTGACGAAGACCATGTCGGCGCCCTTGAGCACTTCCTCGATGTCCTCGGCGTGGTCCTCGGCCGCCTTGTTGCCGACGTCGGGCTGCGCGCCCGCGCCCAGACCGCGGGTCAGCTCCCGCCCGATGTCCAGCTTGACGTCGGCATCGCTCATCAGGAGCGCCTGCGCGTCGGTGTTGATCGCGATGAACTCGACGCCCTTGAGGCCGACCTCGATCATCCGGTTGACCGCGTTGACACCTCCGCCGCCGATGCCGACGACCTTGATGACCGCTAGGTAGTTCTGCGGTGCCGCCACGACGCTCGCCCTCTCGGTAGACATTCTTCCCCGGCCCGGAAAGGCAACCTCAACCATCAACCCTCACGGTCAAGTAGAGGGTTATAGTTATGTCAACCTCGGCCTGAACATGAAGGTACGGAGCGGTCCCGGACGAATTCAACGCAACACGCCGAGCCAGCGAGTTCTTGGATGTACGGGTCGAAAATCGGTCACCCAGCCGGCCGAGTCACACGCTCGCAGGTCGCCGAGCCACGAGGTGCACAGGCGGCGTTCGCGCGTGGGCTCGCGCCGGAGTTCAGGCCCGGGTGGTCGGGAAGCTCGGCACGCTCACGTCGTAGACCTTCGCCTTGCGGGGAAGGAGTTCGGCGAGGACCCGGGCCTTCAGCCTGGAGTTCTCGGCGTTCCCCCAGACGACCGTCACCCCGCCATGCAACCGCAGCATGACCGCGTCCGGAGTCTTCACCTCGATCGTGTCGAGTCTGCGCAGGAGTGGCCTGGGCAGCGCCGCCGCCACCCGGGCACCGACCACACGCAACTCCTCCGCCCTCTGCGGGCTCGGGCGCCCGGCTCGCAGCTGCACGAGCGGGTAGGCCCCAGCCGCGTCCGGCACCGCGCGGAAAGGAACGCCATCGGCGTCGACAAGGTGGTACGCCGATCCGTCCCGCCACACCGCGACCGCCCTGCGCTCCACGATCCGCACCGTCACCTCGTGCGGCCACGAGCGGCTCACCTCGGCCTCCTTGACCGGCGGCAGCTGGGCCACGATCCGGGTGCGTACGGCCGCGAGGTCGACCCGGGCCAGCGGGCGGCGCAGCGGCACCGCCGCCGCGGACCGCACCTGTGCCGGGGAGAGCCCGGACGCGGAGGTCAGGCCGCGCACGGCGACCGACCGGGCGTCCAGCAGGCTGGAGAACGCGACCGCCCACACGCCCGCGCCGACGACGAGCACTATCGCGACCAGGACGAGCAGCGGTCGCATCCGCGCCAGCCGGCGCGACCAACGCCGGCGGCCGAACCTGCGCGCCGACCTGTTCGCCGAACCGCGTGCCGACGTACGCGAGACCCCCGTGCCCCCCGTCGGCATCAGTGCGCTCCCGGCTCGCTCTCCGCCGCCAGCCGGTCGCCCACGAGCTCGAGGACCTCCGGGCCGACCAGTGCGACGTCGGGTGCGCCGAGGGTGAGGACCAGGTCGCCGGGCCGGACCCGCTCGGCCACCCGCACCGGGGCCGCCGACCAGGACCGTTCGTAGACGATCCGTTCCGGCGGCAGCGGGATGTGCGGGATGATCAGTGCGCCGGTGACGCCCGGGATCGGGTCGTCGCCGGTGGGATCCATCACGACCACCTCGTCGGCCAGCCCGAGGGCCTCGCCGAGTTCGCGGTAGAAGAACTGCGTCCGGGTGTGCCGGAGCGGACGGAAACAGACGACGACCCGCCCCTCCCCCGCGGCCCCGCGCGCGGCGCGCAGGTTGACCAGCATCTCGGTCGGGTGGTGGCCGTAGTCGTCGTAGACGCGCACCCCTCCGACCATGCCCTTGTACTCGAACCGGCGCCGGGTGCCGGCGTAGCTCGACAGCCCCTCGCGAAGCTCGCCGGACGGGAAGCCGAGCGCCAGCCCCGCGGCGTACGCGGCGGCGGCGTTCCAGGTGTGGTGCCGCCCGGCGACGTGCACGTCGATGGTGCCCTCCCGGCGACCCTGCACGACGACCTCGAAGCTGGAGCTGAGCGGCTGCTGGTGGACGTCCTCGATCCGGATGTCGGCGTCCTCGGCCTCGCCATAGGTGTGTACGTCGACCCCGCGGGCGCGGGACGCCTCGGCGAGCCGGCGCGCACCCGGGTCGTCGACGCAGGCGACCAGGCAGCCGCCCGGCACGATCCGGTCCACGAAGGCGTCGAACGCCCGGTGGTAGTCCTCCGGGGATTCGTACATGTCGAGGTGGTCGGGGTCGACGTTGGTCACCACCGCCACCTCCGGTGAGTACTGCAGGAACGCCCGGTCGGACTCGTCGGCCTCCACCACGAAGATGTCGCCGGTGCCGTCGTGGGCGTTGGTGCCGGTGTCGTTGAAGTTGCCGCCGATCGCGAACGACGGGTCCGCACCGCAGTGCTGGAGCGCGACCGCGAGCATCGACGACGTGGTGGTCTTGCCGTGTGCACCGGACACCGCCGCCACCCGACGGCCCTCCATCACCGCCGACAGCGCGGCGGCCCGGGAGTACAGCAGCAGCCCGCGCCGTCGGGCCTCCACGACCTCGGGGTTGTTCTCCTTGATCGCGGTGGACACCACCACGGTGTCCACGTCCGCGACGTAGGCGGGGTCGTGCCCGACGTAACAGGTGGCGCCGAGGGCGCGGAGGGCGGTGAGGGTGCGGGAGTCCTTGGCGTCGCTGCCGGTGACGGTGATGCCGCGGGCGATCATGATGCGCGCGATACCGGACAGGCCGGCCCCGCCGATTCCCACGAAGTGGACACGGCCGAGCTTCTCCGCGGGAACCAGCTCCGACGGGGGAGGAACGATCATCGGCCAACCTTTCCGGCTTTGCCCTGCGAACGCGCGGCTGCCGCCCGAACCAGCTCGGCCAGCCGCTCGTCGGCGTCGGCCGGCATGAGGTCCTGGGCGACCTTGGCCATCGCGGTCAGCCGGGCGTGGTCTGTCGCGAGCCCGACCACGTGCTCGCGCACCCAGTCGGGGGTGAGGTCGGCGTCGTCGACGAGCAGGCCGCCGCCGGCGTCCACCACGGGTTGTGCGTTCAGTCGCTGCTCGCCGTTGCCGACCGCGTACGGGACGAAGACGGCGGGCAGCCCGACCGCGGCGAGCTCGGTCACGGTGTTGGCACCGGCCCGGCCGACCGCGAGGTCGGCGGCAGCATAGGCCAGGTCCATCCGCTCGATGTACGGCACCACGACGTACGGCGGGTCGCCAGGGGCCGGCGGCGGCACCTCGACGGTGTTGCGCGGCCCGGTGGCGTGCAGCACCTGGACCCCGGCGGCGGCCAGCGCGGGCGCGGCCTGGGAGACGGCCTGGTTGATCCGCTGGGCGCCCTGGGATCCACCGGTGACCAGCAGGGTCGGACGGTCTGGGTCCAGCCCGAACTCCGCCCTGGCCTGGGCCCGCAGGGCGGACCGGTCCAGGGCGGCGATCTCCCGCCGGATCGGCAGCCCGACGAACCTCGCGTGCCGAAGCGGCGTCGCCGGGAAGCTCACCGCCACGTCGGAGGTGACGAACCGGGCCGCGAACCGGTTGGCGATTCCCGGGCGGGCGTTCTGCTCGTGCACCACGACCGGCAGCTTCATCCGCCGGGCGGCGAGGTAGGCGGGCATGGCGACGTAGCCACCCAGCCCGACCACCACCTGCGCTCCGGTGCGTTCGATCACCGCGGCCGAGGCCCGCACGGCACCGGCCAGCCGGCCGGGGACGGTGAGCAGCCGCGGGGTCAGCTCCCGGGGCAGCGGCACCCGGGGAATGAGCGCCAGGTCGTAGCCGGCGGCCGGGATCAGCCGAGCCTCCAGGCCCTCCTCCGTACCGAGAAACGTGAGACCCACCTCGGGGTCGGTGCGCCGGAGCGCGGCGGCGAGGGCAAGTGCCGGGCTGATGTGGCCGGCGCTACCACCCCCGGCGAGAACAACGTGCACAGACTCACCCTTCGTCGTGGCGGGCCGAACTCTTCCGCCGCGCCCGCGCGGCTGCCTTGGACGCCGCCCGGTTGGCGGCACGCTCGTCCAGCGCGGCGCGAGCGGCCGGCTCACGCCGCGCGAACGACACGAGCAGCCCGAGGGCGAACAGAGTCGGAAGCATGGCGGACCCACCGTATGACACCAGCGGCAGGGGTATGCCGGTGATGGGTAGCAGACCCAGGACGGCGCCCATGTTGACCAGCGCCTGGGCGGTGATCCAGCCCACGATCCCGGCCGTGGCGAGACGGGTGAAGGTGTCCTCGGTGCGCAGGGCGACCCGGATGCCGACATAGGCGAGGGTGAGGAACATCCCGAGGACCACCAGGGTGCCCACCAGGCCGAGCTCCTCCCCGATCACGGCGTAGATGAAGTCGGTGTGCGCCTCGGGCAGCCAGCCCCATTTTTCCCGGCTGTTGCCGATTCCGACGCCCCACCACCCTCCGGTGCCGAGCCCGAACAGCGAGTGCGCGGCCTGCCAGCCGGTGTTGCTGTAGTCGGCGAAGGGGTCGAGGAAGCTCACCAGCCGGCGCATGCGGTAGGCGCTGGTGATGGCGAGGTAGGTGACCAGCAAACCCACGACGGCGACGAACATCGCGAAGTAGCGCAGCGGCGTGCCCACCACGAACAACAGCACCAGCACCAGCGAGAACAGCACCAGCGACGTGCCGAGGTCGCGCTGCCCGAGCACCAGGGCGAGCACCAGCCCCGCGCCGGGCACGAACGGGATGACCAGGTGTTTCCAGTGCTGGAGCAGCTTCTCCTTGCGAGCCAGCACGTCGGCGCCCCACAGCACCAGCGCGAGCTTGGCCGCCTCGCTGGGCTGCATCATGAACGGCCCGCCGAACGACAGCCAGTTGCGGTTGCCGTTGACCTCCACGCCCAGCGGGGTGAAGGTGAGCGCCAGCAGCACGAACGCCACGATCATCATGGGGTACGTGCACACCCGCAGCACGCGCAGCGGCAGCCTGGTGGCGACGAACGCGATCGGGATGCCGGCGGCCACCCACATCAGCTGGCGCAGGGCCATCGTGTAGGAGTTGCCGTAGGTCTCCAGCGAGTCGTAGCTGGACGCCGACAGGACCATCGCGATGCCCAGGGCCAGCAGCAGGCCGCTCACGCCGACGATCAGGTGGTACGACGTCAGCGGACGGTCCAGCAGTCCCCGCAGGTCGGCCAGCCAGCTCGTCCGGCGTTCCGCGCCTGCGTTCCCGGTCTCCTCGGCGGTGGTCACGAGACTCCCGTCCCTGTGCGCAAGCGCGGCCTCCCGTTCAGCTGCTGTGCGGTGCACCTCCGGCGAGCCGCCGCGCCGCCGCGCCGAACGCGTCACCGCGCGCGCCGTAGCTCGCGAAGAGGTCGAAGGACGCGCACCCGGGCGCGAGGAGCACGGTGTCGCCTGGACGGGCCAGGTGCCGCGCGTGCGCCACGACGCGATCCATTACCTCAGTCTCGCCGTCAGCGACCTCGACGACGGGGACCTCGGGCGCGTGTCGCGAGAGTGCCTCGAAGATCAGTCTGCGGTCGCGGCCCAGGAGGACGACAGCCCGCAGCCGGCCCTTCACCGCGTGTACCAGGTCGTCGAAATCCTGCCCCTTCGCGAGACCGCCCGCGATCCAGACCACCGAGTCGTACGACAGCAGCGACGCCAGCGCCGCGTGCGCATTGGTCGCCTTGGAGTCGTCGACGTACGGGATGCCGTCCACGTCAGCGACCCGCTGGATGCGGTGCGGCTCCAACGTGAAGCTGGTGAGGCCGGCCCGTACCGCGGCCGGGCGGACACCGTGCGCGCGGGCCAGCGCCGCCGCGGCCAGCGCGTTGGCGACGTTGTGCGGCGCCGACGACGGGAGGTCGCGGACGTTGCACAGCTCGGCGGCGGAGGTTTGGCGCTGCTCGACGAAGGCCCGGTCGGCGAGCACCCCGTCGACCACGCCGAGCATGCCGACGGCCGGGATGCCCGCAGTGAAGCCGACCGCGCGGCAGCCCTCCACGACGTCGGCCGCCCGGACCAGCTCCTCGGTGGCGGCGTCGGCGACGTTGTAGACGCAGGCGATCTCGCAGCCCTCGTAGATCTTGCCCTTGTCGGCGGCGTAGCGGTCCAGGGTGCCGTGCCAGTCGAGGTGGTCAGGTGCGACGTTCAGCACCGCAGCCGCCCGTGGCCACAGCCGCCGCGACCAGTGCAGCTGGAAGCTGGACAGCTCGACGGCCAGGACGTCGTACGGCTCGGGGTCGAGCACCGCGTCCACGACCGGGGCGCCGATGTTGCCGACCGCCGCGGTCCGCAGCCCGGCGGCGGACAGGATCGAGGCCAGCATCCCGACCGTGGTGGTCTTGCCGTTGGTGCCGGTGAGGGTGAGCCAGGGCGCGGCGTGCTCGGGATCGCGCAGCCGCAGCGCGAGGTCGACCTCGCCGAGGATCGGGATGCCCGCGGCGGCCGCCTGCGCCAGGATCGGGGCGTCGGGCCGCCAGCCGGGCGAGGTCACCACGACGTCGGGTCCGCCGGGGATGGAATCCGGGATCGACGCGGTCGAGCCGGGGCCGAGCCGGACGTCGGCGCCGAGCGTCTGCAGGATCGTGGCGCGCTCGCGTTCGGCGTCCCCGTCGCGCTCGTCCACGACGGCGACCCGCGCGCCGACGCCCAGCAGGCCGGCGGCGGCGGAGTAGCCGGACACGCCGATCCCGGTGACGAGGGCGGACAGTTGGGGCCAGGGCGAGTGCCGGTCGGCGGTGTCCAGCCAGTCCGGACCCGCGTGCGGGGCGTTCTGGGCGTTCGGTGCGTCAGGTGTACTCACGTGCCGGACACCCACTCCGCGTAGAAGATGCCGATCGCGCCCGCCACGCAGATCCCGCAGATGATCCAGAACCGGATCACGATGGTGACCTCGTTCCAGCCCTTCAGCTCGAAGTGGTGGTGGATCGGGGCCATCCGGAAGATCCGGCGCGGGGTGCCGGTGCGCCATCGGGTGAACTTGAAGAAGCCGGTCTGCAGCATCACCGAGGCCACCTCGATGAGGAAGAGGCCGCCGATGGCGATCAGCAGCAGCTCGGTGCGGGTGAAGACCGCCATCGCGGCGACCCCGCCGCCGAGCGCCAGCGAGCCGGTGTCGCCCATGATGATCTTGGCCGGTGAGGCGTTCCACCACAGGAAGCCGAAACAGGCCGCGGTGACGGCGAACGCCACTACCGCCAGGTCGTACGGATCTCGGACCTCGTAGCACTTCGCGGCCGGCTGGTTGAAGCACGCCTGGTTGAACTGCCAGACACAGATCAGGGTGTACGCCGCGAACACCATCACCGACGCGCCCGTGGCCAGGCCGTCCAGGCCGTCGGTGAGGTTGACGCCGTTGGACGTCGCCGCGATCAGGAAGAGCACCCACAACACGAAGACGATCGAGCCGAGCTCCAGCCAGGGGACTCTGATGTCGCGGATGAACGAGACGAACGTCGAACCCGGCGTGACGTTCCGCTCGTCCGGGAACTGCAGGGCCAGGATCGCGAAGATCACCGCGACCGAGGTCTGCCCGGCGAGCTTGGTCTTCGCCCGCAGGCCCAGGCTGCGCTGCCGGGACACCTTGAGGTAGTCGTCCAGGAAGCCGACCAGGCCGAGCCCGACCATCAGCATCAGCACAAGCGCGCCGGACGCCGACGGCAGCCGCCAGACGAACAGGTGCGCGGCGATGTAGCCCAGCACCGCGGCAACGATGATCACGACGCCGCCCATCGTGGGCGTACCCCGCTTGGTGTGGTGCGAGGTCGGTCCGTCGTCGCGGATGATCTGGCCGTACCCCCGGGCGGCGAGCATCCGGATCGCGACGGGCGTGCCCAGCAGCGAGATCAGCAGCGAGACCCCGCCGGCGAGGAGGATTGCCTTCACGCGCCGCCCTCCACGGTCCCGGTTCCCAGGCCGCTCGCACTGCCGCCCGCACCCTCACTCAGGGTGTCGCCGAGATGACGCAACCCGGCGTCACGCGAGGACTTGACGAGTACGACGTCACCGGCACGGAGCTCCCGCCGCAGCAGCGCGAGCGCCTGATCGGTGTCCGGCACGAAGACCGACTCCTCTCCCGAATATCCCTCGGACCGGGCTCCGCGCTCGATCGCACGGGCGCCCGCGCCCACCACCACCAGCCGGGACACACCCAGCTGCACCGCAAGTCTGCCGATCCCCTCGTGGGCCTCGTCCGCGGCCTCCCCGAGTTCGAGCATCTCACCCAGTACCGCCCACGAGCGGCCACCCCTCGCCAGCACCGGCAACGTCTCCAGGGCCGCTCGCATGGAGTCCGGGTTGGCGTTGTAGGCGTCGTTGACGATCGTCACGCCGTCGGAGCGGACGCTCACCTCCATCCGCCAGCGGGACAGTGCCACCGCGGCCGACAGGCCCTCGGCGACCGCGGTGACGTCGAGGCCGACCGCGAGCCCGACCGCCGCCACCGCCAGCGCGTTGGCGACGTGGTGCCGCCCGACCACTCCGAGCGCCACCTTGGCGCTCCCGGCCGGGGTCACGAGTTCGAACGCCGCGCGGCCGGCATCGTCGAGCCGTACGCGCTCGGCACGGACGGTGGCGTCGGGCCCCTCGCCCACCAGGACGGTCCGGCCGCGGGTTCGCCCGGCCATCGCGGCGACCAGCGGGTCGTCGGCGTTGAGGACCGCGACGCCGTCCTCGCCGAGAGCCTCCACCAGCTCGCCCTTGGCCTTGGCCGTCATCTCCTTGCCGCCGAACTCGCCGACGTGGGCGAGGCCGACGTTGAGGACGACGGAGATGTCGGGCGGCGCCAGCTCGGTGAGGTAGCGGATGTGCCCGACCCGCTTCGCGCCCATCTCCAGCACGAGGTAGCGGGTCTGCTCGTCTGCCCGCAGGACGGTCAGCGGCATGCCCAGCTCGTCGTTCAGCGACCCCTCCGGCGCCACCGTCTCACCGGCCCCGGCGAGCAGCTGCGCGAGCAGATCCTTGGTCGTGGTCTTGCCCGCCGATCCGGTGACCGCCACCAAGGTGAGGTCGGGCAGCCGGTCGAGCAGGTGCCGGGCCAGCCGGCCGGCGGCCGCCACGGAGGCGTCCCGGTGGCCCTCCGCGGGTGGAGCGACCACGCACGGCAGGCCCGGGAGCGGCCGGCTGCTCAGCACCGCCGCGGCCCCCTTGTGGACGGCCTCGGCGGCGAAGTCGTGCCCGCGCCCGTCGGCGACGAACAGCCCGCGCGGCGACAGCTTCCGGGTGTCGGCGGCAACTCCCCCCGTGACGGTCGACTCGGGGTCGGCCTCGTGCAGCTCGCCGCCGACCGCGGCCGCGATCTCCGCCAAGGTCATCGTGATCATCGCTGCGCCCCTTCCTGGCCGGCTCCGTGACCGGCTTCGTGGCCGGCGGCCAGAGCTGCACCGTGGCAGCCGGACGTCCGCGCCAGTTCCTCCGTGACGACGACCCGGTCGTCGAAGGGGTGCACCACCCCGGCGATCTCCTGGCCCTGCTCGTGACCCTTGCCCAGGACGAGCACGGTGTCGCCGGGCCGAGCGGCCCCAAGTGCGTACCGGATCGCCTCCCGCCGGTCGGCGACCTCCCGTACCTCGCCGCGGTCGGCGGCGGGCACCTCCCGGGCACCGGCGAGCGCGGCCGCCCGGATCGCCGCCGGATCCTCCGAGCGCGGGTTGTCGTCGGTGATCACCGTGAGGTCGGCGTGCCGGGCCGCGGTCGCGCCCATCAGCGGCCGCTTGCTCCGGTCGCGGTCACCTCCGCATCCCAGCACCGTGACCAGCCGGCCGGGTGTGCGCGCCCGCATGGTGTCCAGTGCCCGGGCGATCGCATCCGGGGTGTGTGCGTAGTCGACCAGCACCACGAAGTCCTGGCCGGCGGTCACGCGTTCCATCCGCCCGGGCAGGGCCACCTCGGCGAACGCCGGAAGGAACTCCTCGGGAAAGACCCCCGCGGTGGCGAGCATGGCGGTCGCCAGCAGGGCGTTGGCGACGTTGAAGTCCCCGGGCAGCGACAGCGACACGGCCACGTCGATCCCGCCCGGTCCGCGCACCCGGAAGGCGCTGCCGCCGTCGGTGGCCGGCTGGACCTCCTCCGCGCGCCAGTCCGCCGCCGGGTCACCGGCCGCGGAGTACGTCACGACCTCGACCGCCGCCTCACGCGCCAGTCGCCGCCCGTGCTCGTCGTCCAGGTTGACCACGCCGACGCGGGCGTGCCCGGGGGTGAACAGCCTCGCCTTCGCCCGGAAGTAGGACTCCAGGTCCCCGTGGAACTCCAGGTGGTCCTGGCTGAGGTTGGTGAACCCGGCCACGTCGTAGATAGTCCCGTCCACCCGGCCGTGGACGAGCGCGTGGCTGGACACCTCCATCGACACCGCCTGCACGCCGCGCTCGACCATCACCGCCAGCAGCGCCTGCAGGTCCGGCGCCTCGGGCGTCGTCCGGGCGCTGGGCAGGATCTCGTCGCCGATGCGGGTTCCGGTGGTGCCGAGCAGTCCGGTCCGCCGCCCGGCGTACCGGAGGGCGGCCTCCAGCAGGAACGCGGTGGTGGTCTTGCCGTTGGTGCCGGTGATCCCGAGCATCAGAAGGTCCCGGGCGGGGTTGCCGTACATCCAGGCGGACAGCTCGCCCACCATGGCCCGCGGGTCGGGCACCACGAGCGTCGCCAGCCCGGCCGCCTCGCACCGGCCCCGGCCGGCCTGGTCGGTCAGGGCGGCCACGGCGCCGCCGTCGGCGGCGGTCCGGGCGTACGTGGCTCCGTGGGAGCGGTCGCCCGGGCGGGCGACGTAGAGGTCGCCGGGTACGACCGCCCGCGAGTCCTGGCTGATGCCGGTGATCACCACGTCGGCCCACCCGGCGTCGGAGCGCTCGGCGTACGACACCTCGGCCGGCGCGAGCTCGGCCCCCGGCAGCGCGGAGAGGAAGGAGACGACCTCCGGCAGCGTCCGGCGGGGCGGACGTGTCGGACGCGGGGTCACCGCGCCGGTGGCGGGGACGGCCACGGGGTTTCCTCCCTCGATGTCGAGAATCTTCGCCCACCCTGTCCGGGCGGGCCGGCGCAGTGCGGCCGGGATGTGGCCGCTCGCGCGTCCCCCACGCGCCACTGTCTGCGGCGTGAGGCTACAGCGTCACACCGGTGATCGCCTGCGGCCGCGTCGCCGGCACGTCACGTGCCCCGCCAGGGCAGCGTCGGTCAGGGCCTCCGTCACCTGTGATCATCAGGATCGCCTGTGGTCACCAGTACAGGGGCAGTACGGGCGACTTGGTGCCGGTGGGCGGGACGCCGTACTTCTGCAGGGTGAACGCCATGATGTCGTGGAAGACGGGTGCGGCGAGCCCGCTTCCGCTGTTGCCGCCCTTCTTGGGGTCCTGCAGGTCGACGTACACCACGAAGCGGGGGTCGTCGGCCGGGGCGAATCCGGCGAACGACGCGGTGTAGCCCCGGTAGCAGCCACAACTGGAGTCCGCGCGCTGGGCGGTCCCGGTCTTTCCGGCGATCCGGTAGCCCGGGATCGCCGCCTTCGTGGCCAGCGCGTCGGGGCCCTGGACGACCTGTTCCATCATCCGGGCCACGGTGGCCGCCGCCTGCTCGCTCACCACCCTGGTCCGCTTGGGCGCGGGGTTCGGCACGAGCGAGCCGTCGTCGCCGACGTACCCCTTGACCAGGGTCGGGTCGACCCGGACACCACCGTTGGCGACGGCCGCCACCGCGGCCGTCAACTGGACCGCGGTCACCGACATGCCCTGGCCGAACGAGATCGTCGCCCGGCGCAGCGGGGTCCAGTCGGACACCTTGCCGATGGTGCCGCCCGACTCACCCGGGTACCTGACGGCGGTGGGCTTTCCCATCCCGAACTTCCGGAGGTAGGAGGCCTGCAGCTCCTTCGGCATGCCCTCGGCGGCCAGCACGACACCGATGTTGCTCGACCTCGCCAGCGCACCGGCGAAGGTGAGGTTGACCGTGCCGTGTCCCCACCAGTCACCGATCCGGCGGCCGTCGCGGATCAGCGAGCCCGGAGCCCGGATCTTCGTCGAGGGCGTGACGTAGCCGCTGTCGACCAGCGCCGAGGCGGTGAGCACCTTGGCCACACTGCCCGGCTCGTACACCTCCTGGAAGGGCCGGTTGACGCGGTCCTCGGCAGGCGACTTCGTCGGGTGGTTGGGGTCGAAGGTGGGCGCGGTGGCGACCGCGACGAGTTCGCCGGTACGGGTGTCCATCACCACGACGTCACCGCTGCGGGAGTTGGTGGCCTTGACCTGGGCGGCGATCGCCTGCTGCGCCGCCCACTGGACGTCCCGGTTGATCGTCAACCGGACGTTGGCGCCGGGGACGGGATCCTCCTCCGAGCTGTGCGCGAGCGGGATCTGCTGGCCGTTCAGGCCGCGCTCGTAGACCATGTGGCCGTCCTTGCCGCGCAGCTTGCCGTCCAGGGCGTACTCGATCCCGGACAGGCCTCCGCCGTCGGAACCGGTGAACCCGACGATGTTCGCCGCCACCTGGCCGGAGGGGTAGGTCCGCATCGGGTCGGGCTCGGTCAGCACGCCGCCGAGGCCCTCCGCCCGGAGGGCGTCGCGGGCCCTCTTCCAGGTCTGTGTCGGAACCTTGCGGGCGAGGTAGACGAACCTCGTCTTCGGCGTGCGCAGCTTCGTCGTCAGCGCCTCCTGGTCGACCTTCAGGATCGGCGCGAGCGTCTCGGCGATCTGCCCGGCGTCGGGCCGGGTGATCGTCGGGTCGGCGGTGACCGCCAGCGTGTCCACGGTGGTCGCGAGGGGTACGCCCGTCGCGTCGGTGATCTCACCGCGGGTCGCGTGCAGGGTGACCCGGCTGATGCGTTCCTTCACGGCCGCGTTGGCGTACGCCGCACCGTCGAAGCCCTGCAGCTGGACCAGCCGGCCGGCGAACACCGACATCACGAACGCGACCAGCAGGAAACCCACGCGCAGCCGGCGCTCGGTGTGGCCGAGCCGGAGGGTGCGGGGCGGGCGCCGGGGCGAGGGGCGGACCACCCGTGCCTGGGTGGCGGGCCGCCGGCGGCGCACGGGCACGCCGGTCGCCCCTGGGGAGGACCGGCGCGTCGTCCCCGCCGAGCGCGGAGCGCCGGTGGAACGGGAGCTTCCGCTTCCGCTGCCGCTGGACCGGCCCGTGGCGCCTCGGCGGTTGCCGCGGTCGGCACTCCGGGCCGACTGGCGCCCTGTCTCCGGGCGCGCCGGTCGGCCGGACCCGCCACCGGAACGCCCCGCACCGGTGGCGCGGTCGGACGGTTTGCGCGGGCGCTCCGGGCTCACTGGTCACCCCCGCCCGACGTCGGCGGCTCCAGGGTCACCAGGGGCGCCGACCCCGAGGGCCGCTCGGTCTGGGGCCGCTCCGCCTGCGGCTGGTTGGTTCCCGACCGCGACTGGGTGCCCTGGTCGGCGGTCGTGCCCGCCGCGCCCGGGTCGGTCTGCGTGGTCGCCTGGCCCGGCTGGGTGCCGGTCTGGGCCCCGGTGCCGGTCTGGCTCTCGGACTGCGTGCCCGGCCGACCCGACGACACCTGGGGCGGGATGCTGTCACCGACCCGGGCCGACGGGGACGGCGCCGGGGTCTGGCGGGCCTTCGCGGGCACCGCGTCACCGAGCACCGCGCCGTCGCTCAGGCGCAGGAACACCGGGTTGGTGTTGGGCACCATGCCCAGGCGCTCTGCCTGTCCGGCGAGGTGCTCGGGCGCCCGCATCGCCGCGACCTGTTGCTCGAGGGCCGCCTGGCGGTCCTCGAGCAGAGTCGTCCGGCGCGACAGGTCGTGGATGGTGAACGAACCCTGCTGGACCGTGGTGTTGAGCAGCAGCAGCCCGAGCAGGCCCGCACTGAGGATCGCCACGACGAGAATGACGAAGGGCGCCCTGGACTGCTGGGGCTCCGGTTTCGGCACCACCCGGAGCCGTGGCCGCGGAGCCACCTCCCGTACTGGCCGGTTGAGACTCTCCAGGGCACTCATGCCGCTCCCCCTCTGCTCGCCGTACGGCGACTGTCAAGAATCCGTTCCGCTGCCCTCATCCGCACCGACGTGGCACGTGGGTTCGACTCCACCTCTTCCGGCGTGGCCTTCTCGGCCCCGCGGGTCAGCAGGCGGAGCACGGCTTCGTGGCCGGGTGGTACCGCCGGGACGCCGGGCGGGACGTCAGGGCGTGCGAGGGCACCCAACGTCTGCTTCGCCAGGCGGTCCTCCAGCGAGTGGTAGGCCAGGACGACGACCCGGCCGCCGACGGCGAGCCGGTCCACCGCAGCCGGCAGTGCGCGTTCCAGGGCGGCGATCTCGCCGTTGACCTCGATCCGCAGCGCCTGGAAGGTGCGCTTGGCCGGGTGGCCGCCGACCTGCCGATCGGCGCCCGGGATGGCCGAGCGCAGCAGGTCGACCAGCTCCCTGCTGGTGGTCAACGGCCTGCTCTCGCGTTGCCGGACGACCGCGTCGGCGATCCGCCGGGCGAAGCGTTCCTCGCCGTACACCCGAAGGATCCGGGCCAGGTCAGCGGCGGAGTAGGTGTTGAGAACGTCTGCGGCGGTCGGGCCCCGGGTGGGATCCATCCGCATGTCGAGCGGGGCGTCCCGGCTGTAGGCGAACCCGCGCTCCACCTCGTCCAGTTGCAGGGAGGACACGCCGAGGTCGAACAGAACTCCCCGCACCCGGTGGTGGCCGAGGTCGTCGAGGACGTCCGGAAGCTGGTCGTACACCGCGTGGACGCAGGTCGCCCGGTCACCGAACCGCTCCAGGCGTTCTCCGGCGGCGGCCAGCGCCTGCGGGTCGCGGTCGAGGCCGACCAGGCTGGCCTGCGGGCACTCCTCCAGGAGCGCCTCCGCGTGACCTCCGAGGCCGAGCGTGGTGTCCACCACCACGGAGCCGGGCTCGGCCAGCGCGGGAGCGAGCAGCTCCACCACCCGTGCCGCGAGGACGGGGACGTGGGTCGGCTCGCCGGCACGTTGGTTCATGGGAATCCTGTCCTCTCAGCCCGGCAGGCGCAGCAGGGTCGAGAGGGCGAACGACACGGCGGTGCAGGCGAGAAGCGTGAGGCCGGCCGCGACGAACCGCGCCCGGAGCAGCGGGCGCAACGCTTCCTGACCTGGGTCGAGCGGCCACGACCTGGCGGAGGGGTCGGTCGCCCCGGACACATGACCGGAGCGGTCCGCGCCGTGCCGGCGTGCCGGTTCCTTCACCTCGACCCCCACTGCATGGTGCTGCGTGTCGTTGCCGTGCGGCCAGGTCCCCGCCCGCTCACTGGGGAAACCGCCGTCTGGCGCCGGGGAAGGTGCGTCAGAAGGCGCAGGGAGCGGGCTGGAGACCTCACCGCACGACCACTGCTTGCTCGTTCGAATGGACTGTCCGCCGGAACGACCGGTGGACGGGGCATGTGACGGGGTACTGACCGGGGGCGGAACGTCACAGGATTCCTGGCAGCACCTCCTCGCTGAGCTCGGAGAACGCCTGCTCCTGGTCGCTGGAGTAACTGGCCCAGGCCTCGGCGTCCCAGATCTCGACGCGGTTCATGGCGCCGATCACCACGCAGTCGCGCCGCAGGCCGGCGTACTCCCGAAGCATCGGCGGAAGAGTGATCCGCCCCTGCTTGTCGGGCTTCTCGTCGGAGGCACCGGCGAACAGCATCCGGAGGTAGTCGCGCGCCGCCTTGTTCGTGACCGGCGCCTGTCGCATCTGCTCGGTCAGCCGACCGAACTCAGCCAGTGGCCAGACGGAGAGACAGCGCTCCTGTCCGCGTGTGACCACAAGCCCCTCCGCAAGCTCGTCCCGAAACTTTGCCGGGAGGAACAGCCGTCCCTTCTCGTCGAGACGCGGGGTGTGGGTGCCGAGAAACGTGGCCGCCACCTCCCCGTGAGGCTCGCCGGGTACCGCCGTCCACCACTGCGCGCCACTTTACCCCACAGCACTCCACCGTCAACCAGCTCTCGGCTCGGCGCGGCGCTTCTTCCGAGTGACGGTCCTGGGTATCTCCGCAGGTCAGAGGCGTGTTTGCGAACGGTGGAGGAAAGGGGAGCGGTGGAGCGGCACGCGTGGAGCGGCTGGAGCGGACGACGGCAGCCGGATGCGACCGTCGGCGTGTCGTACGGCGTGTCGCCCGGCGGGCCGTCCCTCCGGTGGCCGCGGCCGGCTTCTGCCGAACCGGCGTCGCGTACCACGCGTGCGAAGTGCGGGGATGTCGCGTACCACGACGTGCGTCGCGCCGTGGCACGGCGACCTGGTCGGGTGATGCGGTGGAGCGAAGTGGTGGGCGACGTACGTATCCCGGATGAGCGGACTGCTGAAGAGATGCAGGACCGGCACATCGTTCGTCTTCCCGAAGAGGCACGGTGACGCGACGACGCACTGAGCGACGCGACGAGCGACGCGACAAGCGACGTGACAAGGTCGGCCCGCCCGACGGGGCATCCAGGTCTGGCGACGGAGCAGGAAAGAGAGGCCGGACGGAGCTCAATAGAAGAGGACAGAAAGAGATGAGCCCGGGAATTTCTCGCCGAGCGAGGATTCCGCGGCCCGGCGGACGTACGGTCGATGCCAGGAGTCGTCCGGCTCGGTCAGTCCGGCGGGATGTCCGACAGGAGGACCGTCATCAGCAACACCAACCAGGCACGGACAACCCGTGCGATCCCCCATCCCCGGCAGGACCCGAACCTGAGACACTCGACCAACGCGCCGCTTCGCCAGCGGCCCCATTGGTGAAGGAGGCCATGGTGTCGACCGGCCCGACGTTCGAGCCGACGAGGCGACCGGAGGAGCCGCGCTGGGCTCCGGCGGCGGACTTTCCTTATCTCGCACAGACAGCGGGTCGCGTCCGCGACGCGGTCCAGCGCGTGATCGAGGGCAAGCCCGACGTGGTCAGGACAGCGCTGACGGTCCTGCTCGCCGAAGGCCATCTGCTCATCGAGGACGTGCCCGGCGTGGGCAAGACGATGCTCGCCAAGGCGCTGGCGCGCTCGATCGACTGTTCCGTACGCCGCGTGCAGTTCACTCCCGACCTGCTCCCGAGCGACGTCACGGGCGTGTCGGTCTACAACCAGGAGACGCACGACTTCGAGTTCCGGCCCGGTGGCATCTTCGCCAACATCGTGGTCGGTGACGAGATCAACCGCGCGTCGCCCAAGACGCAGTCGGCGCTGCTGGAGTGCATGGAGGAACGCCAGGTCACCGTGGACGGCACGACATACCATCTCGAGGCGCCGTTCATGGTCATCGCGACGCAGAACCCCATCGAGATGGAGGGCACCTATCCCCTGCCCGAGGCGCAACGCGACCGGTTCATGGCCCGCGTCTCGATGGGTTACCCGAGCCCCCAGGCCGAGCTGGAGATGCTCGACGCCCACGGGGCGGCCTCGCCGCTGGACGACCTGGAGCCGGTCACCGACGCGCGTGAGGTCGCGAAGCTGGTCGACATCGTGCAGGGCGTCTACGTCTCCCCCGCGGTGAAGGAGTACGCCATCACGCTGGTGACCGCCACCCGCAACTCCCCCGACCTGCGGCTCGGCGCTTCGCCCCGGGCGACCCTGCACCTGGTCCGGGCGGCCCGGGCGGCGGCCGCGCTCGACGACCGGGAGTACGTCCTGCCCGACGACCTGCAGGCTCTCGCCGTCCCGGTCCTCGCACACCGGTTGCTGCCCGCCGCGGAGGCCCAGATCGCACGGCGTTCGGCCGAGCAGGTCGTCACCGACCTGGTGCGGACCGTTCCGGTCCCCGACCCGCACCGCCGCTCTCGGTGACGCGGATGGGGGGACGGTTCTCATCCCTCACCACCCGCGGCCGGGCTTTCCTGGCCGCGGGTGTCGCCGCTGCGGTGTGCGCCGTCGCCCTGGGACAGAAGGACCTCCTGCGGGTGGCGGTGTTTCTGCTCGCCCTGCCGGTGGTGACCGTCCTCGTCGTCACCCGTACTCGCTACCGCATCGCCGCCTCCCGGACGATCGAACCGGTGCGGGTGCAGGTCGGTGAGCAGGCGACCGTACGCCTGCGGCTGGAGAACGTCGGCCGGATGCCCACCGGCCTTTTGCTCCTCGAGGACCAGGTGCCCTACCTCCTCGGTTCCAGGCCGCGGTTCGTCCTGGACCGGATGTCGGCCCGGTGGCGCCGCGACGTCACCTACCCCGTGCGGTCGGAGGCCCGCGGCCGGTTCACGGTCGGTCCGCTGACCCTGCGCGTCACCGATCCGTTCGGTCTGGTGGAGCTGTCCCGGTCGTTCCGGTCCCAGGAGGTGTTCCTGGTCACGCCGCGGGTGTACGCGCTCCCGGCGGCGAAGGCGGCCGGTGAGTGGTCCAGCAGCGGTGAGCACAACCAGCGTGCGGCGTCCGCCGACGGGGAGGAGGACGTCACCGTCCGCGAGTACCGCGAAGGCGACGACCTGCGCCGGGTGCACTGGCGATCCAGCGCCCGCCGCGGGGAACTCATGGTGCGGCGGGAGGAACAGCCCTGGCAGAGCCGCGCCACCGTCTTCCTCGACACGCGACGGATCGGCCATCGCGGCAGCGGCGCGACGTCCTCGTTCGAGTGGGCGGTGAGCGCGGCCGGTTCCGTCGGCGTGCACCTGCTGCGCCGGGGTTTCTCCGTACGCCTGCTGACAGACGCTGGCGCGTCGGTGCTGGCGACGGCGCGCGAGTCGGGTCCGACGGTCGAGTCGGAGGGGCAGATCCTGGACGCGCTCGCCGTGGTCGCACCGTCGTCGATCGGGCACCTGTCCCAGACCTCCCTGACGGCCGCCAACGACGGTTCGCACGGCCTGCTGGTGGCGGTGATCGGAGTAGTCACACCCGCCGAGGCCCAAGCACTGGTGCAGGCGCGGCAGCGGTCCAGCGCGGCGTTCGCGATCGTCGTCGACACCCCGTCCTGGGCGGCCGGCAACGAGCGTTCGCCCCAGGCGATGGCCGAGCAACTCGCCGAGAGCGTGCGCATGCTGCGCCGCGGCGGGTGGCGGGTCTCGGTGGTCAGGCACGGTACGACCGTCCCGGCGGCCTGGGCCCAGCTGATGCTCGGCGAGGACGGCGCCGGCCCCCGGTCTCCCGGGTCGGCCTCCTCGTCAGTGTCCCCCGCGTCTCCCGGGTCGGCCCCCTCGTCAGCGTCTCCCGCATCTCCCGCGTCCTCGCCGGCACCGGCCGCGGCGGCCGGGCCCCTGGCCGGGGTGGCGAACGACTCACCGACCCCACCGGCCGCGGCACCGACCGTTCGTGAGGAAACCTGGGGAGGGCAGGCGTCATGAGCAGCGCGCTTCGTCGGAGTCTCGCAGCCTTCCTCGCCACCGTCTTCGCCTCGCTCGCGCTGTTTCCCGCGTACGCCACCACCGAGTGGCTGTGGTCGGCCGTCCTGGCCGCGCTGTTCGTCACCACGATCGGGTTCGTCCTGCGCCAGGTCGGTACGCCGCGACTGCTCGTACCCCTCGGTCAGCTGGCCGCGCTCGGCTGGGCGTTCGTGCTGGTCTACGCGCCGCACGACCTGCGGTTCGGGTTCCTGCCCACCGGCGAGTCGGTGCTGGCGCTGGCCCACCGCATCAACGACGGGCTGCTGATCGTGGTGCGCTACGCCGCGCCGGTCCCCTACGACGCCGACCTGGTGATGGTGACCGCGATCGGCATCGGCCTCGTCGCGATCGCCGTCGACCTGCTGGCGGCGACGTACCGGCTGACCCCGTGGGCCGGCCTGCCGCTGCTGCTCGTCTACAGCATCCCGGCGACCACCGTCTCCGGCGGCATCTCCGCACTCGCGTTCGTCCCGGCCGCGATCGGCTACGTCGTCCTGCTGCTCGGCGAGGGCCGCGAACGCCTCGGCAGATGGGGACGCGTGATCGGCCTCGCCGACGATGTCGCCGGGCCGCAGGAAACCGTGCAGACCTCGCTGCTCGGCCAGACCGGCCGGCGGGTGAGCGCCGCGGTGATCGGGCTCGCGGTCGTCGTACCCGCGGTCGTGCCGACGCTTCCGGAGAGCGTGCTGGGACGCGGGGAGGGCGGCGGGATCGGTCCGGCCAGCCGCACGATCAAGGTGAACAACCCCATCGTCGACCTCAAGCGCGACCTGAAGCGCCCGCAGGACTTCCCGGTGATGACGTACACCACCGGATCGAACTCCCCCGACTACATCAAGCTCGTCACGCTGGACGAGTTCGACGGCGACCGCTGGCGGCCCTCCCCCCGCAGCGTCAGCAACGTCACCCCCGACCGGACGGAGTACGCGCGGCTCCCGGATCCGCCGGGACTGCGCAGCAAGGTCGCGAAGACCTCGGTGACGACGAAGTTCCAGGTGACCGACGCGCTGCAGTCGAGGTGGCTGCCGACGCCGTACCCCCCGACCGCGGTGAAGACGACGGCCGACTGGGGGTACGACCCGGAGACGCTGGACATCGTGCTCCGCGGTCAGGAGTCGGCCGGACTCTCCTACGACGTACGCACCCTCGACATCGACTACACCCCGTCCCAGCTTCGAGACGCCGGCCCACCGCCGGCCGCGGTGTTCGACCGCTACACGAAGCTCCCGCCGAACATCCCGAAGGAAGTTCTGCGGCTGGCCCGGGCCAAGACCGCGAAGGCGCGGACCGCCTACGACAAGGCGGTGGCGCTGCAGTCCTGGTTCCGCAACGACTTCATCTACGACCTCGAGGTCCAGCCCGGCCACGGCGGGTCGGCGATGCTCGAGTTCCTCGCGGACAAGCGCGGCTACTGCGAGCAGTTCGCCGCCACCATGGCCATCATGGCGCGCTCGCTCGACATCCCGGCCCGGGTAGGCGTCGGCTACATGCCGGGCACCCGGCAGGCCGACGGGCGTTGGCTGGTGACCTCCCACGACTCCCACGCCTGGCCCGAGCTGTACTTCGCGGGATACGGATGGGTGCGGTTCGAGCCGACCCCGCAGTCACAGACGGGCGTCGCTCCGGTCTGGACCGTCCCCGACACCAACACGCCGAACACGCCGATCCCCGACCAGCGCGACAACCCGGAGGACCCCCGGCAGAACCGGAACCCGTCATCGTCGCCGACGCCGTTGGCGCATCGGAACGACCACATCAACGCCGTACCCACCGCGCCGACGGGCCCGGCGTTCAATGTGCTCCCCCTGCTGGTCGTGCTGGTGGCGCTTCTGATCGTGGCCATGCCGATGCTGGCGCGGTTCGGTATCCGCCGGTCCAGGTTGTCGCAACGGGATCCGGAACGACTGGTCGAAGCCGCCTGGCGTGAGCTCGCCGACGTGACGACCGACCTGGGGGTGCCCTGGGACAATGCCACGACGCCGCGTACGGCCGGGGTCCGGCTGGCCGACCGGCTGCCGGCGTCGGCGCACCAGGCGCTGCGGACCGTGGTCGACGCGGTCGAACGCGGGCGGTACGCCCCGGCCCCGGGCGAGGTCGGCGACGTGCGCGCGGCGGTGGCCACGGTGACCCGGGCGCTGTTCGGTCAGGTGACCCTGCGGCGCCGGCTGCGGGCGTGGCTGGCACCGGTGTCGCTGTGGCGCCGGCTGCCGGCGCTGTGGTCCCCGGTGAGCGGCCTGCTCGACCGGGTCGACACGCTCGGGCCGCGACTCGCCCGGCGGTGGCGACGCGGCCGGATGGCCGGCACCAGCCGCTGAGCACCAGTCACGGAGCACCACGTCGTCACGGAGGCAGGACTGGCATCATGCCGCCGCCTCGGCGACCGATGGCGACGTGGGTACGGCGGCTGAGCGAAGTGCGGCAGACAGCGCGTGGCAGCTTCGGCGTCGGTGGAGGCCGAAGGTCGGCGGTCGACCGAAGATCTGTGGTGGCGAAGGTCAGAAACCGGACTCGCGGCGGCGCCGCCAGCGTTCTTCGACGCGTTGCATGAAGGTGCCGCTGGGCTTGGGGCGACGACCCCTCGGCTTGGCCTGTCCGCCCGGCTTGGCCTGTGCGCCGCGTGGTCGCTGCCCGCGCCCGCGAAGCGGCACCACCTTGGGTGTCTCTCCGGCCGCGGGCATGTGCCGGAGACTGGTCGCGACGTAGTAGGCGGAGACCAGCATGACCAGGAAGCCGAGCACGCTCACCGCGACGAAACCGCTGATGCTCTGGCCGGTGGTCATCATGATCGCGCCGCCGAGCATCAACACCATGCCGACGACGAAGACGGCGGCTCCGATCACGGCACGCCGGCGCTGGCGCGTGCGCAGATCGACCCCCCGCAACGCCGAGGCCAACTTCGGGTCCTCGGCGGCAAGGGCCCGCTCCATCTGCTCGAGCAGTCGCTGCTCGTGGTCAGAGAGAGGCACCTGACCTCCAACGGGACACTGCCGTGTTCGATCTTCAATGAGCCTAGATGAAAGTCTAGGCAGGCTCGGAACGGCACGGTAGCCGACCTTGCACGTTCGACGGAACCGGCGGGTAAAAGTCGGCTACGACGACCTCTGTCCGCATGGCGACGTTCGAGCGATGCTCCCACCGACACCGTACCTGAGCGGGCGGCTTCAGGCCCGTCGGCCGCGATCACTGCCTGCGGGCGAGCAGGTGGAGCTGGGCGGACAGGACGCGAAACTTCGGATGCGCCGAGGCCTGGGACTCGAGGTCGAGCAGGGCGGCGGTCGCCCCGGGCTCGTCGGCCAGGCCGGCCGGCAGCAGGTCGGCGAAGACCCGGACGCCGCGTTCGTCGACCACCACGAGTCCGGCGTTCTCGGCGAGCCCGCGCAGTTGCTCAGGGGTGAAGCGACGTGGTGTGGGGCCGGCCTCCACCGGATCGTCGGCGGCATCGAGCGCCGCCCGCGCCTGGTCGAGGTGACCGCTCAGCACCTTGGCCAGCACGGCGGCGTAGCGGTTGGCCGCCACCAGGCTGAGCGCACCACCCGGCCGCAGCACGCTCGCCATCGCGTGAACGGCTACCTGCGGGTCGTCGACCACTTCCAGCACGCTGTGGCAGAGCACCAGATCGGTGGTCGCCTCCCCGAGAAGCTCCCGCAGACTCACCGCGTCACCCTGCACCGCCTGGACTCGGCCGGTGACGTGCGCCTCCGCGGCGCGGCGTTCGAGCGCGGCCAGGGAATCCGGGCTGGGATCCACGACCGTGACCTGGTGACCCATCCGTGCGATGGGGACCGCGAGATGCCCGGTGCCGCCGCCGGCGTCGACGACCCGGAGGGCGGACCGACCGGACTTGGCCACCTGGTCGTCCAGGGCGGCTCGGACCAGGCGTCCGATCACCTCGTCACGAAGCGACCGGCGGCGTCCGGGTGCCGAACCGCTGAAGGAGTCGGCGGCCCGGTGACCGGTACCGCCTTCGGCGTCCAGGCTGCGCTCGGGCACGAAACGACCCTCCTCTGGGCTGGGTGACAGGCGTCACCAGCCTAGGGTCTGTCCTGCGGATCAGGGTCGACGAGTGAGCGGGTCATCCGGCGGGTCAGGCGGCCGCGCCCGGACCGTGGACCCGCAGACCCGCCCGGCTCAGACGATCGCCGTCGGCCGGGTCGGACTGATGTGGCAGCGAAGGCTGGTGCGGCAGCTCCAGCATCGCCTCCACGACCGCGATGAAGCGCTCGACGTCGCGGATCAGGTCGTCGGCGTCCCGGTCTGTCACCGCCCTGGGAAGTCCTGCCTCTGCGGCCGCGCGCTTGCCGGCTCCCGCGGCGAAGAACGCTGCCCACTCCGCGAGCTCCGGGGCGACCCGGGCCAGCAGGGTCCAGGCGTCGCGACGACCGCGACGAACGGTCGGCCCGGTGCGCGCGGCCAGGACGGCCGCCGCGGTGCGCAGGGCGGCGACGTGGGCGGCGGAGTAACGCTCGGTCGCGAGCTCTGCCATCCGGGCCTCGGCCAGGGAGGTCCGGGCCCGGTCGAGCGCCTCGAAGACACTCGGGCCGAGCGGGGCCTGGAACGACGGACTCGACTGTGTGCGCATGAGTTAGCCCTTCCGTTGCCTCAGAGCACCCCGGCCCGTGGCCGGGACGGAGCCTGCCTGCTGCTCGTCGGTGCGGGCGCCGACGCGGCACCGAGCTGTCTGGCCGCCGAACCGGGCGGGACGCTTTCCCCTGCCCCTGCGCGTCCCGCCCGGGGCCAACGGCGCTCCGGCGGGGGCAGGGACGAGCCTCCCCCGTCGGACTTCGCGACCCGACTCGGGAGATCGCTCGGCTCCCCCGAATCGGTAGGTCGAACATACGTTCGACCTACGAGAGAAGTTAACCCACCCGGCCGTCGCCGTCAACCGGACCCGGCACGTCCACCCGGGCGGGGCGGTGCGGGACCTCGTGGAACACTCACGTACTGCCATGCCGTCAGTCTTGCGGTGACCACCGACAGTCCCGGCCGACACCGGCCGACCCCGGCCGAGCCGGCCGCCGGAATCCGGGCAGCGAGGAACTTCAGTGATTTTCTGTGAGGAAAGTCGCACGCACTGTGTCTTTGCTGCGGCAAGATGCAAAAGGTGAGGGATGCTGACGGGTCGGCCCAGACCGGATATCGGGGTCTGCTCCGAAACCACGAGTTCGCGGGGTTGTTCGCCGCGGACGTCGCCTCGCGGATCGGCAGTCAGCTGGGGAAGTTCGCCCTCGCCGCTCTCGTCTACGAACGCACCCGGTCGGCCGCCCTGGCTGCGGTGACGTTCGCCGTCACCTACCTGCCCGGCCTGCTCGGCGGCCCGGTGCTGTCCACCCTGGCCGACCGGCTGCCCCGGCGCGGGCTCCTGATCACCTGCGACGTCGTACGAGCCGTGGTCACGGCGCTGATCGCCCTCCTCGGCGACCACATTCCGCTGGCGCTCGGACTGCTCCTGCTCGCGGAGTTCTTCCGGGTGCCGTTCGGAGCCGCGCGGACGGCGATCCTGGCCGACGTCCTGCCCGCCGAGCGGTTCGCCGCCGGAAACGCTCTGGTCGCCACCAGTCAGCAGGCCGTCCAGGTGATCGGCTTCGCGGCCGGCGGTTTCGTCGTCGTCCTCGTCGGTTCGCCCGCGGCGCTGGGTGTCAACGCCCTGGCGTACGCCATGTCGGCCGTCCTGCTCGCGGTGTTCGTCGCGTCCCGGCCGGCGCCGGAACGGCCTGCCGGCGCAGCCCGCCATCCGATCCTGCGCGACACCTGGCAGGGCCTTCGAATCGTCCGGGACACCGCCCGGATGCCGAGCCTGTTCTGCCTGCTGTTCCTGGGGCCAACGGTCCTCGCGACCGCGGAGGGCCTCGCCCTGCCGCTCGCCGCCGACCTCGGGCTCGGCGACCAGGGCGCGGGCATCCTGCTCGCGGCACCACCGCTGGGCAGCGCGGTCGGCCTGCTCGTGGTGGGTCGGATGTCCGCACCGAGGCGGAATCGACTGGTGGCCCCGGGTGCGGTCGCGGTCGGGCTGTGTGTCGCGGCGGCGGGACTTGCCGGGCCCGCGGCACTCGTGGTGGCGGCGCTGCTGCTGGCGGGTCTGGCGATGGGACACGTCGCCCAGCTTCAGGCCGCCATCGTCGGGCTGGTGCCGGCCGGCGCGCGGGGCCGAGTGGTCGGCCTGGCCAACACCGCGCTGCAGCTCGGCCAGGCCCTCGCCCTTCTGCTCGCCGGGGTGATCGCCCAGGCGACGTCGAGTCGCGGGGTGCTGGTCGGGGCCGGTGTGGCCGCCGGGATGGCCGCGGTCACGGTGGTCGGCCGGGATTCGTTCGGGCGGCGTGGCGCCCTGCCCGAACCAGAGATCGCGGACGATCTGCCGGGCGGCGGGACCGTGGCGCCGCGCCTGCCCGGCCCAGCGGGAGCGCAACCCGCTGGAACGCAGCCGGCGGACGTACGGCCGGCCGAAGCGCAGCTGGCCGGCCGGGAAGTGGAACATCGACCGGCAGGGTGAGCCCCACCCCCGTGGGGGCCCACCCGCGCCGTCCCGCCGCGGTGGCGAATCGGTCCGGGCCCAGGACCACCGCCGTGGCGGGCGTCCGCGGCCCTGACGGCCGCCGAACGCGTTGGAAAGATCCTGGCTCGGACCGGTCGGTGCGAGCATCCGGCGTCGTACTCATTCCCGCGTAGGTACTCACCACTCGTGTGCCGGGCGTCAGCTGGGGGCCGGACACCAGCGGCCCCGAGTACGCGGTGCCGACACGGCGGCCCGGCGTCCGCGTTCGGCCAGGGTCGTGGGTGACACTTGCCTGGCGTGGAGTCCTGGCGCGGACCCGTCGTCCCCGTCCGGTGACCGCGCGGGAGGCGCGGGCGGCCACGGTACGTGCCCATGCTGGACGCCAGCGAGGGTGCGCCACGGGAGGCGACGAGAGGAGGGCGGGCGAGGTGGAACTGCTTCCGCTGGTGTTCACCAGCGGCTGGGCGAGCGGCGTCAACGCCTACGCGACGGTCCTGCTCCTCGGCCTGCTCGGCAGGTTCCTCGGCGTCGAGGGCATCCCGGCCGCGCTGGAACGCACCGACGTACTGCTGGCCGCGGCCGGCTTGTACGCGCTGGAGTTCGTGGCCGACAAGATTCCGTACGTCGACTCCGGCTGGGACGCCGTCTCCACCGCGATCCGGCCCACCGTCGGCGCGATCCTCGGGCTGCTGATCGCCGGGCACACCGGCGACCTCGACCAGGCCCTGTCGGCAACTGTGGCGGGAACGACAGCGCTGGCCAGCCACGCCGTCAAGACTGGGTTGCGGTTCGCGGTCAACACCTCACCGGAGCCGGTGAGCAACGTCGCGGTCAGTCTGGGTGAGGACCTGTCGGTGGCGGGCGCCCTGATGCTCGCGGTGACGTGGCCGTGGACGGCGTTCACCCTGGTCCTCGGCACTCTGGCTGGTGGCGGCCTGCTGACGCTGGCGCTGACCCGGCGGGTCCGCCGCGGCTACCGCCGATGGCGCGAACGCCGGCACCAGGTTCTCGAGCAACCCTGAGTCCTCACGTGCCCGCCGTCCCCGAGCCCTCGGCGACGAGTCCTCGACGACCACGACGTCACCGGCCGCTAGGGTCTGGCGGCGTGGCACAGGTGGTGGTTGTCGGTGGCGGCCTGGGCGGACTCGCGGCGGCGGCCCGGCTGGCCAAGCTGGGCCACGACGTCTGCCTGTGCGAGGCGACGGAGCGGCTCGGCGGCGCGGTGGCGACCATGGAACGCGACGGCTTCCGGTGGGACCTCGGGCCGGGGACGATGACCCTTCCGGCGACCGTGCGCGACCTGTTCCGCAAGTCCGGCCGTCCCCTCGAACGCGTCCGTACCCTCCTGCCGGTGTCCACACCCCGCCGGCACGTCTTCGCCGACGGAACGACCCTCGACCTGCCGGTGGAGAGCCGGTCGGGTCAACGGGACGCCCTCGAGGCGGTTCTCGGCCCGGCCGCGGCGACCGCGTGGGAGAACACCGTCGATGACCTGACCCCGGTGTGGGAGGTGCTGCGTACCCGGGCGCTGGAGGTGCCCTTCGGCGGTGGGCGTGCGCTGGGTGCCGCCGGGCTGCGGACGATGGGGTACGGCCGGTCGCTGCGCGGGTTCGCGCGTTCCCGGCTGGCCGAGCCGAGGCTGCGGCAGGTGCTGGAGTACGCCGCGCTGCCCGACGGCGGTGCACCTGCCTCCCGGGCGCCCGCGTTCACCGCGGTGGCCGCCTACGTGGAGCGCACCTTCGGGTCCTGGTACTTCCCGGGCGGCTTCGCCGAACTGACCGCGGCCCTGCGCGACCGGCTGACCGAGCGCGGGGTGAGCGTGCGGCTCGGCGCCGAGGTCGCCGCGGTGACGACGGAACCGAACGCGGTCGGCGGCACACACACTTCGGTGACCGGCGTACGCCTGGCCGACGGTGAGACGTTGCCCGCACAGGTGGTGGTCGCCGACGTCGACGTGCGGACACTGGCCGACCGGATGCTGGACCGGCCGCCTGGGTCGCTGCGGCGCGGGGTGCGTTCCCTGCGCGTTCCGCCGCCCCGGCCGAGGCTGCTGCTCGGGGTTCGCGCCGACGGGGGCTCGCGCCTGCCGTACGAGACCGTCCTGCACCCGGCGCCCGGCTCGGCCGGGCCGCCGATCGTGGTCCGTGCTGCCCCCGACGAGGGGGCCGCGCCAGAGGGACACCAGGCGGTCAGCGTGTGCGCTGCAGGGGAGGTCGGCGCGGCCGCCGGGGAGGGCACGCCGGAGCTGCTGGACCTGCTCGCCGAGCGGGGCCTCGACCTGCGGGACCGCGTCGTCACCCGGGTGGTGGCCCCGGTCCCGTCGTACGGGCCCACCTGGCGCGGTGCGTGGCGCGGCCTCGGCGTACCTGCCAACCGCACCGACGTGGGCGGACTGTTCGTCGTCGGCGGGACGGCGCATCCCGGACCAGGAGTGCCGCTGGTGCTGCTCGGCGCCGCGACGGCCGTCCAGGAGATCGGCCGCGCCTAGGTCTGTCCTGAGCCAGCCGTCAACCGATGCTTGCGTACGGGCGTACGCCGTCGGCACGCGTCGGTTGACGAGCACAGGTGCGACCGCGCGGCGCCGATGCCTCAGGGCACGCGGACGACCGGCCCGACCACGTTGGCGTAGATCTCGCGGGTGGCCGTGGACCGGTTGAGGGTGTAGAAGTGCAGGCCGGGTGCTCCCCCGTCGAGCAGCTTCTGGCACAGGTCGGTGGCAACCTCCACCCCGATCGCACGGACGGCCGCCGGATCGTCCTCGACCGCCAGCAACCGCTCCGCGAGGGCGGGCGGGAACGCCGCACCGGACAGCGCCGCGAACCGCTGGATCTGCCGGACGTTGGTCACCGGCATGATGCCCGGGATGATCGGCATCTCGCAGGACAGCCGTTCGGCCCGGTCACGCAGCGCGAAGTAGTCGTCGGCGTCGAAGAAGAACTGCGTCACCGCGAAGTCCGCGCCCGCGGCCGCCTTGGCGGCGAGGTACTCCGCGTCGGAGTCCAGGCTGATCGCCTCCGGGTGCCCTTCGGGGAACGCCGCCACACCCACGCAGAAGTCGCCGAGCTCGCGGACCAGCGTGACGAGTTCGTCGGCGTGGTCGAGCCCCTCGGGGTGCCGGATCCAGGGCTGGTTGGGCCCTCCCTCGGGGTCGCCGCGCAGCGCCAGGATGTTGTTGACTCCGGCGTCGGCGTACGCACCGATCACCGAACGCAGCTCCGCGCGGGAGTGACCCACACAGGTGAGGTGGGCGACCGGTGTCAGCGTCGTGTCGCTGGCGATCCGGGCGATGATCCGGACCGTGCGGTCGCGGGTGCTGCCGCCGGCGCCGTAGGTGACCGAGACGAACGTCGGCGCCAGCGGCTCGAGCTCGCGGATGGCCCGCCACAGCTGCTGCTCGCCCTGGTCGGTCTTGGGCGGGAAGAACTCGAACGAATACGAACGATCGCCGTCCGCGAGCAGCTCACGGACGGTTCGGGACGGACGGGGAGCGGTGAAGGCGGGCCCAGAAGCCATGCCGCCCAGGCTAGCGGTGCCGCACCCGCCTCCGTCTAGGCTGGCGCGCGTGCCGGACCCCACGCAGCCGCGTCGTGACCACGCCGACACCGGCGCTGTCCCCGAGCCGACCGCCGGTGATCTTGCTGTGCCGCCCATGTCCCCCATACCGTCCATGTCGCCCCTGACGCCCGGTGCCGAGGCCGACCTGGCCGCGCTGCGCGCCGGGGTCGACCGGGCGCTGGAGGTGTTCCTCGCCGAGCGCGCCGCCGAGCTGGACGACGTGGACGCCGAGCTTGGCATCCAGGGCGATCTCGTGGCGGAGTTCGTCGCGGGCGGCAAGCGGCTGCGGCCGGCGTTCGCCTATTGGGGCTGGCGGGGTGCCGGCGGCGACCCCGACGATCCGCGGATGATGGTGGCCGCGGCGTCGCTGGAGTTGCTGCAGGCCGCCGCCATCGTGCACGACGACCTAATGGACGCCTCCGACACCAGGCGTGGCCGGCCGTCCATCCACCGGCAGTTCGCCGCCCTGCACCGCGACCGCGGCTGGGAGGGGGCGGGCGAACGGTTCGGCCTGGGCGGGGCGCTGCTGCTCGGCGACCTGTGCCTGTGCTGGTCGGACGAGATGCTGCGCAAGTGCGGGCTTCCGCCCGAGCGGCTGCTTCCTGCGCTCGGCTACTTCGACACGATGCGCACCGAGGTGATGGCCGGGCAGTACCTCGACCTGGTTACGCAGTCCGCGGCCGACACGACGATGGCGCGGGCGATGCGCGTGGTGCGGTACAAGAGCGCGAAGTACACCATCGAACGCCCGCTCCACCTCGGCGGTGCGCTGGCCGGTGCCGGCGAGGACCTGCTCGCGGTGTACTCCGCGTACGGCCTGCCGCTGGGTGAGGCGTTCCAGTTGCGCGACGACGTTCTGGGAGTGTTCGGCGACCCGGCGGTCACCGGCAAGCCGGCCGGTGACGACCTGCGCGAGGGCAAGCGCACCGCGCTCGTCGCGAAAGCCCTGGAGACCGCGACCCCTGCCCAGGTGGAACGCTTCCAGCGGTGGTTCGGCGACCCGGAGCTGGACTCCCGGGGAGTCGCCGAACTCCGCGAGATCATCGTCTCCACCGGTGCGCTGGCCGCGGTCGAACGCCTCATCACCGACCTCACCGCGCAAGCGTCGCAGGCCCTCGACAAGGCGCCGTTGACAGCCGACGACGCCCGCACCGCGCTCGCCGGCCTGGCCAGGGCGGCCACGCAGCGCACCGGCTGACGCGCCGGCGCGAACCACGCCCCGGCGTGCGGGCCGATCACTCCCAGGTGGGTACGTCGAGCACCGGCCCGGGACCCGCGACGACCACGGTCAGCACGCCCTGCTCCCGGTCGGCGGCACGGGTGGCGAACTCCGCCAGCGCGAGCTCGGTCGCCTGCGGGTTCAGCTCCGCGAGTCCGGCCCAGCCCTGCCACCACAACACCACGCCGTGCTCGTGGCCTACTTCGGCGAGCAGTTCGGCGAACGCGTCGAAGCTGCGGCCGAGGTAGGCCGGGAAGCCCAGGGTCTTGGCCACCGCGTCCAGCAACCCGGCCTTGTCGACGACCGTCGTGGTGTCCAGGTCGACGAAGTGCCAGCCCGCCTGGTCGACGACCGCCTTCACCTTGGCAGTGGGTGGCGCCGCCGGCCAGCGGTAGACACCTGGGGTGAGCTCACCGGCGAGCAGCAGGTCCAGCTGCGACATCGGCGACTCCTTTCGCGCTCTGCTGCATGTCGTGGTCTGCCTGTCTCCCGGGCCCGGTCACCTCGGTCCAGGGCGCGACCCGACGGTGTGTCAGGGCGTGTCTCGAACACGCCCTAGAACGCGAGCACCTGCGCGTGCCGGCGTACTTCCTTGATCCGGTTGTCGGCCAGCGCGTCGATCGGCCGCGTCTGCAGCCCGTCGTCGACGGAGAACAACCAGCGCACGGTCTCCTCCGCGTCGAAGCCACCGTCGTGCAGGACGGTGAGCGTGCCGGTGAGGCCCTTCAGGATGTGGTCGCCGTCGAGGAACGCCGCAGGGATGTGCAGCGCACCGCGCTCACCGTGCGGAACGGCGAGAAGCTCGCCCTCGCGCAGCAACTGGCGGACCCGGCTGACGTTGACGCCGAGGCGCTCGGCAACTTCGGGGAGGTTCAGCCACTCCGGTACGAGGCTGTCGACGTCGGCCGGGCTCCCCTGCCCGGCCTGATCCGGCCGGCCGGCCCGCTCCGGGTGCTCGGTGCGCTCCGACGGCTCCGTCTGCGTGATCGACTCGTTCTTCCTCACCCTGCAGAGCCTGCCACGCACGACTTGACGCTAACCGCTGGGTCCGCCAGCAGCGCGGGGTCGACGGCCGCGCCGGACTCGGCGATCCGGCGGCCGGCCACGAAGTCACGTGGCTGGTCGACGGCCAGGACGGCCGCCACCCGGGCGTCCTGGTCCAGCCAGAAGACCGACCACCGGTCGTCGGTGGCCGGGTCACCGCGCCACACCAGCCGGGTGCCCGGGAGGTCCGGCAAACCGGCGTACTGCACCATCCGCCCGAACTGCTCACTCCAGACGTACGGAACCGGGTCGTACGCCTGCGCACCGCCGAGCAGGTTGGCGACCGCCACCGCCGGTGCGCGCAGCGCGTCGTCCCAGTGCTCACCACGCACCCGCGCCCCGTAGCGCGGCGACCAGCGGGCCGCGACGTCACCCACCGCGTACACGTCGGGCCGGCCCGCGGCCAGGTCGGCGCCGACCACCACGCCGCGGTCCAGTTCCAGGCCGGAGCCGGCGAGCCAGCCGGTGGCCGGCCGCACACCGACACCGACGAGCACGACGTCGGCGCGCAGGGTGGTGCCGTCGGCGAACTCGACGGCGTTCGGCCCGACGGCGGCCACCCGGTGGTGGAGGAGGAGGTCCGCACCGGCCTCGGCGTACCACGGCGCCAGGTGCCGCCCGACCTGCGGAGGCAGCGCGTGCGCGACCGGGGTCGGCGCCTGCTCCACGACCGTGACCCGGCAACCGAGTGTCCGGGCGGCGGTGGCGACCTCGGCACCGATCCAGCCGGCGCCGACGATGACGACGGCCGCGCCCGGCCGCAACGCCGCCCGCAGCGCGTGGGCGTCGTCGTGAGTACGCAGGTAGCGGGCGCCCTCGCCGGGCAGGACGACCGGCTCGGCGCCGGTGGCGAGGACCAGCCCGTCGAAGTCCAGGTCGGGGCCGGACGCCTCGCCGGGGCCGGCCGTCTCTACGACGTCGCCGCGCAGCCGGGTCGCGCGGACGCCGGGCCGGAAGTCCACCCGCAGCTTCTCCGGGTCGAACGGCAGCGCCGAGTCGTCGGACTTCCCGGACAGGATCGCCTTCGACAGCGGCGGCCGGTCGTAGGGTCCCCGCGACTCCGCGCCGACCAGGGTCAGCTCACCGGCGTACCCCTGTTCACGCAGGCCGACGACCGTGCGCAGCCCGGCCAGCCCGGCTCCCACCACCACGACTCGTTCCACCCGTCCGACCCTAGCGTCGCGCAGTAGGCGCGCTCGGCTCACTCGCCGCGACGGCGTGCTTGGGCCGCGCGGGGCGGTCCTGGAGCGTGCCGACACTCCTACGCTGGGCCGATGACCCATCACACGACCGTCGGCCCGGCCGTGGACCGGGGCGTGCTCACCGGCGAGGAGTACGCCGACGCCTCCCGGCTGGCCGACCGCATCTCCCTCTACGCCTGGCAGCGGCCGCGGCTCGACATCGGCGGCGCCGTCCTGGAGCGGCTGCGCGACCTGCCCGGGCCGGGACCGGTGCTGGACGTGGGGTGGGGTACCGGCGCGCTGACCCGCCGGTTGCGCGCGGACCGGCCCGACCTGCGGGTGATCCCCGTCGACCTCTCGGCAGGGCTGCGCCCGGAGGTGGTGGCCGAGGTGGACCGGCTGCCGTTCGCCGACGGCTCGGTGGGCGCGGTGCTGGCGATGTACATGCTCTACTACGCGGCCGATCCGGCGAACGCGGTGCGCGAGCTGCGGCGGGTGCTCCGCCCGGGCGGGCGGCTGGTGGCCGGCACGAACGCCGCCGACGACAAGCCGCAGTGGGCGCGACTGTGGACGGACACCCTGCGGGACCTGGGCGTCCGCGAGCCGCCGCCGTACGACCGGGGCGACGCCCGCTTCGACCTCGAGCGGGGCGCCGAACTGGTGCGGGAGGTGTTCGGCGCGGTCGAGGTGTACGACCACCGGCACGAGATCGCCGTACCCGAGGCCGGGCCCGTCCTCGCCTACCTGCACAGCACCCGCGGGCGACAGGCCCGGGCGCTGCCGAACGGCCTGACCTGGGCGGACTTCCGGTCCGCCGCGTCCGGCCGAATCCAGGCCGAGGTCGAGCGGTCCGGCGCGTTCGTGATCACCGGCCACACCGGGATTCTGACCGCCGTCGCGTGACGCCCAGGCGTGGCGGACCCGGTCGTGAGCGCTGCTGTCGTACAGTCTGCTGTCACACGGAAGCGCGGCGGGCGCCATGGCGTACGACACAACGCGGGGGAGATGACGGGCGCCACGGGGCGATGGCGGGCGAGCCCGGGCGAGGCCGGGTGTAGCGGGCAGTCGGCGCGGCCTGCCGCCCTTCTCACCTGAGGTCCTTACACTCGTGACGTCCGAACAGCCATCCCAGCGAGGCCTCTGCGTGGACGTCACGGTCAGCGATCCCCTGGTCGGTCGCCTGCTCGACGGCAGGTACCGCGTGGGACGACGCGTCGCCCGAGGCGGCATGGCCACCGTCTACGAGGCCGTCGACACCCGTCTCGACCGCACCGTCGCGGTCAAGATTCTGCACGCCGGCCTGGTCGAGGACGCCGACTTCGTCCGGCGGTTCCAGCGCGAGGCACGGTCGGCGGCCCGGCTCTCCCACCCCCACGTGGTGGCGGTGTTCGACCAGGGCGCCGACGGCGGCACGCCCTACCTCACGATGGAGTACGTCGCCGGCCGCACGCTGCGTGACGCGCTGTACGACGAGGGGCCGCTCTCGCCAGAGCGGACGCTGGACCTGCTCGACCAGGTGCTGCAGGCGCTCGCCGCGGCCCACGAGGCCGGCATCGTGCACCGCGACGTCAAACCCGAGAACGTCCTGCTCGGCCGCGACGACCACGGCGACGTGGTGAAGGTCGCCGACTTCGGCCTCGCCCGGGCGGTGTCCGCGGCCACCAACACCTCCACTCACGGGCTGCTCATGGGTACGGTCTCCTACCTTGCGCCCGAGCAGGTGACCCACGGCACCGCCGACGCGCGCGCCGACGTCTACGCCGCCGGGATCATGGCGTACGAGATGCTGGTCGGCTCCAAGCCGCACGAGGGCGACTCGCCGATCCAGGTGGCGTACAAGCACGTCAACGAGGACGTACCGGAGCCGTCGAAGTCCGTGCCCGGCATCCCGGCGTTCCTGGACGCTCTGGTGCTGCGGGCGACCGCCCGCGACCCAGCGGTCCGGCCCGCCGACGCCCGCGTCTTCCTCCGCCACGTCCGCCGGGCGCGCACCGCGCTGCGCGACGGCGTCGACGACCCGGAGCTGACCCAGGACCTCACGGCGTTCCGTCGGCCGGCGCAAGCTGCCGCCGAGCACACCCTGATCGCGCCGCTGGAACAGATCCGGGCCGCCTCGAAGGCCGCGTTGTCACCATCGGTCGCCCTCCGTCCGGACCGGCTCGACGACGGGAAACCCGCCGACTACGCGGACGTACCCGAACCCCACGAGCCGGAGTCGCCTTCGCGGGCGTGGTGGCTGCGGGTGCCGGTCGTCGGCGGCCTGCTCGCGGTCCTCCTGCTGGCCGGCGGTCTGACCTCCTGGTTCGCCGGCATCGGACCGTTCACCAGGGTGCCGCCGGTGGTCGACGTGGCCCAGAAGAAGCTGCCCGGCCTGGCCGAGCAGTCCGGGGTGAAGTTCGTGGTCGCCGGTCAGGTCTACAGCGAGAACGTACGCAAGGGCCACGTCGTCCGGGCCGCACCGGCGCCGCGTGCACGTACCTGGCGGGGCGGGCCGGTCCAGGTGTGGATGTCCCTGGGGCCTGAGGTCCACGACGTACCCCGGCTCGCCGGGGCCTCCGAGGACCGCGCACGGCAACTGCTCAGCGAGGCCCGGCTGCGGGTCGAGGAGGTGCAGACCGCGTTCAGCGACACCGTCGGCGCCGGGCGGATCATCTCCACCTCCCCCGAGGCCGGCACGCCGCTGCGCCGGGACGGCGCGGTGACGCTGGTCGTCAGCAAGGGCCGGGAGCCGGTCGACCTGCCGCCGGTGGCCGGAATGCCGTACGACGCGGCGAACTCCACGCTCACCGCGCTGGGGCTGAAGGTCGCCCGCACAGACGCCTTCTCCGACCAGGTACCGCCCGGTGCGGTGATCGGGCAGCAGCCGCAGCCGGGCCGGGTCTTCCGGGGCGACACGGTGCACGTCACGGTGTCGAAGGGGCCGGAGTTCGTACCCGTCCCGTCAGTGGCCCGGATGCCGGTGGCCGAGGCGCAGTCGAAGCTGGCCGCCGCCGGGTTCAAGGTGCAGGTGACGCGCAACCCCGTCTTCGTCGGGCTGAACGTCGTGGTGAACCAGACGCCGGCCGGAAACGCTCGCGCGCGCGTCGGCTCGGTCGTCGTACTGGACATCGTCTGAACCACCGGCGGTCAGCCGACCGGCCGGTCTGTGCGGGTGGGCCCGTCTGAGAAGGTGGGCCGGTGGCATCCTCTGCTTCCCCGGACGCACCGGCCCGCCCCGCCAGGTCTGCCGGCGGCGGGTCTGCCCGGGCCCGCGCCGCGGCGACCGCGCGAGGTCCCCGGGCCCGTGCCCGGCGACCCCTCTCGCCGATCGGCAGCCATCTTCCGGTGGGTCCCGGGCTGGCGAGAGGCGCCTTCCGTACGGCGGTGGACATCGGCGCCGAGGCGCTGCAGGTCTTCGTCGGCAACCCGCGCGGCTGGGCGCGGGCCGCGGGTGATCCCGGGCAGGACGAGGCGTTCCGCTCCCTGTGCGCGGACGCCGGGATGCGTGCGTTCGTCCACACGCCGTACCTCGTGAACTTCGGCTCCCCCACGCCGGCCACGCTGGAACGCTCGGTCGACATCGTGGCGCACAACCTCGTCCGCGCGTACGCCATCGGCGCCGAAGGTGTCGTCGTGCACACCGGTTCGTGCGTCGCCGAAGGCAGCCGCGAGGTCGCGATGCGGCAGGTACGCGAGTCGCTGCTGCCGATCCTGGACGCGTTGCCCGAGGACGCTCCGTCGCTGCTCCTGGAACCCGCCGCCGGTCAGGGGCAGTCGCTGTGCTCGGGGGTGGACGACCTGCCGGCCTACCTCGCCGCGCTGGACGGGCATCCCCGGCTGGGTGTGTGCCTGGACACCTGCCACGTGTTCGCCGCCGGGGCGCCGCTGGACGCACCGGGCGGCACGACGGAGACGCTGGACCGGCTGGTCGCGCTGACCGGGCCGGACCAGCTGCGGCTGGTGCACGCCAACGACTCCAAGGACCCCCGCGGCAGCTTCCGCGACCGACACGAACGCATCGGGCGGGGACAGATCGGCCCGCGGGCGTTCGAGGAACTGTTGCGCCATCCGGCCGTGGCCGGCGTACCCGTCGTCGTGGAGACTCCCGGCGGCGTCGAGGCTTCCCGTGAGGACATCGCCGCGCTCAAACGTGTGAGGGGGCGGTGAGCGGCGGCCCAGACCGCGGCACCGGCAGCAGCACAGACCGCAGAATCGGCGGACCTGACCGCGCCGCCGCGCCGTCCCCCCACTCCGGTCGACCCGACGGGAAGTACGGGAGCGGACCGGGCGGTGCGGTGCCGAAACTGGCCGTGCTCGGACTGCTCGCCGTCACCGCGTCCTGGGGTTCGACGTTCTTCCTCATCAAGGACGTGGTCACCCGGGTTCCGGTGCCGGACTTCCTCGCGGTGCGGTTCGCCGTCGCCGCCGTCGTGGGTGTCTTCGCCGCACCGACGCTCGCCCGGCTCGGCGCCGCCGCGTGGCGACGGGGCGCCGTGCTCGGTCTGCTCTACGGACTGGCCCAGATCCTGCAGACCGAGGGCCTGGCGCACACCTCGGCATCGGTGTCGGGGTTCGTCACCGGGATGTACGTCGTACTCACGCCGGTTCTGGCCGGGGTGTTGCTCCGCCACCGGATCGGGCGCGCCACCTGGCTCGCGGTGGCCCTGGCCACCGCCGGGCTGGCCGTCCTTGCCCTGCGTGGGTTGGCGTTCGGTCCGGGCGAGCTGCTGACCCTGCTGTCCGCCGGGTTGTACGCCCTGCACATCGTCGCCCTCGGCGCGTGGACCAACCAGCGGGACGCGTTCGGCCTGTCGGTCGTGCAGCTCGGCGTCATCGCCGTGGTGTGCGGCGTCGCCGCCGCCCCGGGCGGTATCACCGTGCCGGACCGTAGCGGCGACTGGCTCGCCCTGCTCTACATGGCCCTGATCGCCGGCGCGTTCGCCCTGGTGACCCAGACGTGGGCGCAGGCACACCTGCCGCCGACCCGGGCCGCGGTCATCATGTGCATGGAACCGGTGTGGGCGTCGGCGTTCGCGCTGGTGTTCGGCGGGGAGTCCCTGACCGTACGAATGGTGGCCGGTGGCGGACTCATTCTGGCCGCGATGTACACCGCCAAACTCGCGCCGAGGCGCCGACTCCCTGCGGAGACCCCTCACCTGCCGGTTTGAGACCGAGGTGTTACAGGGCTGCGTCGGTAAACGTGTACCGGTGCCCTAGCATCTGCGCCAACATCTGGATGATCATCGTCTGGGAACGTTCCCAGACTGCCCGCCGGGGCGTGTCCGGAAGGAGGTCGACGGTTCGGCGTCATCCCCACTCACCGGAGGCACCACCTTGTCAGTCAGCACCCAAGACGCGCTGGGCACCGGCTCACCGGCCCGGCGGAGCAGCACCTCGTCGCGGTCGGCCTGGACACCGCGCGACAAGGCAAATCTCAGGAAGGGTCTGATCTTCATCGGCCCATGGATCGTGGGGACCCTCGCGTTCGTGGTCTTCCCGATCTTCTACTCGCTGATCATCAGCCTCACCAAGTACAGCGGCATGCAAACCCCGCAGTGGGTCGGGCTCAGCAACTACACGCGGATGTTCCAGGACCCCCTGGCCTGGACGTCCATCTTCAACACGCTGTTCTACTCCGGATGGGCGGTGCCGGTCGGGCTCGTCGTCGCCCTGCTCCTCGCGCTGGCCATGAACCGCAGTGTCCGGGAGGTGGCGGTCTACCGCACCATCCTCTACCTGCCGTCGCTGGCGCCCATCTTCGCGATGTCGTTCATCTTCATCGTGCTGGTCAACCCGGGTACCGGCATCGTCAACCAGGCCATCGCGTTCTTCGGTGGCCAGGAGCGCGACTTCCTCGGTGACCCGACCACGGCGAAGATCGTCATCGTGGCGATGGCCCAGCTCGGTGCAGGCAACGCCGCGCTCATCTACCTCGCCGGCCTGAACAACATCCCGCAGACGCTGTACGAGGCCGCCCGCATCGACGGCGCCAGCTCGTTCCAGTCGTTCTTCCGCATCACGCTGCCGCTGCTCACCCCGTCGATCCTGTTCAACCTGATCACCGGGATCAGCGCGGGTCTGCAGGTGTTCACCCAGGCCTACATCCTCACCGGAGGCGGGCCGAACAACGGCACGTTGTTCTACATGCTCTACCTCTACCGCAACGCGTTCAGCTACGCCGACCTCGGCTACGCCTCCGCGCTCGCGGTCGTGCTCTTCCTCATCGGGGTCGTGCTGGCCCTGCTCGTCTACCAGGTCTCGCGACGCTTCGTGAACTACGAAGTCGCCTCCTGACCGCGGGCTCCCCATCACGAATCCCGACGCTGCGAAGGACTCTCCATGACCACACAAACCGATACACCCGGTGCGCGCTACGGCGGCTCCGGCCCAGTGATGTCGGCCCGCGAGCGCACGGCGCGCACCGTGGGGGACCGCATCGGCGTCCGGGTCTTCCTGGTCGCGATGTCGGTGCTGTTCCTGCTGCCGATCTACTGGATGATCATCACCTCGCTCAAGTCCAACGAGGAGCTGGGGATCACCCCGGCGACGTTGTTCCCGCACGTGTTCCACTGGGGCAACTACGTCGAGGCGTTCAAGGCGTTCCCGTTCGCGACGTACTTCGGCAACTCCCTGCTCATCACGGTGCTCAGCGTGATCGGCTCGATCATCTCCAACCTGATCGTCGCCTACGGTTTCTCCTGCATCGAATGGCGCGGACGGGACAAGCTGTTCTACGTCGTGCTCGCCACGCTGTTCATTCCGTTCCCGATCGCACTCATCCCGACGTTCGACCTGTTCGCCTGGCTGCACTGGATCAACACCCTGCTGCCGCTGGTGGTTCCCAACTTCCTGGGCAGTGCGTTCTTCATCTTCCTGCTCCGGCAGTTCCTGCTGCAGATTCCGCGTGAGCACCTGGACGCGGCGCGCATCGACGGTGCGAGCGAGGCGCGCATCCTGTGGCAGGTGGTGTTCCCGATGGCCCGGCCGGCGGTCGCGGCGGTGGCCATCTTCACCGCCGTCGGTGCGTGGAACGACTTCCTCGGGCCGCTGCTCTACCTCCAGGACGAGGCGAAGCAGACGCTGGCCATCGGTATCCAGGCGTTCCGCAGCACCCACGACGTGCAGTTCAACCTGCTGATGGCCGCGTCGTTGATGATTCTCGCGCCGTTGGTGATTCTCTTCTTCGCCGCGCAGAAGTACTTCATCCGCGGCATCACCCTCGGGAGCTTCAAGTGAGCGAGAAGACGCTGAACGAGAAGACACCGAGAGGACGGGCAGACATGAGGTCGCGACCGCACCGAATCCGAAGGGTCGTCCTCGCCGTGCTCGCCACGCTCCTGGTGGCCGGTACGGCGGGTGCGTGCTCGGGGAACTCCTCCGACCGCAAACTGCTGGTGTGGACCCAACTCGGGGGCGAGCGCGAACTCAAGGCCCAGAACCTCGTCATCGACGCGTTCGAGAAGGCCAACCCCGGCGTCAAGGTGCAGATCGTGCCGAAGTCGGGCCAGTTCACCGGCGACTCCGCGGCGCTGATCGCCGCGGTGCGCGGCAACACCCCGCCGAACGTCTACATCATCGACCGGTTCACCACCGCGCAGGCGGCGTCGGTCGGCTTGTTCGAGGACCTGCAACCACGTATCGACAAGGACGGGGAGAACCTCCGCAGCAAGTACCTCCCGTACGCCGCGGACGAGGCGACGTACAAGGGAGACATGTACGCGCTGCCGTTCGACACCGACGTGCGCGGGCTGATGTACAACAAGACGGTGCTGCGCGACGCCGGCATCGACCCGGAGGTGCTCGACCCCAAGAACGGCCCGCCGACCATCGACGAGGTCGTCGCCCTGGGCAAGAAGATGGACAAGAAGGACAAGCGCGGCAACTACACCCGGATGGGGTTCATCCCCTGGGACGGCCAGGCTTTCCACGCCACCTGGGCGATCATCAACCGGGCGCAGTGGTTCGACGACAAGACCTGCGAGCTCACCCTGAACAGCCCGGGGTGGACCAAGGCCATGCAGGACTTCGCCGACTGGGCCAAGGAGTTCAACTACACCCGGGTGCAGACGTTCCTCGCGACCTACCGGCCGCCGAACCAGCCACCCACCCAGTCGCCGTTCTACACCGGCCACATCGGGATGGCCGTCGACGGCAACTGGTCGGTCGGCAGCATCAACGAGTACGCCCCGAAGCTCGACTACGGCGTGACCTACCTGCCGGTGCCGAAGAAGGGTGACAAGCCGCTGACCTGGGCCGGCGGGTTCGCGCTCACCATGCCCAAGGGCGCGCCGAACCAGGACCTCACCTGGAAGTTCATGAAGTTCATGGCCGGTGAGCAGGGCCAGCGCATCTACGCCAAGTCGGCCAGCAAGATCCCGACCTGGCAGAGCCTGGTCAACGACAAGAGCGTCACCGGCGACCAGGGCATCTTCCCGAGCATGGTGAAGTTCACGACCTCACGGCCGCCGTTGCCGGTGGGTGCGCAGATCTCGGACTCCATGGACGCCGCTCAGCAGGCGGTGCTCCTCGGTGACTCGACCCCGGCGGAGGCGCTGGACATCGCACAGAAGCGGGCCGGGCCGCAGATGAAGCAGTTCTGCCCGTTCAAGCTGCCCACCCACCCGGAGTAGCCGGGCGGCGTGACAGAGCACCCTCGCCGACGGCGATCCCGTCCGCGAAGGGACACCACGAGAGCCGGCGGGGCGGTCGGGCGTACGGTCCGACCGCCCCGCCGTGCGTGGCCCGGTTCCGTCCTGCTTCGGACCTGGTTCCGTCCTGCTTCGGACCTGGTTCCGACCTCCGCGCACGCCGACTTCGGTGATCTGCGACCATGACTGCGTGCAGGGTCGGCACTTCGGAGCGGATGTCACGCCGGAGCGCCTGGCGCGAATCGACGCCCGCCGGGGTGTACCGCCAGGGCAGAGTTGCGTGTCCAGCTGGAAGGTCATGCACTACGGCCGGGTTCCCCGCTCGACCGATCCGCAGGGCTGGGACTTCCGGGTCATCGGCGCCACCGCCAGCGGCACCGAGCACATCCTGGACTTCGCGACCCTGGCCACACTCCCCCGGGTCAGCGTGCTGGCCGACCTGCACTGCGTGAACGGCTTCAGCCTGCTCGACCTGACCTGGACGGGCATTCCCACCCGGGCGCTGCTCGAGCTCGCCCCGCCCCGCGAGGACGTACGCCACGTCATGGCCTGGGCGCAGTACGGCTACTCCGCCAATCTCCGCCTCGCCGACCTGCAGGCCGAGGGCACCCTGCTGGCGACCGGGGTGGGTGGGGAGGACCTGTCCCCCGAACACGGCGGGCCGCTGCGGCTGGTGCTCCCCCACCTGTACGCCTGGAAGGGCCCGAAGTGGCTCCGCGCGATCGAGTACCTCACCGAGGACCGGCGCGGCTTCTGGGAGGAGCGCGGCTACCACAACTCCGCCGATCCCTGGTCGGGCGAGCGGTACGCCTACCAGGAAAGCGCCGCAACGGGCCCCAACTAGCGCGCGCGGAGACGTCCGCGGTCGGTGTCACAACCGCAACCTGATTGAGACCTCGCCCGCGTCCACATGCCGGACGTTCCGGTAAACGGAGCCGAGTCCGACGGTTACGCTCACCCTCTCGCCGGCCGGAGTGTGGCCGGTGCGAGGACGGAGGTGCGCCTCACATGGTCGTGGTGATGAGTCCTGGCGCACCGCCGGAGCACCTCGCCGCGGTGGTGGCCCGGATCGAACAGGCGGGTGCGAAGGCGTTCGTGAGCCGCGGTCTGGACCGCACCATCGTCGGGGTCATCGGCGAGGGTTCGCGGGTGGCGGAGCTCACCCTCGCGGGGATGCCGGGCGTGGCCACGGTGCTCCGGGTCAGCGAGCCGTACAAACTCGTCAACCGCCAGGCCTGCACCGAACGCTCCGTCGTCTGGGTCGGCTCGGCCGGCCGCGAGGTGCCGGTCGGCCCGGGCACGTTCACCCTGATCGCCGGCCCGTGTGCGGTGGAGAGCGCCGCACAGACCCTCGGCGCGGCTCGGCTGGCGGCCGGCGCCGGGGCCACGCTCCTGCGCGGCGGGGCGTACAAGCCGCGCACGTTTCCCGGGGTTTTCCAGGGCCTGGGCAAGGACGCCCTGCGGATCCTCGCCGACGTCCGCGACGCCACCGGGTTGTACGTCGTCACCGAGGTGATCGACCCCGCCGACGTCGAACTGGTGGCGTCGTACGCCGACATGCTCCAGGTCGGTGCCGCCAACATGCAGAACTACGCACTGCTGGACAGCGTGGGCCGCCAGGGCAAGCCGGTTCTGCTGAAGCGGGGGCTGCAGGCCAGTGTCGACGAGTGGCTGATGGCCGCCGAGTACGTCGCGCAGCGCGGCAACTGCGAGATCGTCCTGTGCGAGCGCGGGATCCGGACGTTCGAGACCGCGACCAGCGCCACCCTCGACCTGGCGTCCATCCCGCTCGTCCAGCGGCTGTCCCACCTACCGGTCATCGTCGACCCGACCCATGCCGCCGGCCGACGGGACCTGATCGTGCCGCTGGCCCGGGCCGCGATCGCCGCCGGGGCCGACGGCCTGCTGATCGACGTGCACCCCGATCCGGAGAACGCCCTGGTGGACGGCCCGCAGGCGCTGGCCGGAGCCGAACTGCGCGAACTCGCCAGTGCCGTACGTCAGCTGCCGCCGGTGCTCGGCCGCAGGCCGGCCCTGCCACGTGACGAGGGTGCCGACACCGTACGGCTGGGTTCGCCCTCGCCCTCGCCGTAGTCCGGAGTCCGGAGTCCCTGAGTCCTGGGTGCTGCCTACTTCAGGGCCGTGGAAAGCACCTCGCCCGCGTGCCGGCAGCCGGCCTCGTCCACATCCAGGTGAGTGACCAGCCGCAGCGCGGCCGGCCCGAGGACGGACACCAGTACGCCGGCCGCCCGGGCCCGCTCGGCGACCTCGGCCGCACCGGTGCGGATCCCGGCGGCTGCCAGGTCGAGCACCACGATGTTGGTCTGTACACCGGCCGGATCGACGATGCCGGGTGCGACGTCGGCCAGCCGGTCGGCCAGGGCACGGGCGTTCGCGTGGTCCTCCGGCACCCGGTCCAGGTGGTGGTCCAGGGCGTACATCCCGGCAGCGGCGAGCACCCCCGCCTGCCGCCAGCCGGCGCCGAGCCGCTTGCGCCAGACCCGGGCGTCGGCGACGGCCGCCGCCGGCCCGGCCAGCAGCGAACCCACCGGCGCGCCGAGCCCCTTGGACAGGGCCACCGACACCAGGTCGGCGCAGGCGGCGTAGGTGCCGGGGGCCACCCCGGTCGCGGCACTGGCGTGCCACAGCCGAGCGCCGTCAAGGTGCACGCCGACACCGCTCGCCGCGGTGAGCTCGCGCAGCGCGCGCAGGGAGTCCAGCGGCTGGACCGAGCCGCCGCCGAAGTTGTGGGTGTTCTCCACCGACACCGCCGCCGTGGAGACGAAGTACGGCCCGGCGTCCGGCACCAGCAGCTCCCGCACCGCCGCCAGGTCGACCAGACCGCGAGGATGGGACCAGGTGCGGCTGGTCACGCCGAACACGGCCGCGTGGGCACCGAGCTCGGCACGGGCGATGTGCGCCCGGGCCTCGCACAGCACCTCAGCGCCCGGCCGCACCAGGGCACGTACGCCGAGCAGGTTGGCCAGCGACCCGGTGACGGTGAACAGCGCCGCCTCGGTGCCGAGCAGGTCGGCGACGCGTTCCTCGAGCGCCCGGCAGGTGGGGTCCTCGGCGTACACGTCGTCGCCGACCTCGGCCCGCGCCATCGCCGCCCGCATCCCCGGCGTCGGCGTGGTCACGGTGTCGCTGCGCAAATCCACCGGGCGGTCGCGATCTGTGTTCTCCACCTCAGCCACGACCAGCACGGTAGCCGACCTCTTCCGGTCCCCCGGCTCCGGCCGATCGCAGACCGATGGCAGACCGAGAGCAGACCGATAGCAGACAGGGTCGGCCGGAGCGGATGCTCACAAACCTAAGGTGGACGAATCGCACACGAAGGGAACCTCTGAATGGGCACCATCCGCGAAGCGGACTACCAGCACTGGCGTGAGCACGGGTACGTCGTCGTGCCCCTGCTCGACGACGAACAGGTGCGGGCCACCGTCGAGAACATCCACGAGTACATGCCGCCGTGGGAGGAGTACGCCCGGCACCCGCGGTGGTACGAGGAGTCGGTCGCCGCCAAGAGCGGGCGGCTGCGTACCTACGCCACGTTCCCCTTCGTCGGCGACGCGCTGAACGAGACGACGCTGCATCCGGAACTGATCGCGTTCGCCGAAAGGGTGATCGGCACCGACCGGCTGATGCTCAGCCACGGCCAGCTGGGTGGGAAGTACGCGGGTACGCGGGACTTCGAACAGCAACTGCATCTTGACTACGGCAACAACACGCTGGTCTGCCCGCCGCCGGACGAGGAGATCGTCGACCTGCCGGCGATCATCTACTACACCGACGTGACCGTGGACCTCAGTCCCACCTACGTCGTCTCGCAGAAGTTCACCCGCGACCTGCCCCGCGAGCCGCGCTTCCACACCCGCGAGGGGTCGCCGGACCTGTACGCACACGAGGTGCCGGTGGTCGTTCCGGCCGGATCGGTGCTGATCTACTCGATGAACACCTTCCACCGCGGCTCCGCGCTCACTGCGTCAGAGGGACTGAGGTACGCCCAGAACATCGGCTTCAAGCGGGTGGACACCCCGTGGTGCGGCCAGGTGACGTTCCAGCATGACGGCGGCAGCCCGGAGATGAACCACTTCCTGGAGCACGCCACCCCGCGCCAGCGTGAGTTCGTGGGCTTCCCCCGGGTGGGTGATCCGTACTGGAACAAGTCCACCGTCGCCAACGTCGGTGCGCGCTACCCCGGCATGGACATGAGTCCGTATCTCGCCGCGCTCACCTAGGACCGCCACGGGGCACGCACGGCACACCACGCCACGCCACGCAGCAAGGCCTTTCCCGGCCATCCGGTCGCCACAACCGGGCAGCGGTAACCGGCACAGGACGTACGCGTTGTTCCGCGACCGGCGCCCCTCCTACGATCGCCGAAGATTCACCGACGGCGGAGGTTCCCTTCACTCATGCGAATCCAACCCACTCCCGAGGACCTGATCGAGCTGACGTCCTCCTGGCAGGGCGAGCGTTTTCCGGACGGGCGGCCGAAGGTCCCCGACGAGGTGCTGGACGAGATCCGGCTGGCCACCACCGAGGAGGCGTGGGGTGTCCTCCGCCGCCAGGGCTACGAACGCCAGTTCGCCGGTGGCTGGCGCCAGACCCACCCCGACACCATCCTCGTCGGCCGTGCGGTCACCTCGCAGTTCCTGCCGCACCGGCCGGACTACGACAGTGCCGTCGTCGCCGCGGGTGCCCGCGAGGGTCACCTCACCCCCGACAAGCAGAACTCCTGGATCATCTCCACCCTGGTGCCCGGCGACGTGATGGTCACCGACATCTTCGGAAAGGTCCGCGACGGCACGGTCGTCGGTGACAACCTCAGCACCGCGGTCGCCGCGCGCACCGGCGTGGGCGCGGTGATCCACGGCGGAATCCGCGACTACCAGGGAATCAGCAAGCTCGACGGCAGTGTCAACTTCTTCTTTCGCGACGTCGACCCGACCGCGATCCGGGACGTGACACTGGCCGGCATCAACATTCCGGTCAAGATCGGCGACGCGACCGTGCTCCCCGGTGACGTGGTGCTCGGAACGCCGAGCGGACTCATCTTCATCCCACCGCACCTGGCGGCGATGGTCGCCGAGTCCAGTGCGGACATCCGTACCCGCGACGTCTTCGGCAAGCTCCGGTTGGCAGAGCAGATCTACAGCAGCGCCGAGATCGACGTCGGCACGTGGGCAAGCCACATCGAGGAGGACTTCCAGCGATGGCGCAAGGAGCAGGAGCAGCCCCCACAGCCCGAACAGGCCACGAACAGGAGCTGACCAGCGACCGGATGCTGGACCGGGTGAACACCAACTCCCGGCCCAGCGACCTGAAGATCACCGACCTGCGGGTCGCGTCGCTTGTCGGGGTGCCGTTCCGGTCCACCATCGTCCGGATCGACACCAACCAGGGCATCAGCGGGTACGGCGAGGTGCGCGACGGAGCCAGCCGCAGCTTCGCCCTGCTGCTGAAGGCCCGGCTGATCGGCGAGAACCCCTGTAACGTCGACAAGTTGTTCCGCGCCATCAAGCAGTTCGGCCACCACGGCCGGCAGGGCGGCGGGGTGTGCGGCGTGGAGATGGCACTGATGGACCTTGCCGGGAAGGCGTACGGCGTTCCGGCGTACGCCCTGGCCGGTGGGAAGTTCCGCGACCGGGTGCTCTGCTACGCCGACACCCCGAACTCTCCCGACCCGCAGGTGCTCGCCGAACGGCTGATCGGGCGGCGCAAGCTGGGGTATCAGTTCCTCAAGATGGACGTGGGCATCAACCTGCTGTGGGACGTCCCCGGTGCGCTGATCGCGCCGCCGGGCGCGCGCGAGCAGACCACCACGATGCACCCGTTCACCGGGATCCGGGTCACCGACAAGGGTGTCGACCTGCTGGCCGAACACGTCGCGACCGTGCGGGAGGCGGTGGGGTACGACATCCCCCTGGCCGTCGACCACTTCGGCCACATCGGTGTCGACTCCTGCCTTCGGGTCGGCCGGGCACTGGAGCCGTTCGCCCTTGCCTGGTTGGAGGACATGGTTCCGTGGCAGTTCACCGCGCAGTGGCGGGAACTCACCACGGCGCTGGCCACCCCGACGTGCACCGGGGAGGACATCTACCTCGCGGAGAACTTCAGGCCGCTGCTGGAGGCCGAGGCGATCCGGATCGTCCACCCCGACCCGGCCACCTCCGGCGGCATCCTGGAGACCAAGCGGGTCGGCGACCTCGCCGAGGAGCACGGGGTGGCGATGGCGTTGCACATGGCGGCCTCGCCGATCGCGACGCTGGCGAGCGCGCACATCGCCGCGGCCACGCACAACTTCCTCGCGCTGGAACACCACGCCGTGGACGTGCCGTGGTGGAGCGACCTGGTGACCGGGCTGCCCAGCCCGCTGATCGAGGACGGCCACATCACCGTGCCGGACAAGCCGGGCCTGGGCTTCGACGACATCAACGAGGAACTCTTCCGCGAGCATCTCGACCCGGCTTTCCCGGGGTTCTTCGAACCGACGGAGGTCTGGGATTCGGAGATCCGCCGCGACCGGCTGTGGAGCTGACCCACGGCGGTTCACCAAGTCCGCTGAACGAGCTCGGGCCGGGCGCGTCCCCTGTCGGGGGCCGCCCGGCCCGTTCGTCGTCGGTCGTACGCCAGGACCTTCAGGGACGGTGCAGCATCTCCGCGACGAGGAACGCGAGCTCCAGCGACTGCGCGCGGTTGAGCCGCGGGTCGCACACGGTCTCGTAGCGGTGCACCAGGTCGGCCTCCGCCAGTGCGTGGCCGCCGCCCACGCACTCGGTCACCTCGTCACCGGTGAGTTCGACGTGCAGTCCGCCCGGCACCGTGCCGAGTGCCCGGTGCACCTCGAAGAAACCCTCCACCTCGTCCAGCACGTCGTCGAAGCGGCGCGTCTTGTAGCCGTTCGGCGCCTCGAAGGTGTTGCCGTGCATCGGGTCGCACACCCAGGCGACGCTCGCCCCGCTCGCGGTGACCTTCTCCACGAGCTCCGGCAGCGCGTCGCGGATCCGGCCCGCACCCATCCGGGTGATGAACGTGAGCCGCCCCGGCTCGCGGTCGGGGTCGAGCCGCTCGATCAGGGTGAGCGCGTCCTGCGGTGTCGTGGTGGGGCCGAGCTTCACCCCGACCGGGTTGCGGATGTGCCGCGCGAACTCCAGGTGCGCGCCGTCGAGCTGGCGGGTCCGCTCGCCGATCCACAGGAAGTGGCCGGAGGTGTCGTACGGCAGGCCGGTCCGGGAGTCGATCCGGGTGAGGGCCTCCTCGTAGTCGAGCAGCAGGGCCTCGTGGCTCGCGTAGAAGTCGACGGAGTGAAACTCCGCCGGGTCGGCACCGCAGGCGTGCATGAACGAGATGGCGCGGTCGATGTCGCGGGCCATCCGGTCGTAGCGTTCACCGACCGGGCTGTCGCGCACGAAGTCGGTGTTCCACGCGTGCACCTGGCGCAGGTCGGCCTCGCCGCCGACGACGAACGCCCGGGCGAGGTTGAGGGTGGCCGCCGAGGAGTGGTACATCCGCACCAACCGGTCCGGATCGGGCGTACGGTCCTCGGGGGTGAAGGGAAAGCCGTTGACCGCGTCGCCGCGGTAGGCGGGCAGTTCGACGCCGTCGCGCACCTCGGTCGGCTTCGATCGCGGCTTGGCGTACTGACCGGCGATCCGGCCCACCTTGACCACCGGCATGCTGCCCGCGTAGGTGAGGATCACCGACATCTGCAGAATCGTGCGGAGCTTGTTGCGCAGCGCGTCGGCGCCGACGCCGTTGAAGGTCTCCGCGCAGTCGCCGCCCTGCAGGAAGAACGCCCGGCCGGCCGCGACGTCGGCGAGCCGCGCCTTGAGCGAGTCGCACTCGCCGGCGAAGACCAGCGGAGGGAACGTCCGCAGCTGTGCGGCGGCGGCCTGCACCGCGCCCGCGTCGGGCCATTCCGGCTGTTGGGCGGCCGGGAGGGCACGCCAGGCCTGGAGAGAGTTCACGTCACGAGAGTATGACCGGGGCCGGCGCGCGGACGCGCCGACCCCGGACGACGATCTGCGAGGTGCGAGCCTCAGCCGAACAGGACGCCGGCCTCGGCGTACAGCTCGGGGGTGACGACCTTCAGCTCGCGAGTGGCCTCGGCCAGCGGCGCCCGCACGATGTCGGTGCCGCGCAGCGCGACCATCTTGCCGAAGTCGCCGTCGTGGACCGCGGCGATCGCGTGCAGTCCGAACCGCGTGGCCAGCCAGCGGTCGAACGCGGTGGGCGTGCCGCCGCGCTGGGTGTGGCCGAGGACGACCGCGCGGGCCTCCTTGCCGGTCCGCTTCTCCAGCTCCGCGGCGATCATGTCGCCCACCCCGCCGAGGCGGACGTGCCCGAACGCGTCCAGCTCCTCGCTGTGGAGGGCGTGGGTGCCTTCCTTCGGCGTGGCGCCTTCGGCGACCACGATGATCGGCGAGAAGTTGGTCCGGAAACGGCTCTCGACGTGCTCGACGACCTTCTCCAGGTCGAACGGCACCTCGGGGATGAGGATGACGTTGGCGCCACCGGCCAGGCCGGAGTGCAGCGCGATCCAGCCCGCGTGCCGGCCCATGACTTCCACCACGACGATCCGGTGGTGCGACTCGGCCGTGGTGTGCAGCCGGTCGATCGCCTCGGTCGCGATGTTGACCGCGGTGTCGAAGCCGAACGTGAAGTCGGTGGCGCCGAGGTCGTTGTCGATGGTCTTCGGCACGCCGACGACGTTGACGCCGAGCTCGGACAGCTTCGTCGCCACGCCGAGGGTGTCCTCGCCGCCGATCGCGACCAGGGCGTCGACGCCGTTGCTCGCCAGGTTTTCCTTGATCCGCTCGACGCCGCCGTCCACCTTGAAGGGGTTGGTCCGCGACGATCCGAGGATGGTGCCGCCGCGCGGGAGGATGCCCCGAACCTGCGGGATACCGAGTTCGCAGGTGACGTTTTCCAGGGGGCCCTTCCAGCCGTCCCGGAACCCGAGGAACTCATAGCCGTACTCGGACGCTCCCTTGCGGACGACGGCCCGGATGACCGCGTTCAGTCCTGGGCAGTCGCCACCACCAGTGAGCACACCAACGCGCATTGACAGTCCTTTCCAAGACTGCAAGAACAGGTCCTGTCGAGCCTAGCCCTGCCGGGTTCGCAACCATTCGCAGGGCCGCTGGTCAGGTCTCGTCGGCGCCGTCGAGTCCGCTTTCGAGGGCGTACCGGACGAGTTCGACCCGGTTGTGCAACTGCAGCTTGCGCAGGGTGTTCTGGACGTGGTTCTGCACGGTTCGGTGGGACAGCACCAGACGGTCGGCGATGTCCTTGTAGCTCAGCCCCTTGGCCACCAGCCGCAACACCTCGGTCTCCCGCTCGGTGAGCTGGGGGGCGACGGGCTCGGCCGCTCGGGACGCGCCGGACAGGCGGCGGAACTCCCCCAGCACCAGCCCGGCGAGGCCGGGGGTGAAGACGGCGTCGCCGGCGGCGGTTCGGCGTACCGCGTCGAGAAGCTCCTCCCGGGACGCGGACTTCACGAGGTAGCCCGCGGCGCCGGCCTTGACCGCGGCCAGGACGTCCAGCTGTTCGGCACTGGCGGACAGGATGAGCACCCGGACGCGGGAGTCGCCCTCGGCCAGCCGGCGGGTCACCTCGACTCCGCCGAGCACCGGGATCTGCAGGTCGAGCACCACCACGTCGGGCCGGGTCGCCTCCGCGCGCCGCAGCGCCTCGTCACCGGCGCCGGCCTCCGCGACGACCTCGAATCCGGCCTGCTGCAGGTCGCTGGAAACGGCACCGCGCCACATGGGATGGTCGTCGACCACCATCACCCGGATCATGTGCTGACCTTACGCAACGTGCGGGCCGGTTCGTCACCCGATATCCGCTTTGGCATCGGCTTCGAGATCTGGTCCGGCGGCCCGTCCGCCGTCCGGTCTGGCCGGCCGTCTGCCCGCCAGCCATCCGGGCGGCGTCCACCGGGGCCCGGTGGACGCAGGGGGCACGTCGGCGCCGGTGCGGGGCACCCGGAGCTCCCACTCGGTGCCGCCCGCCGAGGTGGTGAGCGTGGCCGTGCCACCGAGCTCGGTCAGCCGGCCGACGATGGAGCGGCTCACGCCCATCCGGCCGTCGGCCGCGGCCTGGCCCAGCCTGCCCGCGGGGATCCCGGGACCGTCGTCGCGCACGCTGACCGTCACCGCCTCGCCGTCGTCCTCGAGCAGGAGGAACGCCTTGGCGCCCGGCGCGTGCCGGGCGACGTTGTCCAGCGCGGCCCGGACGGCGGCGACCAGTTCGGCGGCGACCTCTCCCGGTAGCAGCACAGGGTCGGCCGGGGTGGCGACGGAGATCCCGGCGGCGCCGAGGCCGGTGAGCTGCCCACCGACGTCGATCATGCCGGTGTCCGTGTCGTAAACGGCCTGCCCTGGCGGCACGCCGTGCTCGCCTGGCCCGGGCTGCCCGGCGCGCTCCCCCGCCGCCGGCATCGGCCGGCCGTTGACCAGCGCACGCAGTAGTTCGCCCTGCTCGCCGGCCGCGCGGGCAAGGTCACCGGCCTCACCGCCGAGTTCGTTCCCGCGCCGCTGGACGTACGCGAGGACCTGCAGCACGCCGTCGTGCACCGCCCGGGCGAGGCGTTCCCGTTCGGCCGTCCGGGCGGCCAGCTCGGTGGCCCGGGCGCGGTCGGCGGCGGCGCTGCGGGCCAGCGAGGCGGCGTAGCCGACCATCGCCCCGGCCAGGAGCAGCAGGAAGAGGTTGCTGAAGGTGGTGGAGGTGACGTGTGCCCGGGTGGCGATGTCGGCCGGGGAGATGACCAGTGCCGCGAGTACGCCGCCGATCCAGCCGTACCTGATCGCCCAGGCCAAGACTGCCGCTGTCACCCAGTACGTCGGCAGTGTGAAGTCGTGGCGGTTCAGCATCTCCGGGCTGAGGACGTACGGCGTGACCAGGATCGAGCCGACCGCGACCGCGAGGTCGGCCGACAGCAGCGGCCAACGCCGGCGTTCGGGTGAGTCGTAGGCCCAGGTGACCACCAGCGTCCAGGCCGAGATGCCGGTGAGAACGAGCCATCCGGTCAGCGGATGGTCGAATCGCTCCCAACGGAACAGGTTGACCGCCAGCGCCTGCGCCAGGACGACGAACCGGAGTACCGCCAGCGCCTTCCACAGCGAGTCGGTGCCGTCGGAGCCGGCGTTCGCGCGCATACGTGCAGATCCCGGCAGCACCGGCAACCGGCCGCCCGCCCCCATGGTCGGACCCTCTCAGCTCGCCCTGCGGACGGGGCCGCCGTCGGCACCCGGCTTGTCGGGGCCCTGGCCCGCACCGGAGCCGCCGGCCTGGCCGGTGCCGGCCGAGGTGGTGGTGCCCGACGCGGTGCCGCTCGAGGTGGCGCTGCCCGAGCCGTTGCCGCTCGAGGTGGCGCTGCCCGAGCCGTTGCCGCCCGAGGGGCCCACCGACCGCTCACCAGCGTCGCCTCCGCGCCGCCGGCCGAGCTCGTCCTTGGCCTTCTGGGCGTACATGTCGACGTACTCCTGGCCGGACAGCTCCATCAGTTCGTACATGATCTCGTCGGTCACCGAGCGCAGGACGAACCGGTCCTCCTCCATGCCCTCGTAGCGGGAGAAGTCCAGTGGCTTGCCGATCCGCACGCCGGGCCGCATCAGCTTCGGCAGTGCCTTGCCCGGCGGCTGCATCTTGTCGGTGCCGATCATGGCCACCGGGATCACCGGGGCGCCGGAGGCCAGCGCCAGGCGGGCCACGCCGGTCTTGCCCTTGTAGAGGCGGCCGTCGGGCGAACGGGTGCCCTCGGGGTAGATCCCGAACAGCTCGCCCTTCTGCAGAAGCTTGTGGCCGGCGTCGAGCGCCACCTGGCTGGCCCGTCCGCCGGTGCGGTCGATCGGCACCTGGCCGATGCCGCGGAAGAACAGCGCGGTGAGGCGGCCCTTGACCCCGGTACCGATGAAGTACTCGATCTTGGCCGGGAACGTGATCCGCCTCGGGAGGACCAGCGGAAGCCACACCGAGTCGGAAAACGACAGGTGGTTGCTCGCGAAGATGGCTGGACCTTCGCGGGGGACGTTCTCCAGGCCTTCGACCCAGGGGCGGAAGACCGTTCTCAGCAACGGCCCCAGGGCGAAGACCTTGAGGAACCAGTAGAACAAACCCCACCTCCGTCTTTGCCCGAGAACCCTAGGCCTCGTCCGGGCCCGGAGCAACGGCGACCCTCCCACCGGTTCCCACCTGAACAATCACCGGATCATCACCGGATCCTCACCGAGTAATCCCGAGTAATGCCGAGTAATGCCGAGTAATGCCGGCACGCCCACGGGGTATCGCCCCTACGGACCGGACGGAACCGGCGATCGGGGCGCCGAGCCCGCCCGCCCCCCGACCGACCCCGCGGCCGGCTCCGACCGGGCGGACGGCCCGTGGCACGATTCCGACCGGACCTCCCTCATCCTTGTCGCGCGACCTCAGGAGCGTGCCTGTGCGAGTGAAGCCGTACGCCGAACCGCTGTACGCCGGCACCGGCACCGCCGGCGTGCTCCTGTCCCACGGCTTCACCGGCTCCCCCGCCTCGATCCGGCCGTGGGCCGCCCACCTTGCCGACCGCGGATTCCGGGTGGCCGCACCCCGGCTACCCGGCCACGGCACCACCTGGACCGACCTCGACCGCACCGGCTGGCCGGACTGGTTCGCCGCGCTGGAGCGGGACTTCCTCCGGTTGCGCGAGGAGTGCGAGGTTGTGGTCGTCGGCGGCCAGTCGATGGGCGGCTGCCTCGCTCTGCGGCTGGCGCAGGTGTACGGCGACGACGTGGACGGGATCGTGCTCGTCAATCCGGCTTTGCGCAGTCGCGACCCGCGGCTGCCGGCGCTGCCCGTCCTGCGCCACTTCCTCGCCTCGGTCCCGGCCATCGGTGGCGACATCCACAAGCCCGGCGACCACGAGGGTGCCTACGACCGCACGCCGCTGACGGCGCTGCACTCCCTCACCCGGTTGTGGCGGGTGGTGGCCGCCGACCTGCCGGCGGTCCGGGCGCCGATGCTCGTCTTCCGCTCGCCGCAGGACCACGTGGTCGACGGTTCGAGCCTGCGGTTGCTGCGCGCCAGGGTCGGCTCTCGCGAGATCGAGGAACACTCGCTCCCCGACAGCTACCATGTCGCCACACTCGACTACGACGCGCCGACGATCTTCACCGAGACGGCCGGTTTCGTCGAACGTCTGTGCCGGACCCTGACCGGGCGGAGCTCGTCCGGTCAGCCGACTGGACGGTCCGCTTCGGGACCGCGCCGGGCAGGCCCGGACCTGGCAGCTCGGAACGACTCCGGGAGGTAGCGATGCGGGACAACGGCCTGCGCGCCCCGTCGTACGTCGCCATCGCCGACCTCGACCCGGAGGTCGCCGACACCATGCTGGCGATCCTGGCCGGCGCGCAGGTGGCCGCCTACGCCGACCCGTGCCCGCCGGTCGCCGAGCCGTGCCGCGAGATCCGGCTTCCACCGACTCCGTGCGACCGGCTCTACGTCGACGAGGAGGCACAGGACCGTGCCAAGACCCTGCTCGGCGAGCAGTTGACGAAGATCGGTGAGGGTGAGAACGCCTCCACCTGCGGACCGGACCCCTCGTCCGGCGACCCGCCGGCGGACGGTCCCGTGACCGATGCTGCTCCGTCCGGAGGTGGCGCCGGCGACGGTGACCACAGGTCCGACGGGCCCCGGATGGCGACCTTCGACGAGGATCAGCTCTGGGCCGAGATCGTGGCCGGCTACGACCGGGTGCCAGAAGATGCCGTACCCCGGTGGCCGGCGATCGAGGACGTCGAGCCGGCGGGACCGGACGGTACCGCCGACCGCGACCGGCGAAGGGCGGGCCGCGACGAGCCGGACAGGGCGGAGAGCGACAAGGCGCGCGACGACGCGCCGCCCGAGGAGCCCGGCCCCGCGGATCGGCGCCCGCAGGCGTCCGGGTCCCACCCGGCGGAGGAGCGCTTCGTCCCGCCACCTCCTCCGCCGCTGCCCCGCCTGGATCCGGTGACGAAGGCAGCCTGGGCCGCCCTGCTCGGCGGGCCGGCGCTCCTCCTGCTCACCGTCCTCGTCGGCGGCTACCTCCCGAGCTGGTCGGCCGCGTTCGGCGTACTGGCGTTCATCGGTGGATTCCTCACCCTGGTGGTGCGGATGAAGGGCGGCCCGCCGGACGACGACGACGGCGCCATCGTCTGACCGGCCGGTCGCGCCCGCGGCAGCGCACCGCGCGGCTCAGCGGATGAACTGGTCCACGTAGTCCGCGCCCAGGCCGACCTTCTCGTAGTGGGCGCGGCACAGCTCGATCTTGGTCCAGACGTCCTCGTACCCGATCTGGTGGCCCTCCTCGTCGAGGTAGATCATCGCGCCGGTGATGTTGAAGAACGTCACCATGTCCTCGCAGTCCGGCGGCACCGCGAGGGTGTGGATCTCACCGGGCGGCTCGAACACGAAGTGCCCGGCCTCGGCCACCCAGTCGTGCTCGTAGTAGTGCCACTTCCCCCGGATCACGTAGCCGAACACCGCGGCCGGGTGACGGTGCCGCGACACCACACCGGACCGGGTGACCCGCAGCAGGTTGCACCACTGGCCGACCACGGTGTTGAACAGCAGGGGGCGGAAGAACACGCCGTTCTCCTGCTCGACCCAGAGCCGCTCGTCGTCCGGCATCGCGGCGATCGCGATCTCCGGTTGCACTCCGATCGACTCCGTCACCTTGCCGAACACCACGTCGTGGGTGCTGGCCTCACTCATGGGTGCTTCCCTTCGTCCCGGCAACACGTCTCAGGGGTACGCGACGACACTCACGCGACGAGGTAGCCGCCGTCAACGGGTACGACCGCACCGGTCATGAACGCTGCCGCCGGTGAGGCGAGGAACTCCACCACGCCGGCCACGTCGTCGGGCGTACCCCAACGGCGCAACGGGGTGCGGTCGAGGATGCGGCGCTCGGCGTCGGGATCCTCGCGCAGCGCGGTGGTGAGCTCGGTGCTGATCCAGCCGGGCGCGACGGCGTTGACCCGAATGCCCTCCTCGGCGAACGCGACCGCGAGCGACCTGGTGAGGGCGGCGATGCCGCCCTTGCTGGCGGTGTACGCGGGCACCAGCGGCCCGCCGAAGTAGGTCAGCATCGAGGCCACGTTGACGATGCAGCCGGCCGATCTTGCCAGCAGGGGCCGAGCGGCGACGCAGGCGCGCATCGTCCCGGTGAGGTTGACGTCGAGCACCCGCTCGAAGACCTCCATCCGGAACTCCTCGCGGCGGCGGATGATACCCGCGCTGTTCACCAGGACGTCCAGGCGTTCCAGTCCGGTGAGGAAGTCGGCGAGCTCGTCCGGCCGCGTCACGTCCACCGCGGCGTACTCCACGGCCGCGCCGGCGCCGCCGGCGCGCTCGGCACCGCCGGCACCCTCCGCGCCGTTCGGGCGTACGCCGGGGCGGGCGACGTCGGCAACCGCGACGCGTGCGCCGAGCGCGGCGAACCGCCTGGCGACGGCACCGCCGATGCCGCCTCCACCACCGGTCACCACGACCGTGCGACCGGCGTACGGCGAGTTCGGGTCGCCGGGCGCGCTGTCCGCCGGGTCGGCCCCTGGGTTGGTCGCCGGGTTGGTCGCCGGGTTGGCCGCTGGGTCGGCCGCCGAATCCACAGCTCCCTCGGCGCTCACGGGAGCTCCCCACTGCGGGCGACCCGGGCGTACCACGCGGCACTCGACTTCGGGATCCGTACCTGGGTGGCGGTGTCGAGATGGATCACGCCGAACCGCTTGCTGTACCCGAAGGCCCACTCGAAGTTGTCGTACAGCGTCCACACGAAGTAGCCGCGCAGGTCGACGCCCTCGTCCATCGCCTGCCGGCAGGCGCGAAGGTGTCCGTCGATGTACCCGATGCGTTCGGGGTCGTGGACCCTGCCCTCGTCGTCCACGACGTCCGCGAGCGCCATGCCGTTCTCGGTGACGTACAGCGGGATCGACGGGTAGTCGTCGCGCAGCCGCACCAGCAGCCGGCGCAGGCCGTCCGGCTCGATCTCCCAGCCCATGTCGGTGGTGGGGAACCCCTGCGGGACCGGTTCCACGTCGTCGCAGCCGATCCACGGCGTGCTGCCCGCGGGCCCTGCCGACTCGCGCGCCCGGACGTAGGTCGGGCTGTAGTAGTTGATCCCGAGGACGTCGACCGGCGCGGCGATGGTGTCGGTGTCACCAGGCTGGATGTGCGCGGTGTCGGTGATGCCCGCGACGTCGGCGAGCACGTCGTCGGGGTAGCTGCCGCGCAGCAGCGGGTCCAGGAACGCGCGGTTGCTGATGCCGTCCACCCGGCGGGCGGCGTCCACGTCGGTGGGCGTGTCGGTGGCCGGCGACACCGGCCACAGGTTGAGCGTGATGCCGAACCTGTTGGTGGTGTCCGGGGTCGCCGCACGCATACCCCGGACGGCGAGACCGTGTCCGAGCAGCAGGTGATGTGCCGCGTGCAGGGCGGCTCGCGGGTCGCGGACGCCGGGCGCGTGCTGGCCGATGCCGTAGCCGAGGTACGCCGAGCACCAGGGCTCGTTGAGCGTCGTCCAGTCCGCGACCCGGTCGTGCAGGCGTTCGTACACCGCGACGGCGTAGTCGGCGAAGCGGTGGGCCGTGTCCCGCGCCGGCCAGCCGCCGGCGTCCTCCAGCGCCTGCGGGAGGTCCCAGTGGTAGAGCGTCACCCACGGCCGGATGCCCTTCTCCTGCAGGGCGTCCAGCAGCCGAAGGTAGAAGTCCAGGCCCGCCTGGTTGATCGGCCCCCGTCCGTCCGGCTGCAGTCGCGGCCAGGCCAGCGAGAAGCGGTACGTGCCGACGCCGAGGCCGGCGATCAGGTCGACGTCCTCGCGGTAGCGGTGGTAGTGGTCGCAGGCGACGTCGCCGCTCGAGCCGTCGCTGATGGTGCCCGGCGTGTGCGAGAACGTGTCCCAGATGGACGGCCGGCGTCCGTCCGCCTCGACCGCGCCCTCGATCTGGTAGCTCGCGGTGGCCACGCCCCAGGAGAAGTCGGCGGGGAACCGCACCGGTGTCGCGTCCGTCATCATCCACCTTCCTTGTCGCCGGGTCCGCCGGGTCCGAAGGGTCCGCCGGGTCCGCCGGGTCCGCCGGGTCCGGCCAGCGGCCGCAGGGACGCCCACAGTTCGTCCGGGATCGGCCAGGTCGCCCACGCGAGTGTCTGGTCCACGCGCTCGGGCGCGGAGATGCCGACCACCGTGGAGGCGATCAGCGGTTGCCGCAGGGAGTACTGCAGGGCTGCCGCACCGAGGGGCACGTCGTACGCCGCACAGGCGTCGGCCATCGCCCGCACCCGGGCCAGCAGGTCCGCGTCGGCCTCGCGGTAGGCGTACTTGCGCAGGGCGTCCGGCCCCTTGGCCAGCAGGCCGCCGCCGAAGGGTGCGGCGTTGACGACCGCGACACCCGCGGCCTTCGCCTGCTCGAGCAGACCGCGGGCGGACTGGTCCACCAGCGTGTGACGGTTGTGGGTGAGGACCACCTCGAATGCACCGGTGTCCACGAACCGGCCCAGCAGGTCGACCGGTCCGCCGGCCACGCCGAGGTGGCGCGCGATGCCCTGCTCGGCCAGGTCGACCAGCGCCTCCACCGCTCCACCGGATGCGGTCGCCGCCTCGAAGCCGATCACCTCCGGATCGTGCAGGTAGAGCAGGTCGAAGCTGTCCAGGCCGAGGCGTTCCAGGCTCTGCTCGGCGCTGCGCCGCACCTGCTCGCCGGAGTAGTCACCGGTCCTCGGGTCGGGGTCGACCTTGGTGGCCAGGACGAACCCGGGCGGCAGGCCGCCGTGCTCGGCGATCGCCGCGCCCACCCGGCGTTCGCTCTCGCCGTCGCTGTAGCCGGCCGAGGTGTCGAGGAAGTTGAGCGGGCTCGCCAGCGCCGCGCGTACTGTCGCGACGCCGCGTTCGGCCGCGACGTCGTACCCGAAGATCCCCGGCATTCCACCCAGCACACCGCAGCCCAGGCAGACCGGGGTCACCTCCAGCCCGGTCGAGCCGAGCCGGCGCCGGGCGAGCAGGTCGTTCCCGCCCAGGCTGGGTGTACTCACGTGGCTCATGCGGCTCCGTCCGGCTTGGGTGTCGTGGTTGGCGATGCGTGCGGGGTGTGCCTGCGTGCCTGGTCCGGCCGGTGCCTTCGGCACGACCTTCGAATCCTCCGGGTGCACCCCGAGGGCGGTCAACCGGTCCGCGCCGGTCCGCCGAATCGGGTCAGCCACGAGTCATCCGTCCAGGTCGACGTCCACCACGACCGGGAGGTGGTCGGAGGCGCGGGCCAGCCGGGTGCGTCCCTCGTCGTCGGTGGGCAGGTCGACGGCCCGGGCGCGCGCTCCCCCGGACGCGAACACCGCGTCGATGCGGGCCCGCGGTTCCCTTGCAGGGAAGGTGGGGGTTCCGTCCCCGGCCGCGTCGTGCAGCCCCGCGCCGGAGAGCGCGCGCCAGCTCGGTCCGCCCGGGGGTTCGTTCAGGTCGCCGGCCACCAGGACCGGCAGGTCGCCGAACGACCGCACCGTCCCCAGCACCCGGTCGAGGTCGCGCGTCCGGCCGGGAGCGGACAGGCTGAGATGCACCCCCACCACGCCGAACCTCCTCCCGCCCACGGCGAACGTCGCCGAGACCACGCCGCGGATCGGGTCGCGGAGCCGCTGCGGGATGCGTTCTTCGGCATGCCCGAGTACGACGGTCCGCTGGTGGGCCAGCAGCAGGTTGCCGCCCGCCGTACGACCGCCGGCGACGTAGAGCAGGCCGGTGGCCCGGGCCAGTCCGGCACACCGGGACCGCCAGCGCAGGAGCTTCGGCGCCTCCTGCACGACCAGGACGTCGGGCCGGAGGTCCCCGACCACCGTCGCCAGAGCGGACACGTCGTCACCCAGGCCGCGCACGTTGTAGGTCATCAGCCGCACCGTCGTCACCGGTCGACCGTAGCCGACCAGGACGGGGGGAAACCTTCGGCTCCGGTCAGGTCGGGTCAGGTCGGGTCAGGTCGGGCCAGGTCGGGTCCCGTCGGGTCAGGTCAGGTCCGCGTCGTGCACCAGGATCGCGGCCTGCACGCGGTTGTCCAGGCCGAGCTTGGCCAGGGACCTGCTGACGTGCGCCTTGACTGTCGCCTCGCTCATCGTGAGCTCCCGGCCGATCTCGGCGTTCGACAGACCGCGCGCGACGGCGCTCACCACCTCGCGCTCGCGGCCGGTCAGCACCCGCAGCCGTTCCCGGGCCGCCTCCGCCCGGCTGGCGCCGCGGTTCGCGAACGAGCTGATCAGACGCCTGGTGACCTCCGGGGCCAGCATCGCGTTGCCGGCGGCGACGGTCCGGACCGCGGCCACCAGGTCACGTGGCGGGGTGTCCTTGAGCAGGAAGCCGACCGCGCCGGCGCGCAACGCGGCATGGACGTACTCGTCCAGGTCGAAGGTCGTCAGCATCACCACCCTCGGTGGTGCCTGAGCGCGGCCGATCTCCTCCGCCGCCCGTACGCCGTCCAGTTCCGGCATGCGTACGTCCATCAGCACCACGTCGGGCCGGTGCCGGCCCACCGCGGCGATCGCGTCCCGGCCGTCCCTGGCCTCGGCCACGACCACCACCTCGTCGGCGGCCTCCAGGATCATCCGCAGCCCGGACCGGACCAGCGCCTCGTCGTCCACCACCAGAACGCGGATCATGTCGTCGCTGCTCCCCTGTCGTGCTCGGCGTCGGTCGTGTCGGTGGCCACCGTGCCGGCGTGGGTATGGGACGGCCGCGCGGGCAGCCGGGCGAACACCTCGAAGCCCCCGCGCGCGGTCGGGCCGGCCCGGAAGTCGCCGCCCAGCAGGTGGACGCGTTCGCGCAGACCGACCAGCCCGAACCCGCCGCTGTGCCCGGCCGCCGGCCGCGGCGCGTCCTCGTTGCGAACCCGCACCGTCAGTGCGTCCTCGCGGTAGCCGACCACGACCTCGACGGTCGCGCCCGGTGCGTGTTTGTGCACGTTGGTCAGCGCCTCCTGCACGATCCGGTACGCCGTAGTCCCGGCCATCGCGGGCAGCTCCCTCGGCGCGCCCTCGTCCCGGCGAGAGACCTCGGCGCCCGCTGCCCGCGACTGCTCCAGGAGCTGGTCGAGGTCGTCAAGGCCGGGTTGCGGCGAGAGCGGAGCCGGGCTCCCACCGGCCGGGGCGCGCAGGACCCCCAACACCTCTCGCAGGTTCTCCAGCGCCTCCCGCCCGGTCCCGCGGATCAGCTCGGCCGCCCGGGCCGTCCGCTCGTCCGGTGCGTTCACCTCCAGCGCGCCCGCGTGCAGGACCATCAGCGACACGCGGTGGGCTACCACGTCGTGCATCTCCCGGGCGATCCTGGCCCGCTCCTGCCCGCGCGCCTGTTCCGCGCGGGCGGCCTGTTCGCGTTCCAGCCGTTCGGCGCGCTCGCGCAGTCCCGCGAGCACCTCCCGGCGCGCCCGCACCCACAACCCCAGCACCAGTCCCAGTCCGACGAACAGCAGCGCGGAACCCTTGTTGGCGAGGCCGTCCAGCTGCGCTCCGGTGCCAAGGCAGGGTTGACGGCAGCCGGTCATCCGCACCCCGAGATCGGTGTAGAAGGTGTACGCCGGGATGATCAGCGCCAGGCAGCCGACCATGAACACCGCGAGCTCACGGCGACGGCGCAGGGTCGTCCCCGCATAGTAGGCGGAGACCAGCAGGCCCGGCCACAGGCCGATCAGTGCCACCCCGGCCGCCGTCGTCACGAACAACGGCCACCTCCGCCGTCTCGCCATCCACGCGGCCACGCCGGTCAGCGCGGTCAGCGCGAGCACCAGCGGCGCGTTCCAGTCGCGGACGGTCGACAGCGACAGCACACAGACCCCGGCGCCGAGCAGCCACGGCGCGCTCCGGTCGTACGCCCGGGCAACCCAGCGTTGCACCCGCTCGCCGACCACCCCGGTCCTGTCCACCTCGGCAGCCTAGGTCAGCCCTGCGACCGGTCGCCTCCGCCGATCGACACGGCACCCACTACCTAAGGATGAGGTCGCGCTCGACCACAGGCCGATTTCTGCTGGGTCGGCATCCGGGAGGGTCGGACGCATGGAATCCCCAGCCAGGCCCAGCATCCGCTCCAGCCACACCCCCGGCGTCGGCGCCGGCGTCGCCGCCGACAGGCGGGACCAGCCGTGACCGAGTCGATCCTGCAGGTGGTCCACGAGGTGATGAGCTCGCCGTGGGTCTACCTGGCGCTGTTCCTGCTCGCCGCGACCGACGCGTTCCTCCCCGCGGTCCCGAGTGAGAGCGTGGTGATCACCGCGGGGGTGTTCGCCGCTGCGAGCGGTTCGCCCCAGCTCGTGCTGGTCGTGCTCGCGGCCGCCGCCGGAGCACTCGTGGGCGACCACATCTCGTATGCGATCGGCCGCGGCGCGGGCGGCCGGCTGCTGGCCCGGGCACGGCCGGGCAGCAGGCGGCGCAGGGCGTTCGACCGGGCGGCCGACGCGCTCGCCGAACGCGGCAGCCTGGTGCTGGTGGTGGCGAGGTACGTACCCGGCGGGCGTACCGCGGTCACCGTCACGATGGGCGCGCTCGGCTACCCGCGCCGCACGTTCACCCGCTTCGACATCCTCGCCGCGCTGTCGTGGGCGGTCTACTCCGTACTGGTCGGATACATCGGCGGGATGGCGTTCGAGAACGACCCGATCAAGGGCGTCGTCCTCGGCATCGCGCTCGCGCTCGGGGTCACCGCACTGGTCGAGGTGGCGCGCTACGCACGCCGCAAGCGCCGCCTTCGGGAGGCCGAGAGCCGCGACGAGCTTCTCGTGCCGGCCGCCGACCAGGAGTCGGCCCGAACGCCTTGACCCGGGGTGCGGCGGCACTGTCGTAGGTCTGCGTGCCGCCGCGGGCGAGCCGGCCGGGGATCACCTGGTCGCGTAGAGCTCCGGTCGCGGTGGCAGCTCCACCGGAACCGGGATGCCCGGCTTGTCCAGGGCCGCCACTCCCGCGGCGGCCGCCACCGTCGCGACGTAGCCGTCCCAGGCGTCGGCTCCGCGCTGCTCCCCCGCAGCCGCGCCGGTGACCCAGTCCTGCAGCTCGCGCCGGTAGGCCTCGGCGAACCGGTCCCGCCAGTCCAGCGACACCGTGCTCGTCCGGGTGCGCTCCGCCCGGCGCCGCACCTGGACCGGCTCGTCGAGGTACAGCGACCCGAGCTCACCGACCAGCTCGCAGCGCACGTCGTAGCCGTACTGCGCGTTGACGAACACCTCCACGTCGGCAAGCAGTCCACTGGCGGTGCCGAGCAGCACCAGCAGCGGGTCGGTGGTGTCACCGACGACCAGTGACGACGGGCGCGGCCGGAACACCGTGACCTGGGTGATCTCCTCATCCAGCAGCCAGCGGATGACGTCGAACTCGTGCACGGCCGAGCCGGTGATCAGCCCGGAGCTCGGGGTGTTCGGCCTGGACGAGGCGTTGCGGTGTACGCAGTGCAGCAACAGCGGGGCGCCCACCACGCCCTCCCGCAAGCTCTCCTTGACATCGACGTAGCCGGGGTCGTAGCGGCGCATGAAGCCCACGCTCACCAGCCGCCGGCCGGCCTTCTCCTCCGCTTCCACGATGCGCAGAGAGCCCTCCGGGGCCGGCGTGAGCGGTTTCTCGCACAGCACCGGCTTGCCCGCCTGCACGCAGGCGAGGACCAGCTCCTCGTGGGTCGCGTCGGCGGAGGCGACGAGCACCGCGTCCACCTCGTCGTCGGCCACCAGACCGAACGGGTCGGAAAGTACGCGCGCTCCGTCGATCCCGGCGATCGCCGCCCGTGCCCGCTCGGCGTCGAGGTCGGTGACCGCGCTCACCCGGGCACCCGCGACCGACGTGGCGATGGTGCGTACGTGATCCGCACCCATGATCCCGGTGCCGACGACGCCGACGCGGAGTTCTCGCCCAGGTTCGCGTTCAGCCACGGTGGTTCACCTCCGCGCCCAGTGCCGGCACGACAGTGTCGCGGAGGTACGCGATGCTGCGGCGGACGTCGTGGACCGGACCCTCGCCGGCGGCGGGAGCACCGCCCAGCGCGGTGTCCTGCTCCAGGACGTACCACCCGGTGAAGCCCGCCCGCTCCAGCTCGACCACCACGCCGGTGATGTCGAGGTCGCCGTCGCCCAGCGGGGCGAACAGCCCCCGTCGCACGGCGTCCACCCAGCCGAAGGCACCGGCGTTGAACTCCGCCGCGACGTCGTTGCGCACGTCCTTCAGGTGCACGTGCCCCACCCGCTCGGGTGCGGACTTCGCCAGCTCCAGCGGGTCCGCCCCTCCGACGGCCAGATGGCCGGTGTCCAGGCACAGCGGCACGTCGCTGCGGGCCAGCAACTGGCGTACCGACTCGGCGGACTCGATCGCCGTGCCCACGTGCGGGTGCAGCGTCGTGCGCATCCCCAGGCCGGCCACGAGGTCCCGCACCCGGTCGAGGTTGTGCACCAGGTGCTTCCACTGATCCTCGTCGAGCACGACCTTGCTGTCGTACCCCGCCGGCCCGGCGTCCGCGGCCAGCACCACGACCTGCGACCCGGCGGCGGCCAGGGTGCGGATCGCCGCCTCCGCCTCGGTGAGGTCGACCTGGGCGCCGACGTGCAGCGTCACCGGCAGGAACCCGCCGACCAGGCTGAGCCCGTGGGTCTCCAGCGTGGCCCGGACCGCATCGGTGTCCGCGCCGAGGTAACCGGTGGGACCGAGCTCCGTCGCCGCCAGCCCGAGCTCGGCCATCTGCGCGAGCACCAGCGAGGCCGGCAGCTCGTGGCCCCAGCCCGGTGCCTCGCACACTCCCCAGGAGATGGGGGCACCGGCCACCCTGCCGGTCAGAGGTCCCAGGTCCATACGTGTCAACTCCTTGTTGCGTGTCTCGTGGTGTTGCCGTGATTCTTGGCGTTGCTCGTTACTTCTCGCTGAGCTCGTGGCTCAGCGCCTCCAGCTCCGCACCGCCGGCCATCTCCCGCGTGAGGTCGGCGACGCCGATGTCCGCCCGTACGTGACTCCCGGCCATCCTGCCTCGCTTCAACAGCACAAAGCGGTCACCCACGAGGTAGGCATGGTGCGGATTGTGCGTGATGAACACCACGCCGAGCCCCTCCTCCCGGGCGGCGGCGACGTACTTCAGTACGACACCCGACTGTTTCACCCCGAGGGCGGCGGTGGGTTCGTCCAGGATCAGGACCCTCGCACCGAAATACACCGCACGGGCGATCGCCACGGACTGTCGCTCGCCGCCGGACAGCGTGCCGATCGGCTGGTCGACGTCGCGCAGGTGGATCCCCATCCGGGCCAGTTCCTCCCGGGTGGTGGACCGCATCCGCCCGACGTCCAGCCGCCGCAACGGCCCCTTGCCCCTGGTGAGTTCCGAACCGAGGAAGAAGTTCCGCCACACCGGCATCAGCGGCACGACCGCGAGGTCCTGGTACACCGTGGCGATCCCGGCGTCCAGCGCCTGCCGCGGGCTCGCGAAGGTCGTGGGTGTGCCGTCCACCCGCAACTCCCCCGAGGTGTGCGCGTGCGCGCCGGACAGGATCTTGATCAGCGTGGACTTGCCCGCTCCGTTGTCGCCGAGCACACAGATGACCTCCGCGGCCCGCACGGTGACGCTCACCTCGTGCAGGGCGACGACACTGCCGTACGACTTGCCGATCCGGTCCGCCTCCACCAGCGGTGTGCCCACGACGGCCGGGGTGGCGCGCTCTTCCGTGGTGCTCACCGGCTCACCTCCGCCCGCCTGCGCACGTAGGTGTTGACGAGCACGGCCGCCAGCAGCATCACGCCGAGGAACGTCTTCAGCCAGTTGTTGTCCCACTGGGCGAAGACGATGCCCTGGTAGGTCATGCCGTAGATGAGAGCGCCGAGCGCCGCGCCGATGGCCGAGCCGTACCCGCCGGTCAGCAGGCAGCCGCCCACCACGGCACAGATGATGTAGATGAACTCCTGGCCGACCCCGGTGGACGCCTGCACGGTGGACGTACGGAACAACTGCAGCATGCCGGCCAGCCAGCCCGCCGCGGCGGTCGTCATGAACAGTCCGACCTTGGTGGTCAGCACGGGTACGCCGACCTGGCGGGCACTGGTCTGTGCCCCGCCGACGGCGAAGATCCAGTTGCCGGCACGCGTCCTCAGCAGTATCCACGTGGCGACCGCGGCCAGCCCGATCCACCAGGCGATGGAGACCTGGAACACCGTTCCGAACGCCACGACCGTCGAACCGAAGATCCACTTCACGTCGTAGAAACCGGGTACCCGGTCCAGTCCCTGCACCGCCACCTGTCCGATGAGCGCCTTGGTGACCGCGAGGTTGAGCCCCTGCAGAACGAAGAACGTGCCCAGCGTGACGATGAAGCTCGGCAGGCCGGTGCGCATCACCAGCAGGCCGTTGCCCGCCCCCACCAGCAGGGCGAACGCCAGCGCCAGCACCACCGCCAACCACACGTTGACACCGGAGTGCGTGGTGAGGATGCCGACGATCAGGCCGGTGGAGCCGACCATCGTGCCGGCCGACAGATCGAACTCGCCGCCGATCATCAGCAGCGCCACCGCGATCGCCATGATCCCGAACAGCGCCGCGGAGTCCAGCCAGGTGGCGACGCCACCCGGGGTGAGGAACGTGCGGGTCATCGCGGCGAAGAACGCGAACACCGCCACCGCCGCGACGGCCGCGCCGACCTCGGGCCGGCGGAGCACCCGCGTGAGCGTGCTCACCGCGCCCGGTGGCTCCTCGGTGTGCTCGGAGGGCTCGGCACTTCGCGCGCCCCGCGTGCGCACGGGTTCGGAGGCCATGGCGTCACCGTGTCCCGCGGTCGGCGAACCTGCCGACCTGCTCGGCGTTCTCCTTGGTGACGAAGCCCGGCCCGGAGTAGACCGGCTGCCCACCGCCGACGTCGTTGCCGTTGCGGACCTTCAGCGCCACGAACACCACCGGCAGATAGCCCTGCAGGTAGGGCTGCTGGTCGACCGCGAACAGCATATCGCCCCGCGCGATCGCCGCGCAGATGTCGGCGGACACGTCGAACGTCGCCAGCTTCGCCTTGCTCCCGGCCTCCTGCCGGGCCGATACGGCGGCCTTGGCGATCACCGGGTTGAGGGTGAGCACACCGTCGACGCTCTTGTCGGCGAGCAGCTGGGCCTTGATGGTGTTCTGTGCGTCGGCGACGTTGGACACGTCCACCTGAAGGTTGCGGACCGTGCCGCCGAGGGTCTTGCGTACGCCGTTGCAGCGGGCCTCCAGGCCGACGTTGCCGGCCTCGTGCACCACGCACAGCACCTTCTTCACCCCTGCTTCGGCGAGCTTGCGGCCGGCCGCCTCGCCGGCCAGTTCCTCGCTCTGCCCGACGTGGGTGATCGCGCCGAACTCCTTGTACTTCTCCAGGCCGGAGTTCATCGTGACGACAGGGATGCCTGCCTTGACCGCCCGGTGGACGCTCTCCCGCACGCCGTCCGGGTTGGCCATCGACACGACCAGTCCGTCCACGTGCGAAGCGACGGCGTTGTCGATCAGCTGGCTCTGCCGGGCCGGGTCGCCGTCACCGTTGTAGGTGACCTTGACGTGCTCGTCCTTGCCTGCCTGGTCCGCCCCGGACTTCACGATGTCCCAGAACGAGTCACCGGCCTGGCCGTGGGTGACCACCGCGACGGTGAGGTCGGACTTCGCCGCACCGCCCTTGTCGCCACCGGCCTTGTCCCCACCACCTCCGGCGGCGGCACCTCCACCACCACCGGCGCCGCCCGCGTCGGTGCCCGACTGCTGCGGCGCGGAGTTGGAACAGCCGGCAAGGGTGAGCATCGCCGCCACGGCGAACACACCGAGCCCACGGACGAATCTCATCGGTCCTCCCCTTCGAAAGGTCGGCATACGACCGGGCCATCGCTTCGGAACCTGCGTAGCTGCCTTGCTGCGTTGCGGTGTCGCCGTACTGTGTCGCTACGTCACTACGTCGCTGCGTTGCTGCACTGCTGCACTTGCGGGTCACGCCGAGGTCGGTCGTACCGGCCTGCCGGGTGGGGATCTCCGCTCTTCGTCAGCCCGACGTCGGGAAGTGGAACGCCGCGTCGGAGACGTGGTCCACGTGCGGCCACCGGGAGGTGACCGCCTTGCCCCGGGTGTAGAAGCCGACACCCTCCGGGCCGTGGACGTGCCGGTCGCCGAACAAGGAGTCCTTCCAGCCACCGAAGCTGTAGAACGCCATCGGGACCGGGATCGGCACGTTGACGCCGATCATTCCCACGGTGACCCGACGCTGGAACGTCCGCGCCGTCTCTCCGCTGTCGGTGAAGATCGCGGTGCCGTTGCCGTAGAGGTTCGCGTTCACCAGTGCGATCGCCTCGGCCAGGGTCTCCGCCCGCAGCACCACCAGGACCGGGCCGAAGATCTCCTCCTGGTAGACGCTCATCGCCGGCGTCACCTGGTCGAGCAGGTTCGGGCCTACGAAGAACCCGTCCTCGTACCCGCCGACACGGAGGCCGCGGCCGTCCACGACCAGCGTCGCGCCCTCTTCCGTCCCCCGCTGGACGGCCGCGACCACGCGGTCACGGGCCTGCGGGGTGACGACCGGACCCATCTCGGCGGTGTCGTCCACACCCGGGCCGACCTTCACCGTGGCGGCGCGCTCGCGCAGCTTCTCCACCAGGGCGTCGCCCGCGGCACCGACCGCCACCACGGCCGAGATCGCCATGCAGCGCTGACCGGCCGAGCCGTACGCGGCCGCGGTGATGTGGTCGGCGGCGAAGTCCAGGTCGGCGTCGGGCATCACCACCGCGTGGTTCTTCGCACCACCGAGCGCCTGCACCCGCTTGCCGGCCTTCGCGGCGTTCTGATGGACGTACTTCGCGATCGGGGTCGACCCGACGAACGACACGGCGGCCACGTCGGGGTGCTCGAGCAACGCGTCGACCGCCTCCTTGTCCCCGTGCACGACGTTGAACACACCGTCGGGCAGGCCCGCCTGCTGCCACAGCTCGGCGATCAGCCTGGACGCCGACGGGTCACGCTCGGAGGGCTTGAGCACGAACGTGTTGCCGCAGGCGATCGCGATCGGGAACATCCACATCGGCACCATGACGGGGAAGTTGAACGGCGTGATGCCGGCCACCACTCCCAGCGGCTGCCGGAACGAGTACGCGTCCACCCCGGAGGAGACCTGCTCGGAGAACTCGCCCTTCAGCAGTTGGGGAATCCCGCAGGCGAACTCCACGACCTCCAGCCCGCGCAGCACCTCTCCGCGCGCGTCGGAGAGCACCTTGCCGTGCTCGGCGGTGACGATCCGGGCCAGGTCGTCGACGTGCCGGTTGACCAGCTCACGGAACGAGAAGAGGATCTTCGCCCGCTTGCTGACCGACACGTCCTGCCAGCCGGCGAACGCCTTCGCCGCGGTCTGCACGGCGAGGTCGACGTCCGTCGGCGTACCCAGCACCACCTCCGCCTGGCGGGCGCCGGTCGCGGGGTTCCACACCGGACCGCGACGGGTCGAGGTGCCGGGCGTCGGGACACCGCCGATCCAGTGTTCGACGATGCTCGGGCGGCCCTCCCCGGACGTGGCCGGGCCGCGCGTGGTGCTGCCGCTGCTGGTGGAGTCGCTGGTGGACATGACCGAAACCTTCTTCTTGGTAGTGCCGCGTGTGGTGCCTGGTGGTGGCGCCCGGTTGGTGCCGGCGGTGGTCCCCGGCGGACGCCGTCGTCCTACAGCTGCCGACCTACAGGTAGTGCCGCTGGCTGGGTTTGTTCTTGTCGTACTCCGCCCGCGCCCGTTGCGTCGCCTCCAGCGTCGAGACCTCGGCGACCGGGACGTCCCACCACGCCTGCGAGTCGGGAGCACCGGTGAGCGGATCGGTCTCCACGTGCACAAGGGTGGTCCGGGTGGCCTCACGAGCCTTCGCCAGCGCGGAGCGCAACTCCTCCAGGCTGCCGGCGCGGATGACGTCGGCGCCCAGGCTGGCGGCGTTTGCGGCGAGGTCCACCGGGAGCACGTCGCCGTCCAGCGCACCGGTCTTCGGGTTGCGGTAGCGGTAGCTGGTGGCGAAGCGCTCGGAGCCGACCGACTCCGACAGCGAGCCGATCGAGGCGTAGCCGTGGTTCTGCACCAGGACGATGGTGAGCTTGACGTTCTCCTGCACCGCGGTGACGATCTCCTGCGCCAGCATGAGGTAGGAGCCGTCGCCGACCAGGACGATCACCTCCCGGTCCGGCGCCGCCATCCGCACGCCGAGTCCGGCGGCGATCTCGTAGCCCATGCAGGAGTAGCCGTACTCCACGTGGTACTGCTTCGGGTCCCTGGCGCGGAACAGCTTGTGCAGCTCACCCGGCATGCTGCCGGCGGCGTTGATCACCACGCCGCGTTCGCCGGCCGCCTCGTTGACCGCATCGAGCACGGCGGTCTGGGCGAGGTTGGTGGGCGCGGTCGCGGCGTACGCACCGTCGACGACCCGCTGCCAGTTGCCGGCCAGTTCGGCCGTACGGCCGCGGTAGTCGGTGTCGACCTGCCAGCCGGACAGGCGTTCGCCCAGCGCTGTCAACGCTGCCTTGGCATCGGCGACCACCGCCAGCCCGGCGTGCTTGGCCGCATCGAAGGACGCCACGTTGACGTTGACGAACCGCACGTCCGGGTTGGCGAACACGCTCCTGGACGCGGTGGTGAAGTCGCTGTAGCGGGTGCCGACACCGATCACCACGTCGGCCTGCGCGGCCAGCTCGTTGGCGGCGGTGGTGCCGGTCGCGCCGATCGCACCGACGGCGGCCGGATGGTCCCACGTCAAGGAGCCCTTGCCCGCCTGGGTCTCCGCGACCGGAACGCCCGTCGCCGCGGCGAAGTCGGCCAGTGACTGCGTCGCGCCGGAGTAGATCACCCCGCCACCCGCGACCAGCAGCGGCCGCCGGGCGGAGCGGATCAGTTCCACGGCGCGGTCCAGCACCGCCGGCTCCGGCACCGGGCGGGCGACGTGCCAGACCCTGCGGGCGAAGAACTCCACCGGCCAGTCGTGGCTCTCGGCCTGGACGTCCTGGGGCAGTGCGAGTGTCACCGCACCGGTCTCCGCCGGGTCGGTGAGCACCCGCATCGCCGCCAACGCGGCCGGGACCAGCTGTTCCGGGCGGTTGATCCGGTCCCAGTACCTCGACACCGGACGCAAGGTGTCGTTGACGGAGACGTCGTACGAACGTGGGTCCTCCAGCTCCTGCAGCACCGGGTTGGCGACCCGGGTGGCGAAGATGTCGCCGGGCAGCAACAGGACGGGGATCCGGTTGATCGTGGCCAGGGCGGCGCCGGTCACCAGGTTGGTGGCGCCGGGGCCGATGGACGTCGTACACGCGAAGGTCTGCAGCCGGTCACGCATCCGGGCGAAGCCGACCGCCGCGTGCACCATCGCCTGCTCGTTGCGTGACTGGTAGTACGGCAGCTCGTCGGGGTCGGCGTGGGCGGCCTGTGCCAGCGCCTGCCCCACACCCGCGACGTTGCCGTGCCCGAAGATGCCGAAGCAACCGGCGAAGAACCGCTGCTCCACACCGTCGCGCTCCGACCACTGCGCGGCCAGGAACCTGACGAGGGCCTGCCCCACCGTCAGCCGGACCGTGGATGCGCCGTCGCTCATCGCTGCCCTCCGTTGTTCGTCGTCAGGTTCGTCGTCAGGGTCGTCAACAGGGTCGTCAACAGGCTCGTCATCGGTTCGTCATCGGCAGTCGGGGATCGACGGGTTGGTCGGTCCAGGTGTCGCGGATCCAGCCGTGGGCCGGGTCGTCGCAGATCAGCCAGGCCCGGTCGGGCGAGGGTCCGGCCATCACGTTCAGGTAGTACAGGTCGTAGCCGGGCACTGCCATCGACGGACCGTGCCAGCCGTGTGGGATCGTCACCACGTCGCCGGTGCGGACCTCCGCCAGCACGTCGATCGGGCGCTCCGGAGTGCCGTAGACGCGCTGGTAGGCGACGCCGGGACCGGTGGGGCCGTCGGCGACCTCGAAGTAGTAGATCTCCTCCAGCGGGCACTCCTGCCCGGGCCGGTCCTCGTCGTGCTTGTGCGGCGGGTACGACGACCAGTTGCCGCCGGGAGTGAGCACCTCCACCGCGATCAGCTTGTCCGCCTCGAAGACGCCCGCGGCGGCGAAGTTGTGTACCTCACGGCTGCACTGCCCGGCGCCGCGCAACTCCACCGGTACCTGGTCGGCCGGGCCGTACCGCACCGGCAACCGGCGTTCGCAGCGCGCGGACGGCAGCGCCACCCTTGCGCCGGTACGCGAGGAGACGGTGACCTCGGCGCCCCGCGGCACGTACACGAAGTCGCTCACGCCTGAGAACACGTCCGCCCGGCCGGCCAGGTCGTACGCCGTGCCCTCGCACTCCACGCGTACGTCCTGCCCGGACAGCGGCAGCACCACCAGCTCGTCCTCGCCGGTGGAGAAGGCGTGCGAGGCGCCGGCGGCGAGGTCGAGCGTGGAGAGGCCACTGTAGGTCCAGCCGGCCTGTTTGGGCGTGAGCCGCAGGCTCCAGCCGTCCTCCGCCAGCGACCCGGCGGGTAGGTGGTGGTTCACGATGCCTCCAGATCCGTCGGGGTCGTCGCGGGCGCGGTGTCCGTTTCGGTCGTTGCAGCCGTCGGGAGTGCGCTGTCCGTCTGAGCCGCGCCGTCAGTCGACGGCGCGGCGGCCGTCGGGAGCAGGCTCACGGCGGTGTCGACCGCGGCGGCGACGTCGTCGTCGGGCGGATAGAGCAGGGAGCGCCCCACGACCAGCCCGCGCACCGTGGGCAGGGCGAGCGCCTTAGCCCACCGCGCGTACGCCGCGTCCGGGTCGGCCGCGACCTCACCGCCGAGCAGCATCACCGGCAGGGTGGTCGCCGCGGCCACGCGTTCCATCTCGTCGGCGTCGGCGACCACGGGCAGCTTCAGCCAGGTGTAGGCGCTGGTCGTGCCGAGCCCGGCCGCGATCACCGCCGACCGCAGTACCCCCTCACCACCCAGGTCGTTGGTCAGCCGCCCGTCGAGCCGGCGGGACAGGAACGGCTCGACCAGCGCGATCCGGCCGTGCTCGGCCAGCGCACTCACCGCACGTGCACAACTTTCCAGGGTGGTGGCGGTGTCCGGGTCGGCCAGGTCGACGCGCAACAGCATCTTGCCCGCGTCCAGCCCGTGCCGGGCGATGCTCGCCGGGTCGTACGCGGTGAACCGGTCGTCCACCTCGAACGCCGCGCCCGGCAGGCCGCCGCGGTTCATCGAGCCGATGACGACCTTGTCCTCCAGCGCACCGAGCAGCAGGAGGTCCTCGATCACGTCCGGCGCGGCGAGCACGCCGTCCACGCCCGGCCGGTCGAGCGCGACCAGCAACCGGCCGAGCAACTCGGCCCGGTCGGCCATCGCCAGGCCTCGCCTGCCCGCGCCCAGGGCTCCGCGCGCGGGGTGGTCGGCCGCCACGATCATCAGCCGGCCGCTCGGCCCGACCAGCGGTCGGCGGCGACGACTCGCGTAGGCCCGGGCGATCGCCCCGGGATCGGTGAACCGCCTTGTGGCCAACGCCTCCACGTCGACCGTCGCGGCCGTACGCGTGGCGGCCACCGTCTGGGCGTTCCCCACCGGACCGGTCATGGGGCGACCTTCGCCAGCAGAGCGTCGACCTCGGCCTCGTCGGGCATCGCGTCCGCGCACGCGAGCTGCCCCGCGACGTACGCCCCGGCGGCGTTGGCGAACCGCATCACCCGCGTCAGGTCCCAACCGGACAGAAGTCCGTGGCACAAAGCACCACCGAAGGCATCGCCGGCACCGAGCCCGTTCACCACGTCCACCGGAACCGGCGGTACGACGGTCTCCTCGGTACGCGTGCGCGCCAGCACACCACGCGGTCCCTGCTTCACCACGGCGAGTTCCACGCCTCTGTCAAGCAGCGCTTGCGCGGCCTTGTCCGGGTCGCGGGTGCCCACGGCGACCTCGCACTCGTCCAGGTTGCCGACCGCGACCGTGGCGTGCTCGACGGCGGTGCCGATCACCGAGCGCGCCGTCTCCACGTCGTTCCAGAACATCGGCCGGTAGTCGAGGTCGAGCACGGTGTGCGAACGATGCTCACGGGTCCGCAGCCCGGCCAGGGTCGTGGCCCGGCTGGGCTCCTCGGACAGGCCGGTGCCGGTCACCCAGAAGATCCTGGCGGCGCGGATGGCGTCGAGGTCCAGTTCCGACTCGTACAACTCCAGGTCGGGCGCCTTGGGATAGCGGTAGAAGTACAGCGGAAAGTCGTCCGGCGGAAAGATCTCGCAGAACACCACCGGCGTGGGCAGGTGCGGCACCGGCGTGACGAACCGGTCGTCCACGCCGAAGCCTCGCAGCGCCTGGTGGATGTAGTCGCCGAAGGGATCCGCGCCGGTACGCGTGATCACCGCCGACCGCCGGCCGTGCCGGGCGGCGGCCACCGCGACGTTCGTGGCGCTGCCGCCGAGGAACTTCGCGAACGACGTCACCTCCGGCAGGCGTACACCCACGTCGTTGGGATACAGGTCGACACTGACCCGGCCCATGGTGATCAGGTCATAGCTCACCGGCGTACCTCCTCGATCCGCACGGGACGGTTTTCCCGACGGGACAGTTCACAGGCGTCCGCGACGTAGAACGCCTCCAGCGCGTCCTCACCGCCGCACGGCGACGGGATCCGGCCGGCCGCCACGTCGGCGAACGCCGCGAGTTCGGCGACGTAGGCGGCGGCGAAACGTTCGGCGAAGTTGGCGTACGGCCGGGACTTCGTCCCCTGCGCCCTGGGTTCGGTGGACGTCAGCGGAGCGCGGTCGTCGAGCCCGGCGACCGCGGTGCCCAGTGATCCGTGCAACTCCAGCCGTACGTCGTAACCGGCGCCGTTGTAGCGCGACACCGCGACCGACACCAGCGTCCCGTCGTCCATAGTCAGCAGAGCGTGCCCGGTGTCCACGTCGCCGGCCGCGGCGAAGAAGTCCGCTCCCCGGTTGGCGCCGGTGGCGTGCACCTCGACGACCTCCGCACCGGTCGCCCAGCGCACCGCGTCGAAGTCGTGTACTCCGCAGTCACGGAAGATTCCGCCCGATGTGGGCAGGTACTCGGCGGGAGGCGGCGCGGGGTCGAGGGTGCAGGCCCATACCGAGTGCAGCCGGCCGAGTTCGCCGGACCGCAGCCGCTGCCTCGCCGCCTGGTAGCCGGGGTCGAAGCGGCGCTGGAAGCCGACCTGCAACGGGACCCCTGTGGCCTCGACCTCCGCGAGCACCGCGCGAGTGCCGGCAGCGTCGGGCGCGAGGGGTTTCTCACAGAAGACCGCCACGCCGGTACGGGCGGCCCGGCCCACGAGGTCGGCGTGTGCGGCGGTGGGTGCGGCGATCACCACTCCGTCGGGCCGGGCGGCGAACAGGTCGTCGACGCTTCCTACGGGGGTGAGCCCGAAGCGGTCCGCGCAGACCTTCGCCCGGCCGGGATCGGCGTCGGCGACGAGAACGGTGTCGACACCCGGCAGATCACGCAGGGTGCCGGCGTGGAGTGCCCCGATCCGTCCGACGCCGACCAGTCCGACCTTCATGCCCGCCCTCTCGTCCGGGGAGTACTCGGGAGAGTGTTCTCTCCTGTTACGACCGTGTCAATAGTTTGTCAGGACATTATGACGTTAGGCTGTCGGGGTGGCCGTACGGCACACTGGACGCCGACGGCGACCCAGCTGCTACCCCGTACAAGCGACCTGGACCGACCTACTTCTCCCTGCCAGAGACCTTCCGACCTCAGTGATCCCAGCCTAGGAGCGAGCGTGACACCACTCGCGGTGACGGTGGACCGGCGTAGCCCGGTGCCGCTCTACTTCCAGGTGGCCGAGCAGATCGAACGCGAGATCGTCGCCGGCCGGCTCGCACCGGGCGCCAAGCTGCCGAACGAGATCGTCCTGGCCGACCAGTTGTCCCTGTCCCGGCCGACCATGCGCCAGGCCATCCAGTACCTCGTGGACAAGGGGCTGCTGGTCCGCAAGCGCGGGGTGGGCACCCAGGTCGTCCAGTCGCAGGTACGCCGGTCGATCGAACTCTCCAGCCTGTACGACGACCTGGTCCGCGCCGGTCAGCACCCGACGACGGTGGTGCGCGACCTGCGGCTGTGCCCGGCACCGGAAGAGGCGGCGGCCGCGCTCGGCCTGCCCGCCGAGGCGGAGGTGCTGCGGATCCGCCGGCTGCGGTACGCCCAGGACGAGCCACTGGCTCTGATGACCAACTACCTCCCACCCGGGCTGGTCGACGTGACCGCCGAGCAGCTGCAGGCGAACGGCCTGTACGCCGTACTCCGAGGCGCGGGAATCCAGCTCCGCGTCGCCCGGCAGACGATCGGGGCGTGCGCCGCCTCGGCCGCGCAGGCGAAGGACCTGCACGAGAGCAAGGGCGCCGCGCTGCTCACCATGACCCGGACCGCGTACGACGACGTGGGCCGGGCGGTGGAGTACGGCTCACACGTCTACCGGGCCGCGAGGTACGCGTTCGAGCTCACCCTGATCGAGCGCTGACCTGACGCCGACCGGGCACCGACCATCCTCGGCCCGGAGTGACAACCCCTTGTGAGCAACGGGTTGAGGAGAAACGAGGTCCACCCGGCACCGGCGCGTCCGCGGACGGCGTACTGCTCTGCCGCTACCACCGCACCGCCGTCCACCACAAGGGCTGGCAAGTCCGCATGAGCACCCACGGCCACCCCGAATACGTACCGCCCGAGGGGTCCGGCCCACGGTCCGAGCCGCAGCGAAGAGTGCTCCGCCCCCGAGGGCGGGGCTACGGCGTAAGACCCACAGGTTTCGGGTTGTGACCCGATCCAACGCCGACACCCGGTCCGGCACCGCTCGTGGGCCGAACGCTCCTCTGGCGTGTCACGAAACTTCGAGATTTCCCTGTGTATACAGGGAAATCCGGCCCCGGCCGAGAGGGAGTCCCGGGGGGGCCGCGCACCTCCCCTAGATGTCGGCCAGCCGGTCGACGCGCTCGCGCAGTCGCTCGCTCGCCGGACGGCGGCGACGACGGCGTCGGCGAAACAGCCGGATGTTCTCCCGGGCCAGGTCGGCGGCCCCGACCAGGCCGGCCTCGTTGCCCAACGCCGCGCGCTGGATCTGAGCCTCGGGGCGGAAGCCCCGTCCGGTCAGCGACCGCTTGAAAGTGTCCCGCGCCGGTGCCAGGAAGAGGTCCCCTGCCTCGGACACTCCGCCGCCGACCACGAAGGTACCCGGGTCGAACGCCGCGGCGAGATTGGCCAGTCCCACACCGAGCCAGCGGCCGACCTCCTCCAGCAGTTCGACCGCAACCGGGTCGCCGTCCTTGGCCGCCTCCGTCACCGAAGGCCCGGTGATCCGCAGCGGGTCGCCGCCCACCCGGTCGAGGAGGTTCTGCGCCACCGGCGAGCCGGACGCCGCGAGCTCACGGGCCTCGCGGACCAGGGAGTTGCCGCTGGCGTACTGCTCCCAGCAGCCGCGGTTGCCGCATTCGCATCGGTGCCCGCCGGGAACGATCGTCATGTGGCCGAACTCCCCTGCCACGCCGTACTTCCCGCGCAGCATCACGCCGTCGGTCACCACCGCGCCGCCGATGCCGGTGCCGAGCGTCACGCAGACCAGGTGGCTCTCCCCCTGGCCGGCACCGAACCGCCACTCCGCCCAGGCGGCCGCGTTCGCGTCGTTCTCGATGATCACCGGCAGCCGGACCCGGCGGCGCACGGCGTCCCGCAAGGGTTCGTGCCGCCAGGCCAGGTGTGGCGAGAAGAGCACCGAGGCACCGGTCACGTCGATCCAACCGGCGGCACCGATACCGACTGCGGTCACCTCGTACCGGCTGCGCAACTCCGCCACCACGTCGGCGATGGTGTCCTCCGTGGCCTGCGGGCTGGTCGAGGGCGTGTCCCGCCGGAGACGTTCGAGGATGTTGCCCTCCGGGTCGACCACCCCGGCGGCGACCTTCGTCCCGCCGATGTCGACCCCGACGGTCAGTGCCTGGATGAACGCCATCATCGCCGCCGAGCGAGGTCGGCCGCCCCGATGATGCCGGCCTCGTTGCCGAGCACCGCGGGGCGGATCTCCAGGGTCGGCCGGTGGCCGCGCGCGGTGAGCTGCCGCCAGAAGGCGTTCCGGGCCGGCTCCAGCAGCAGGTCGGCCGCCTCGGAGACGCCCCCGCCGATGACCACGACGGCGGGGTCGAGTACGGCCGCCAGGGTGGCGATGCCCTCACCGAGCCAGCGGCCGAGGTCCTGGACGAGTTCGGTCGCCGCGGTGTCACCGGCCGCCGCGGCCTTGGTCACCATCGGTCCTTCGATGCGGTCGGCCTTGCCGCCGGCGAGTTCGAGCAGCGCGTCGGCCTGCGACGGGCTGGACCGGGCGAAGTCGCGGGCCTCCCGCACGAGCGCGCGACCACTGGCGTACTGTTCCCAGCAGCCACGGTTGCCACAGCCGCACAGGTGGCCGTTGGGAACGACCCGGAAGTGGCCGACCTCGCCGCCGACACCGAACGCGCCACGATAGAGCTCGCCGTTGAGGACCAGGCCGCCCCCGAGCCCGGTACCGATGGTGAGCAGGATCATGTCGTCGACGTCGTGTCCACCGCCGAACTGGAACTCCGCCCAGGCGGCGGCGTTCGCGTCGTTCTCCACCACGGTGGGCAGGGAGGTGCGGGCCTGCACGGCCTCCTTCAACGGCTCCTTGCGCCACGCGAGGTTGGGCGCGAACAGCACCTCGGAGCGGCTGGCGTCGACGAAGCCGGCAGCGCCGACCCCGATCGCCTCGACCTCGCGGCCCTCCGCGCGGCTTCGGAGCTCCTTCACGACCTCGACGATCGCGGCGACGATCTCGGGTGGGCTGGTGGCGGGGGTCTCCCGGCGGCCTTCGGCGACGATCTTTCCGTTGTTGTCGACCAGCCCGGCGGCGATCTTGGTGCCGCCGACGTCCACGCCGATGGTCAGCCCGGACGAGCCTTCGACGCCGGCAGCGGCCTTCGCAGCCGTCGGCGTACTCACCGGACTCTCCTGACCGGCCTCGCGCACGTCACTCACGCCAGTGTGCCCCTCTCACCGTCTGTTGCAGATGCCGAAGCAATGCTCCCGGGCAGGTCCGTCGGGTGGCCGGGGCACCAGGAGCGGACCCGAGCTTCCGGCAGAGGTTATCGGGTAACGCATGCGCCGAAACCGTCGCTGTCACCCGTCGGCCGCGCGAGCCGAGCCACCGGACGCCCCCAGGGCGTACTCGGAGGGAGTCCTAGCTCTGCTCGACCTTCTTCTTCAGCTCTTTCAGCGCGGTGTCGATGATGACCTTCTCCGCCTTGCGCTTGATCAGACCGATCATCGGGAACGTGACGTCCACGGCCAGCCGATAGGTGACCTCGGTGTTGCCGCGGCCCTTGTCGCGCAGGGTGTACGCGCCGTCCATCGCCTTGACGACCTTGCCCTCCACCAGGGTCCAGCGCACCTCGCGGTCGGCGTCCCAGGTGTAGCCGAGGGTGTACTCGTCCTTGATCGCACCGGCGTTCAGGACGAAGCGAACCCGCTCCGGCCGGCCAGTCCGGTCGTCGACGGAGAGCACCTCCGCCTCCTTCACCGCTGCCGCCCAGCTCGGATAGGACTCGAAGTCGGCGATGACGGACATGATCTGCGCCGGCTCCGCCGCGATGGTGACGCTCGAGCTCGTCTGCTCTGCCACTGTGTCCTGCCCTCCGCCTGAACGCTACGTGTCCCCGCCTTGGCAGGTTACCGAAAAGGAGGTGCCGGGTCCTGGCACCCGCCCCGGCTGGGCTCAACCGGCCACGCGGGCCGTGCGTTCGGTCGGTGCTCGCGGAACGGCCCGGGCACCTCGCTGACCAGCGTCGAAACCCGGGAGTCCCGGCCGGGCTGGTGGTCGGGCGGCGCGTCGAGTCAGCGGTGTTGCTGGGCGTAGTGCGCAGCCAGCAGGTCCTCACCCCAGTCGTTGCGCAGGTCGCGCCACACCGTGTGGATGTGGTTGGCGTCGTTCTGGGTGTTGTCGTACTCCAGCACGAACGTCGGGCCGGCCACGGCGTAGTAGTGCCGCTCGCCTACGCCCGGGCGCAGCGAACCCGCCCAGCTGAAGGTGACCCTCTCCAGACCCGCCTTCTCCACGTCGTGCCAGGATGCCTCGGCCACCTCCGGGGTCGACCGGCCGAGATAGTGCCGGACCAACGTCTCGAGATGCCCGCGCTGGCGGTCGGTCATGTCGGCGTACGCCAGCCCACGGGGAAGCCGACCCGCGTCGGCCACCGGGTCACGGCGGGTGAGGATGTCGTCGGGCGCCTCCGCGTCGACCACGGCCTGCGCCTGGCGCTCGGGATCGAGCGAGGTCAGCAGCGTGCGGGCAAGGTCCTCGGACTCGGGAAGGGTGCGAAGACCGGTGTGTGGTCCGGACAGCACGGTGGCCGGGTTGGCGCCGAAGAACTGCGGAGTCGCCGCCACCTGGTCACCGACCACGGCGAAGTGGACCGCCAGGTGGTGCCCGTTGACCCGCCACGCCCAGGGGCGGGATCCGGCGGGGTCGCCGAGAACGCGGACCCAGAAGAAGTTGGGGTCGCGCTGCCTCCACATGTCCGAACCGGCCTCGCGTTCGATGTCGCGCAGGATGCCGTCCAGCGTCATGATCGCCTGCGCCCGGCCGTTGCCATCGTCGCTCAGGCCGGTCGCCAGCAGTGCGGCCGCGAGGCCTCGCTGGTCCTCGGACATGTCGGCCAGGGAGAGCCCGGGCCGCGGACCGGGCAGATAGGTCCAGCTCCGGTGGTCGTCGGTGTCGAACGGAGCGGTGGCCGCCCTCCGCTGGTCCGGTGTGAGCGCGGACAGGAACGTGGTCGCCGCCGCGACCATCCGAGCGGTCGTACCTGCCTGGGATGCGGTCATCTGTCCTCCACGTTCGCCGGCCAGCAACCCGAGTCAGGCTAGCCGTGCCCACCGACAGACACCCAGGTCCGCTCGGGCACGCTGTCCCGCATCGGCCGGGCGGGGCTGGGTTCGGGTCGCGACAGATCGGCACGCTTGACCGGCGCCGGGACGGGTAGTCCACCCGGATGGCTCGCCGCACAGTCCGCACCGCCGCCGACCACGTACCCGACTCCACCGACGTGGCCGAGCTGCGCGCCGCCGCGAAGACCTGCCAGGGCTGCGACCTCTATCGCGACGCCACCCAGACCGTGTTCGGCGCCGGCGACCCGCACGCCAGGGTGATGCTGGTCGGCGAGCAGCCAGGTGACGTCGAGGACCGGCGGGGTGAGCCGTTCGTCGGCCCCGCGGGTGGCGTGCTCGAACGCGCGCTCGCCGACGCCGACATCGACCGGCGGCACACGTACGTCACGAACGCGGTGAAGCACTTCAAGTTCACCCCCGCCGAGCGGGGCAAGCGGAGGTTGCACAAGACTCCCGGGCAAACCGAGATCGTCGCCTGCCGGCCATGGCTGGTCGCCGAACTCGCTGCCGTACGCCCGCTGGTGCTGGTCTGCCTCGGCGCGACGGCCGCGAAGGCGGTGCTGGGGCCGGAGTTCAGAGTGAGCAGGCAACGTGGCCAGGTGCTGCCGGCGCCTGGGGCCCTGGCGGAGGCCGAAGACCGCGAGCGCTCCGCGGCCGGTTCCTCAGCGGGCGCCGGGCCCGCCGTCGTCGCGACCATCCACCCGTCGGCGGTCCTGCGCGCCCGCGACCGTGACGACATGTACGCCGGGCTGGTCGACGACCTTCGGGTCGTCGCCCGCGAGCTCGCCTGACGGCACCTTCTCGACCGGAGGCTGGGGGTCGCCCGCCGGCACGGGGTCGCCGACCGGAGGCTGGGGGTCGCCCGCCGGCACGGGGTCGCCCGCCGGCTCGAGGTCGCCCGCCGGCACGGAGCAGGTCGGGGGCTCGGCCGGCCCCAGAAGCGGTCGCGGCCCGACCCCCACCGTCCGCCCCGCCTCGATCTCGTCCTTGAGCGCGAACATCGCCGACTTCACCGCAACGGCGAACTCCCGCCGCACCCGCGCCAGCCGCCGCCCGGGCAACTGCCCGCGTGCCGGATCGACCCGCAGGAACACGTGCACGACGGTGCCGTCCCGACAGGGCTCCAGCCACAGTTCGGCGGTGCCGGTGAACTCGCCCCGGACGTACCACCGCATCCCCTCAGCGCCCCGGTCGTGGTACGGGTCGAGCCGCACCGACGGCCAGCAGGCACGCCAGAACTCCGCAGCTGTCAGCCGCCGCGCCAGGCGTGCCGGCTCGGCCACGACGAACGTGTCGTCGGCAAGGTCGACCAGGGACATCAGGCACCTGCGCCGGGGTAACCCAGCAGACCGCGCAGCCGCGCCACCGACGCGTCCCACGTCCAGCACTCCCGCACCCACGCACGACCCCGCTCACCCATCGCGCGCGCGGCGACCGGGTCGCCGAGCAGCGTGACGACCTTCGCCGCCACCGCCACCGGGTTGTACGGATCCACGACGTAACCGGTCTCCCCGTGGCGTACGGCGTCCGGAGCACCGCCGGAGTCGCCGACGACCACCGGCAGGCCGCTCGCCTGCGCCTCCAGGAACACGATCCCGAGCCCCTCCGGCTCCAGGCCGGCCAGGCGGGTGCGGCAGGGCATCGCGAACACGTCGCCGGCGTCGAAGTACGGCGGGATGTCGATCCACGGCACCGCACCCGCGAAGACGACGTTCTCGCGTACGCCGGCCTCCTCGGCCAGCCGCTCCAGGTCGCCGCGGTAGGGACCGTCGCCGACGACCAGCAGCGTCGCCCCCGGCACCTCGCGCAGCACGTGTGGCCAGGCCGTGATCAACGTGTCCTGGCCCTTGCGCTCGGTGAGTCGCGCCACACACACCACGACCGGCCGGTCGGCGGGAAGGCCCAGCCGCTTGCGGACCACCTCCCCGCCGGTGCCCGGCCGGAACGTCTCCGTGTCCACCCCCGGAGTGAGTCGGGTCATCCGGGCCGCGTCCTCGGGGGCGAGCCCGCGCGCCAGCACCGAGCGGGTGTACTCCCCCAGGTAGGTGAGGGAGTCGGTGGAACGCCCGATCCGGCGGAACAGCCCGCGCGGCCCCGGCACCCTCGCCCACCACGTCTCGTGGCCGTGGGTCAGCCCCACGATCCGCTTCGCCCCGGCCCGGCGCAGCGTCGGCGCGAGCAGGCCGAGCGGCGCGGCGGCGCCGAACAGCACCCGGTCGCAGCCTTCCGAACGCAGCACCCGGGTCGTACGCCGGGCAAGTCCCGGTGTCGGCAGCAGCGTCGAGGTGCGGTCGCGGATCACCGGGAACGGCAGAGTCGCGTCGTACTCCCTGCCACCGGCCATCGACGCGGTGTAGACCACCACCTCCGACGGCGGCATCCGCTGGCACAGGGCGAGCACGAACGCCTCGATACCTCCCTGCCGGGTCGGGAAGTCGTTCGTCACCACCAGAGTGCGGGCCACGGGGACCGACCCTATCCGGCACCCGGGCGGCGGCCGGTACTCACTCGGCGCTCACCCGCTGGTCTCTCGGTTGGCCGTCGGTCGTCATCGATGGTCACTCGGTGGTGGCCATCGCGGGCACGGCCGGCAGGCCGTGGCGCCGGGACCAGGACCGGATCAGCGCGATCCGCTCCGGCGCGGTGGGGTGGGTGGCGTAGAACACGTACAGCACCGGCGCGGGAGTCAGGTCACTGCGGTTGGACACCGCGAGCCAGCGCTGCACCTCCGCGTACCCTCGCGGGTCCCGGGTCAGGTCGAGCGCGTGCACGTCCGCGCTGGCCTCTATCCGCCGGGAGATCGCGTTCTGCAGCGGCAGACTGGCCTGTATGCCGATCGCGGTGAGGGCGATGACGAGCGCCACCACCCTCGGGTCTGCGGCCGACCCGACCCCGGCCCGTCGGCGCAGCCGGGCCGAGTCCAGCAACAGCGCGAGTGCGACCATCCCGCACGCCACCCCGACCGCGCCCACCACGGTTCCGCGCAGTACGTCGTTGTGCTTGGCGTGCCCGAGTTCGTGCGCGACGATCAGCCGCACCTGGTCCGGCGTGGCGTCCGCCAGCAGCGTGTCGTACACCACGATCCGGCGGGTGGAGCCGAACCCCGAGACGTAGGCGTTGAGCCGGGTGGTGCGCCGGGACTCGTCGGCGACCAGGACGTCGTCCACGGGTACGTGGTCACGGGCGGCCAGGTCCAGCAGCGACGAGCGAAGCTGCCCGGGCGGCATGGGGGTGAAGTGGTTGTAGAGGGGTTCGACCAGGACGGGATAGACGAACGATCCCATCACCACCATCCCCGCACCGATCGCCGAGCCCAGCGCCCACCACCAGCGGGGAAACCTCCGGACCAGGGCCAGCATGCCGACCAGCAGCGCGGCGGTGACCGCGAACGTCAGCCCGGAGGCGATCGCGGTGTCCCCCGCCCAGCCGGCGAAGCTCTGCGTGGACACCCCGCTGTCCCGGCGAACGATCTCCAACCACAGGTCGAACGGCAGCACCAGGACCCGTATCGCCAGTGTCACCGCGAACGTCCCCAGGAGCGCCCGGAGCCACCACCGTCGTACGCGGGGCAGCAGGGCGCCGGCGAGCCGGGCGCCGGTCCGGGTCAGGCCGAGCCATGCCGAGACCACCAGCCCGGCCGCTCCGGTGAGGTACGCGGGTGCGCGCACCAGCTGCTGGAACGCCACGCTGCTGGCGATCTCGGCCTTGTCGAAGTCCTCGGTCAGCGGCGCGGTCGACGTCGGCAGCAGGGCACTCGTACGAGCCCACGGGCTCCACGGAGTGGTGATCAGGACCAGCAGGACGAGTCCGGCCAGCAGTGCCACCAGCACGGCCGTCGCCGACCGTCTGTCAATCCCGGGTTGACATCCTGGCCGGTCTTCGGGCCGACACTCCGGTCGACGTTTCGGTCGGCGCCCCGGTGGGCGTTCCGGGTGAAAACCGTCCGCCTGGTGACGCGCGGCACGTCGGCCGCGCCCGATCTCTCGTGGGTGTACGGAATCCGGCCTGGGCACGGAATCCCGTAGCCGCACGCTCCCCCGTCGACGCACGTTCCCCCCAACGCACGCTTCGAGCCCGGCCGGCTACGGCCCTACGGCCCGCGGTCTCGCCACAATCCTCACCCCGTTGCCGTCGGTCCGCCGGTCAATCGGCCAGTCGGAAACCGCTCGGTCGCCAAACCAGTCCGTCTGTACGCCAGTCCGTCGTTCGTCGGTCGGTCGGTCAGTCGTCGCTGCGTTCGCGCACGTAGGCGCGCCAGCCCTGCACGAATCGCTCGGAGGAGGTGCCGAGGACGCGCCGATAGACGCGTTCCTGGTCGACCTTGGTCCTGGCGCCGTCCATCGCGACGTAGAACCGCAGCAGCTTTGCCCGGTCCCAGCGTTGCGCGATGTAGCGGCACGCCGTCCACGCCGACTCGTACGCCTCGTCGAGTGCCCTGGCCCGTGGGTCGAACTCCGTGCCCCCAGGCAGCGCGTCCGGAGGCCCCCGGCGGCGCACGTCGCTCAGGAACTCGTGAGCGATCACCTCAGCCGGCAGCCCGGAGCGGTGGAAGCCCACGTAGTCGGCGAAGCCTTCCGAGAGCCACACCGGCATGCCGCTCACGGTGGCGTGTGCCGCGACGTGAGTCGCCTCATGGGTCAGAACCACGAGCCGGCCGAGGCTGCCGATCCGGTCGAACGTGTGCGGGTTGACCACAATGTGCGAGGCGAGGGCCGGATCGGGCCGCCCGACGGAGGTCGTCACGGCCGCCACCGCGGTCTGGGTGTGTGAGCCGACCCCGATCAGTCGTTCCATCTGCGCCTGGCTGGGCGGCACCAGGACGACGATGTACTGGTCCCAACTGCTCCCCCACACCTCCGACACCCGCCGTACGGCAAGATCGGCGGTTCGGGCGAAGCGGCGAAGCTGGTCCAGGTGGCCTGAGCCCGCCACCATGCTGTGCTCACCGTGGACGACCTCGATCCGTTCGGTCATCCACAGTGGCAGGGACGAATCGGTTCCCTGTCCTTCCCGGTCGCCGGCGACGTAGCCGACCCCGTCCCGGTCGACGAACGCCATCCGCAGCGTGGTCCTCCATGGCTGGGTGTCGCCGCTCGCGAGGCGGAAGGACAGTTCGACCGAGGCGACCCAGGCGGAGGGACCAAGCGCGGCCCGCCGGGCAGGAGTGAGCCCCCGCGAGTCGACGACCGGTGTGCCGAACCGCACCTGGCGCACCCGCATCCGCTGCAGGTTGTCGAAGAGGTCGGCGGCTGTGGCGGCGTAGGAACCGGCCCGTGGATCGACCGTGGCGAGGTACGCGCGCCGGTCGTTCGCCCGGATCGCGGCGCTTTGGCGGGCGAGCAGTTCCCCGGCCACCGCGACACGCTGGGCAGTGAGGTGCCCACCCCGGGCGGCGACCGTGGGCCGGACCTCCGGGATGGAGCCGCCGGCCGGGTACGGGGCGCCGACGGAGTTCATCAGTGCGCCGGCCGCGGACGGAACGGCCGATCCGGTGGCCACTGCCACAGCGGACGCGAACGCTCCGGACACCAGCAGAACGCCGGCGACGAGAACGGCGAGGGCCTGCCCGACGAACCGTCGGCGCCGAGCGGCCCGACGGCGTACCCGCTGCGGAGAGTCGCCGATCACACCCGCATCGTACGGAAAATGGTCGCCGCCTATCCTGCTGAACGAGGAGAGGCGGCGAGTGAACAGCTTTGGGCCGGCAGGAAACAGTGTGGGAGCTTATCCGGGCCGCACGGCGCCGGCGTACGGCATGTAGCGCATCGGGAGGTATTCGACGCCCTTGCCGGGGCGGGGAGCGTGGATGACCATGCCGTTTCCGGCGTACAGGCCCACGTGGTGCCGGTCGGAGTAGAAGAGCACCAGGTCACCGGGCTGCAGCTGCGAACGGGACACCTTGGCCGACATGGCGTACTGCGACCTGGAGGAGTGCGGAAGGGACACCCCCGCCTGCCGCCAGGCCATCATCGTCAGACCGGAACAGTCCCAACTGCTCGGGCCCGCGGCGCCGAAGACGTAGGGCTCTCCCAACTGGGCACGGGCGAATGCGAGGGCGGTGGCGCCCCGGCCGCTGCCGGACGGAAGCGGAACGCGCTCCTGGCTGCGGGAGGACCGCTGTGCGGCCTGCTCGCGGGCCTGGTCGGCAGCCTGCACCCGGCGCCGCTCGGCGGCGGTGAGCCGGTCGAGGACGGCCTTGGCCTTGGCGACGTTGGCGTCGGCCTGCTTTTTGCGGGCCTTCGCGGCGTCGCGGGCCTCGCGAAGGCGGGTCAGCTCCGCCTGACGGGCCGCCTTCTGCTCCGACAGGCGCTTCTGCTCCGACTGCAGCTGCTTGAGGAGATCGTCCTGCTGGCCCGCGAACGCCTGCGCGGTGCTCATCTGGGCGATGTATTCCTTCGGATCCTGGGCGACCAGGAGCTGCACCGTGCTGTCGACGGCACCCGCACGGTATTCGGTGGCGGCGAACTGGCCGATCTGGCCACGCAGCGAGTCCAGGCGCTTCTGCTGCCGGGCCACGTCCACGTCGAGCTTGCCGACGCGGCGGTCGATTACCTTCGTCTGGTCGTTCAGCTCGTTGGCCTGCTCGGCGGCCTTCTCCGCCTGCGCGTAGAGGTCGTCGACCTGCTTGCGAACCTGGCCGATGTCGCGGCGGGGCTCGGCGTAACTGGCCCCGGGGACCGCGGCGATGAGCGCGACAGTGGCGGTGCCGACGGCGAGCAGCGCGCGCCCGGATGGGCAGGTGCGGCGGTTGGACATCGGGCGGTGAGCCCCTTCTCCTAGACGCCTACCGGGTCAGCTGACGGGTTCGGGCCGGGAAGCCGCCCTACGGTGGTCCAGCCGGTCCAACGTGACCGCCAGGGCCGCCGATTCACCCCGGGAAACCTGGGTCCCCGGCTCTCCTCCGGTTTGGCCGGCGGAGACTAAGCGGGTGCCCGCGTCGGCCGGGTGGCCGACTTACGCAGAACGGACACTTCGGGCGGCACTGTAGTGATCGCGCCCGAGGCTTTCAAATCCGACAGGCCCGTTGCGGAGGAGTCCACGGAAATCAGGGCACCGCGTTACCGGTCACGCCGACACGCGACAGCCGCCGATCCTGGCGATTTCCACACTCTTCGCTCCCGGCCACGTCCGGACCGTCACCGCGCGGCCTTCATCCCGTCCCGGTGTGGTGCCTCCGGCTCCGCCAGCCACGGCGGGTGCTCCGGTGACCAGAGGCCGGATTCGGCCAGCACCCGGAGGGCCTTCCGGTCCGCCTCGTCGAGCTCGAACCCCACCTCGCCGAACTCCGGCGGGGCGACTCCCGACGCCTCCAGCCACGCAGCGTCGACCGCGACCGGCTCCACCTGCGCCGGCGCCGGCCCGACGGGCTCGACGCCCACGGGCTCGATCGACGCGGGTGGCGCACCGAGAACGACCGCGACCACGCAGTCCTCGCAGTGTCGCTTCCGCACTGCGCAGCGATCGCACTGGATCCGCATGCTGCCCTCCGTCCGTCTCCCCGGCGTCCGTGCGCCCGGCACCTGGTGGCGCCTGTCTCGCGTCCGGACTCGCCGTTGCCGGAAACGTTAGACACGACCACCGACAGTGCCCTCGGACCAGCACGTGACCGGCGTCCGGACCGGCGTCCGGACCTGCGTCCGGACCGGCGTCCGGACCTGCGTCCGGACCAGACCCGAACCAGACCCGAACCAGGTCCCCTGGGCGGTACCACGGTCAGCGCGCGAGCAGGCGCACCAACGCGTCGGAGGCGACCGGACGCGCGCCGGAGCGGCGTACCCCGTCCACGATCTCCCGATCGCTCGACACGACCACGACAGGACGCCCCTCGGGCTCGGCCGCCACCAGCTGGCGGATCACGTCGTCGGCGCTGATCCCGGCCGGGCTGAACCGGACCCGCACGCCTCTCGGCGTGTTCAGCGGCGGCGGCACGGCGAGCTTCGCCCCGTCGAAGACGCAGGTCACCTCGGCGCCGGTGCGGGCCGCCACGCCGCCGAGCGCGGTCACCAACCGGGTCCGCTGGGTCTCCAGCGGAAGAGTCGGCCAGGCCGTCTTGGTCACGTTGTAACCGTCCACGACCAGATGGACCTGGGGCACGGTGAGCAAGGTCTCGAGCGGTACGACGCCCTCCGGACCGGACGGGAGGCCGCCGACCGCCGCCTCCCTGGCCGGCACCGAGTCGGCCGGACGCGACTGCGTGGGCGGCAGTGCGAGCTCGCGGCGCAAACCCTGTGCGGCGTCGACCAGCGTGTCCAGCAGCAACCGCAGCCGGACGCTGGCCAGGTCCCGGCCCTCCCGTGCGGACCGGCGGCTGAGCTCGATCGCGGCCTCCGCGTCCGCGATGCGGGTCCGCAGGCGGCGCAGCTCGGCGTCCGCCCGGGCGGTGTCGGCCGCCGCCTCCTCCCGGGCGCGGGCGGCCAGCTCAGCCTGCCGGGCCGCCTCTTCCTCGGCAGCCCGCGCGCGCTCGCGCGCCTGGCGCAGCGTGCGCCGCAGGGTGGCGTTCTCCTCCTTCAGCGCGGCGAGCTCGTGCCGGCGCCGGTCGCGTTCCTGGCGTACTCCGGCACGCGCCTCCGCCACCTGCTCCCGCAACCGGGTCAGCGACTCCGATTCCCGCTCCCCGGCCAGCGAGGCGGTCTCGCGCTCGAGCTGGTCGAGCACCTCACCGACCACGTCCTCCCAGCCCACCGGCCGCAGGACGTACGCCGTGGCTGCCACGTCCATCGGATCGACCGCGGACGGCCGGCGCCCCTCGGCCACCGCGGCGGCGAGGTCGGGCACCAGGGTCCGGATGCGATCGGCCACCCGGGCACGGAACTCGGCGTCGGCGTCGACCGCGGCCGCGATGGGGACGGCCGCCAGCCGGGCGCGGCGGCCCGGAGCGAAGCGAGCGAACGGCCGGAGAGCGGAGGGCACCTCGTCGGCGGTCAGCTCACCGAGGGTGTCGGAGGCCATCCCGACGACCCGCTGGCGGACCGGCTCGGGCAGCGGTCGGCCCAGGTCGTCGGGCCGGTCCGGCGAGGCCGCTGCTCCGTTGCTCACGGCTGCGAGCGTATCGGCGCGCCCGCCTACTCGGGCCCGAGTCCCGGCTCGGCCGGCGGCCGGAGCAGGTCGGGCAGAATGCCCGGCATGCGACAGCTGCCGCACGGTTACACCAACCGCACCGTCGGCGACGGTTCGGTGGTGGTGAAGGAGTACGCCGGGCCGGACGCCCGGGACCGGCAGCGCCGCGAGCACCTTGTACTCGACCGGCTGGCCGGCGCGGTTCCGCTGCCGCAGTTGGTCGCCGCAGGCGGTCTCCGGCTGACGACCGGCTTCGTCGGCGGGGCGCACGGCCAGGATCTCCTCGCGCCGGAGGAGTCACCGGCCCGGGCCGCCGCCGTGCTCGCCGCCTGCGGGCGCACCCTGCGCGAGATCCACACGCTCGACCCGGCACGACTGTCCGACCTCCCGCCCCTGCCGGACACAGCGGTGACCGTTCCGCAGGCGCCCGGCGGGACAGGCGGGACGGCCGGCGGCCACACCGTCCCGGTACACGGCGACTACGGGCCGAACAACCTGCTCCTCGACCCCGCCGACCACACCGTCACCGCGGTCTTCGACTGGGAGTTCGCCCATCTCGGTTCCGCGGTCGAGGACCTGGCCTGGTGCGAGTGGATCGTCCGAACCCACCATCCCGACCGCACACCGCTGCTGGGCGAGTTCTTCGGGGCGTACGGCGGCCCGGCCCCCGGCTGGCCGACCCGGCGGGCGGTGATGGTCGCGCGGTGTCGCGCCCTGGAGGCGTTCTGCACCCGGTGGGAACCCGGCGGCGAGGGCGCTCGGCAGTGGGCCCGGCGCGCGGCCGCGACCGCGGCCTGGCGGGAGTGAGACCGGAACCGACCGGGACCGAGGTGGGGAGGAAGCCAGGAGCGGGCGACGAGCAGGCGCCCACGGCGAGGTGGCGCGGTGCGCCGGGCCGAAGCGTGGTTAACTTCGCCAGCGTGACGACGAAGGACCGCGAGAACCTGCTCTACCAGCTGCGGTACGCCATGCGAAACCCGGCGAAAGTACCCCCTTACGCCCGGCGGCTCGCCCGGGACACGGTGCTGCGCCTGCGCAACCGCGACCACGTGGACTACTACCGGGCGGTGATGAAGTCCGACGCGTCCCGCAGTGCCGAGGCCGCGGTGGGCAGCAAGTCGCACGCGCGGTGGCTGGCGCTGGGCCGGATGCAGTTCGACTACCTCGTCGAGCACGGCCTGCAGCCGAGCGACCGGATGCTGGAGATCGGCTGCGGAAACCTGCGCGCCGGCCGGCTGTTCATCGACTATCTCGACTCCGGCAACTACTACGGGATCGACATCTCCCCCGACATCCTGATCGCCGCCCAGCGAACGCTGGTCGAGGACGGCCTGCAGGCCAAGCTCCCGCACCTCACGCCGGTGCGCGACCTGAAGTTCGAGTTCCTGCCGGACGCCTACTTCAACGTCGTGCACGCACACAGCGTCTTCTCCCACTCCCCGCTTCCGGTGATCGAGGAGTGTTTCGCCCACGTGGGCCGCGTTCTGGCACCGCGCGGGTTCTTCGACTTCACCTTCGACCGCACCGAGGGGCGGGAGCACCAGGTGCTGCGCGAGGACTTCTACTACCGCACCGAGACGCTGCTGAAGCTGGCCCAGCGGCACGGCCTGCGCGGGCGGTTCATGGCCGACTGGGAGAAGCGGCCGCACGGCCAGTCAAAGATCCGGCTCGGTCACGCCTGACCTTCCGTGCCGGCGAACCTCGAGGCCGGCACGGAACCCCCGCCCACCCCCGGTGGCCCCGCACCGCGGCCCAGCCCGCACCGCCCGGTTCCCCTCGGCGATGAGCGGACCGGGCGCGCTTCGTTTCGTCCGGTTGTCGGTGGCCGCCCGTAGCGTCTGGCCCATGACCGTCGCGGAACCTTCCCTGCCCGTCCAGGCGAGCTTCGACGAGCTCGGCACCCCGTTGCGGGAGGTGACCTTCTGTGTGGTCGACCTGGAGACCACCGGGGGTTCGCCGCAGCAGGCGGGGATCACCGAGATCGGCGCGGTGAAGGTCCGGGCGGGCGAGGTGCTCGGGGAGTTCCAGACGCTCGTCAACCCGGGTGCGGCCATCCCGCCGTTCATCGCCGTTCTCACCGGCATCACCGACTCGATGGTGGCCTCCGCCCCGACGCTCGGCGCCGCGCTGCCGGCGTTCCTGGAGTTCGCGCACGGCTGTGTGCTGGTAGCCCACAACGCACCGTTCGACGTGGGGTTCCTGCGGGCCGCCGCGCAGGAGCACGGCCGGCCCTGGCCGTCGTTCGAGGTCCTGGACACCGCGCGCCTGGCGCGGCGGGTGCTCACCCGCGACGACGCGCCCAACTGCAAGCTCGCCACCCTGGCCCGCTTCTTCCGCTCCGGCACCGTTCCCCAGCACCGCGCGCTCGGCGACGCCCGGGCGACGGTCGACGTGCTGCACGGGCTGTTCGAACGCCTCGGCCCGCTGGGCGTGCACTCGCTGGAGGAGCTGGCCGCCTTCAGCTCGCGGGTCTCCCCCGCCCAGCGCCGCAAGCGCCACCTCGCCGACCAGTTGCCCCACGCGCCGGGGGTCTACGTCTTCACCGACGACCGCGGCCGGGTGCTCTACGTCGGCAAGTCCAAGGACCTCCGCACCCGGGTGCGCACCTACTTCACCGCCTCGGAGACCCGCTCGCGGATGGGCGAGATGGTGACCCTCGCCGCGAAGGTGACCGGTATCGAGTGCGCCACCCCGTTGGAGGCGGAGGTACGCGAGCTGCGTCTGATCGCCGCGCACAAGCCGAGGTACAACCGGCGTTCGCGGTTTCCCGAGCGCGCGACCTGGCTCAAGGTCACCGTGGAGCCGTTCCCGCGGCTGTCACTGGTCCGTGAGGTGAAGGCCGACGCGGCGACCTACCTCGGCCCGTTCGGCTCGCGGCGGGTGGCCGAGCGGGCCGTCGCCGCGATCCACGAGGCGTTTCCCATCCGGCAGTGCACCCAGCGGCTCTCCCGCAGCCCGCGCTCGGGCTCGGCCTGCGTGCTGGCGGAGATGGACCGGTGCGTGGCGCCGTGCGTCGGTGCGGTCGACGTACAGACGTACGCCACGCATGTCGACGCCATCCGGCATGCCGTCGCCGCCGACCCCACCCCGGTGATCGAGGCGGCCACCCGCCGGATCGGCCGGCTGGTGGTGGAGTCGAGGTTCGAGGAGGCGAGTGTCCATCGCGACCGGATGGCCGCATTCGTACGCGCCGCGGCGCGCTTCCAGCGGATGAGCGCGCTGGCTCGCTGTCCGGAGCTGGTCGCCGCGAAGCGCACCGAGGAGGGTGGCTGGGAGGCGCACGTCGTGCGGTACGGCCGACTGGCCGCTGCCGGCGTCGTTCCCCGCGGCGCGCCCGCGCGCGCCGGGGTGGACGAGATCGTCGCCACCGCTGAGACGGTCGAGCCACCACCTCCGCCGACGCCGGCCGCGACCGCCGAGGAGACCGAGCGGATCCTCGCCTGGCTTGAGCAGCCGGGCGTACGCCTGGTCGAGCTCGCCGGCGAGTGGAGCTGCCCGGTCGGCGGCGCACAGGCCCACACCGAGTGGCTGGACACCGCGTACGCCGCCCGCGACGACGTCGTACCCTGCCAGGACCGCAGGCGCCTGCGGCCGACCCACCGGCCGGCCCGATGAGGCGCCCGACCCCGCCCGACCCTTGTTCGCCGGCCGGCGCAGGACAACCGCCGCCTGCCGGCAGACCCAGGCGCCCCGAGGAGGCACCTTGATCACCGCCATCGTGTTCGTCCAGGCAGATGTCGCGCGCATCCCGGAGGTGGCCCAGGAGATCGCCGAACTCGACGGCGTGAGCGAGGTCTACTCCGTCACCGGTGACATCGACCTGATCGCGCTGGTCCGCGTGCGCGAGCACGACCAGGTGGCCGACGTCGTGGCCGACCGGCTCAACAAGGTGCCGGGCGTGCTGTCCACCGAGACCCACATCGCGTTCCGCGCCTACTCCCAGCACGATCTGGAGGCGGCCTTCAGCCTGGGAATTCCGGAGTAGGACGGGCCTCCCGGGACGTGTCCTAGCCGCGGGCCGCGGCCACCCAGCGCTTGAGTGTCGCTTCGGCCCGTCCCCCGTCCACCGAGTCCACGGCGCGCGCGTAGCCCGCGCGGATCCGGTCCAGCAGCGGCGCGGAGGACGGCTCATGCACGGCGAGCGCGGCGGCGGCGTTCAGCAGTACCGCGTCCCGCACCGGCCCGCGCTCGCCCGCGAGCACCCGCCGGCAGACGTCCGTGTTGAACGTCACGTCGCCACCGCGCAGCGCGTCCGCAGGGGCCGGGGCGATCCCGAGGTCGGCCGGGTCCAGCTTCTCCTCGCCCACCTCGCCGTCCCGCACGACCCACACCGACGACGTGGTGGTGGTGGTGAGCTCGTCCAGCCCGTCGTCGCCACGGAAGACGAAGGCGTCCACGCCGCGTGCTGCGAACACACCGGCGACGATCCGCGCCATCCGCCGGTCGGCCACACCCACCGCCTGGGCCTGCGGCCGGGCGGGGTTGGACAGCGGCCCGAGGATGTTGAACGTCGTGGGCACGCCGAGCTCGCGCCGGGTCTGCGCGGCGTGGCGCATCGCGGCGTGGAAGTGCGGGGCGAAGCAGAACGTGATGCCCACTTCGCCGGCGATCTCCGCCACCCGGGCGGGCGGGAGGTCCAGCGGGACGCCGAGGGACTCCAGCAGGTCGGCCGCACCGCACAGGGACGACGCGCTGCGGCTGCCGTGTTTGGCCACCCGGGCACCCGCGCCGGCGGCGACGAGGGCGGCCATCGTGGAGATGTTGACCGTGTGCGCACCGTCGCCGCCGGTGCCCACCACGTCGACCGCGCGCCCGGGCACCTCGATCGTGCGGGCGTGGGCGTACATCGCGCGGACCATGCCGTCGACCTCGTCGACGGTCTCCCCCTTGAGGCGCAGGGCCACGGCGAATCCCGCCACCTGCACCGGGGTGATCTGCCCGTCGAGGATCTCGCCCATCGCCCAGGACGCCTGCTCGGAAGTGAGGTCCTCCCCGCGCAGAAGCAGGCCGAGGAGCCGTGGCCAGGTCAGGGCCGGCTGCTGCGCCATGACGGCCGGCTCATCGCCCGGAGGTGGCGGCCAGGCGCTGCCGCGCGAGGGCTACCGTCGCCCGGCACAGTGCCACCGGGTCGATGGGGTACGGCACCGCCGCCTCGGCTCGCGACCAGGTGGCCAGCCAGGCGTCCTGGACCCGGCCGGTGAGCACCAGGATCGGCGGGCAGTTGAAGATCTCGTCCTTCAGCTGGCGGGCGATGCCCATGCCGCCGGCCGGGACCGCCTCCCCGTCGAGGATCACCACGTCGATGCCGCCGGCGTCGAGTTCCTTCAGGACGGCGTACTGCGTCGCGCACTCGACGAACTCCACCGGAGGGAGATCGCGTTCGGGCCGCTTCCCGATGCCGAACTTCACCTTGTCGCGGGTCGTCCGGTCGTCGGAGTAGACGAGAATCCGGAGGGAACCCGGGGGCGAGCCGGCTGTCGAACCGGACTGGGACGCGGTGGCTTCAGCGCTCATCGGGGTGTCCTCGGCGAGAGTTCGTCACTGGCGGGCGGCGTCGGTCACGACGCCTGTGGGCGTACGGCGGTGATGTTACCCGGCTCGCCGTCGCCTGCCCGACCCGCGGGCGCCCGGGGGTCGCCCGAAGGCGGCGGGGATCGACCGACATAATGGCGCACGTGGCGACAGCAACCGTAGAACCCACCGCGCGCTTCCACGGCCACCCGAACCGCCCCTCGATGGTCAGTGTGGGGACGATCGTGTGGCTCGCGAGCGAGCTGATGTTCTTCGCCGCGCTCTTCGCGGCTTATTTCACGATTCGGGCGGTTTCCCCGGACCTGTGGGCACAGGAGACGGCGAAGCTCAACGTCCCCTTCGCGTTCGTCAACACGACGGTGCTGGTGCTGTCGTCGGTGACGTGCCAGATGGGCGTCTTCGCCGCCGAGCGCGGTCAGGTGGGACGCGCCGGCGGCATCCTGAACCCCGCGAAGTGGGGCCTGCGGGAGTGGTTCGTCCTCACCTATCTCATGGGTGCGTTCTTCATCGGCGGCCAGACCTACGAGTACGCCGAGCTGATCCACGAGGGCGTCTCGATCTCCTCCACAGCGTACGGCTCGGTGTTCTACCTCACCACCGGCTTCCACGGCCTGCACGTGACCGGCGGCCTGATCGCCTTCCTGCTGGTCCTCGGTCGCACGTTCATGACGAAGCGGTTCACACACGAGCAGGCGGTGAGCGCCATCGTGGTGTCGTACTACTGGCACTTCGTCGACGTCGTGTGGATCGGACTGTTCGCGACCATCTATCTCATCAAGTAGGACGGAGCTGGAAGACGTGCCTTTCGGCGTCCGGGGTCGCCCCCGGTTCCACACGGTCGGGTTCCGGGCTCGTCCCCGGTTGAGCACCATCCTGAGCGCGCGACGTCGCAACCGGTTCGCCGGGCTGGTCGTCGTGGCCCTGGCGTTGACGGTCTTCGGCGGCGTCTACGCCGTCGCCTCCCCGTCGTCGAAGGCGTCCGCCGACGCTGCCCAGTCGACGCAGGTCGAGCAGGGCCGCAAGCTGTTCGCGGTGAGCTGCTCCTCCTGCCACGGCTTGAACGCGCAGGGAACCAACGCGGGTCCGCCGCTGATCGGCGTCGGCGCCGCGGCGGTCGACTTCCAGGTCGGCACCGGGCGGATGCCGGCCCAGCAGCCGGGCGCCCAGATCCCGAAGAAGCCGGTCGCCTTCAACGACCAGGAGATCGCCGCGCTCGCGGCCTACGTCGCCTCGCTCGGGCCCGGCCCGTCGGTGCCCTCCAAGCAGGAACTCGACACGTCCGACCTCAGCGACGCCGAGATCGCCCAGGGCGGTGAGCTCTTCCGCACCAACTGCGCCTCCTGCCACAACGTGGCCGGCAAGGGCGGTGCGCTCACGTGGGGCAAGTACGCCCCCAACATCGACAACACCACGGACCGGCACATCTACGAGGCCATGCTGACCGGTCCGCAGAACATGCCCGTGTTCTCCGACCAGGTGATCACCCCGAAGAACAAGCGGCAGATCATCGCCTACCTCGACGAACTGAAGCAGCAGCCGAGCCGCGGCGGGTTCGGCCTCGGCGGCCTGGGCCCGGTGAGCGAGGGCGTCGCCGCCTGGCTGGCGGGGCTCGGCGCCTGCATCGTTCTCGCGGTGTGGATCGCGGCCAAGACCGCACGGACCAACGGAAAGGGAGCACAGGGCAAATGAGCGACGAGACCTCTCGTGGCGAGGTTCCCGTCCCGGCCGGCCCGACCGGCACCGGGTACGAGGACCCGGTGCCCAACCCCGGTCTGCCGACGCACGGGCCGCGTCCCACCGACGTCGACGAGGCTGCCGCCAAGCGGGCGGAGCGCCAGGTCGCCACGATGTTCGGCCTGGCCACGCTGCTGACGCTCGGCTTCGTGGTCGCCTACTTCGCCATTCCCACCGACGCGACCTTCCTCGGCTTCGGTGCGTCCACCTTCGTCATGGGGATGACCCTCGGCCTCGCGCTGCTGTTGATCGGGATCGGTGCGGTCCAGTGGGCCCGCAAGCTGATGTCCGACAACGAGATGGTCGAGGAACGCCACCCGGCCAAGTCGACCGACCAGGAGCGGGCCGAGGCCATCGCGACCGTCCGGCAGGGCGGCGAGGAGAGCGGCATCGGCCGCCGCAAGCTGATCCGCAACTCCCTGATCGGCGCGCTGGCCGCGCTCGGGCTGCCCGTGATCGTGCTGTTGCGTGACCTCGGGCCGCTGCCCGGCAACGCGTCCGCCCACACGATCTGGCGCCGCGGCACCCGGATCGCCAACGACGTGACCTTCAAGCCGATCAAGGCGGAGGATCTCGAGCTCGGCCAGCTGGTCAACGCCGTACCGGCCACGCTGGAGAAGGTGCCCGAGGGCGCCGAACGCCAGGACGCCAGGGCGAAGTCCTCGGTGATCGTCGTCCGGATGAAGGAAAACGACATCCGGGCCCTGCCGAACCGCCGCAACTGGGGCGTTTCCGGCATCCTCTGCTACTCCAAGGTGTGCACCCACGTCGGCTGCCCCGTTAACCTGTGGGAACAGCAGACACACCAGGTCCTCTGCCCCTGCCACCAGTCGACGTTCAATCTCGCCGACAATGGAAGGGTCGTCTTCGGGCCGGCTGCGCGGTCGCTGCCACAGCTGCCGATCATGGTCGACTCCGAGGGATACCTGGTCGCCCAAAGCGACTTCACCGAGCCCGTCGGACCGAGTTACTGGGAGCGCGGATGAGCAGCGCGACACCACACCCCCTCGGCAAGCCCCTGGAGTTCCTGGACGATCGCATCGGCCTGGCCAAGCTCGTCAGGAAGAACATCCGCAAGGTCTTCCCCGACCACTGGTCGTTCCTGCTCGGTGAGATCGCGCTCTACAGCTTCATCATCCTGTTGCTGTCGGGCACCTTCCTGACGCTGTGGTTCAAGCCGAGCATGCAGGAGGTCGTGTACAGCGGTCCCTACGTGCCGTTGCGCGGCGTGCACATGTCCGAGGCGTTCGCCTCGACGCTGCACATCTCCTTCGACGTCCGCGGCGGGCTGCTGATGCGGCAGATCCACCACTGGTCGGCGATGCTCTTCATCGGCGCGATGACCCTGCACATGCTCCGGACGTTCTTCACCGGGGCGTTCCGCAAGCCGCGGGAGATCAACTGGCTGATCGGGACCATCCTGCTGCAGCTGGGCCTGGTCGAGGGCTTCACCGGCTACTCACTCCCCGACGACCTGCTCTCCGGCACCGGTCTGCGCTTCATCGAGGGTCTGCTGCGGGCGTTCCCGGTGGTCGGCACCTACCTGTCGTACTTCGTGTTCGGCGGGGCGTTCCCGGGCGACATCGTCATCCCACGCCTGTATCCGGTGCACATCCTGTTGCTCCCCGGAGTCATCCTGGCGCTGATCACGGCGCACCTGGCGCTGGTCGTCTACCACAAGCACACCCAGTTCCCGGGCCCCGGGCGGACCAACCAGAACGTCGTCGGCTACCCGCTGCTTCCGGTGTACATGGCCAAGGCCGGCGGCTTCTTCTTCATCGTCTTCGGCGTCACCGCGCTGATGGGTGTGCTGTTCCAGCTGAACCCCGTCTGGGTGTACGGGCCGTACAACCCGTCCCAGGTCGGTGCCGGCACCCAGCCCGACTGGTACATGGGCTGGGTCGAGGGCGGCCTGCGCATCATGCCGAACTGGGAAACCCACATAGCGGGCTTCACCATCAGCTGGAACATCTTCGTGCCAGGCTTCGGTCTGCTCGGGCTGCTGGCCGTCGTCCTCGCGCTCTACCCGTTCATCGAGTCCTGGGTGACCGGTGACCGGCGCGAGCACCACCTGCTGGACCGGCCCCGCAACCAGCCGGTGCGGACCGCGTTCGGTGTGGCCGGGATGACGTTCTACGGCCTGCTGTGGATCGGCGGCGGTAACGACATCATCGCCACCATCTTCCACCTGGCGATCAACGACATCACCTGGTTCCTCCGCTTCGCTGTGTTCATCGGCCCGGTGATCGCGTTCCTGATCACCAAACGGATCTGCATCGGCCTGCAGCGCCGGGACCGGGAGCGGCTGCTCCACGGCCGGGAGACGGGCATCGTCATGCGGGCTCCCAACGGAGAGGTCAGCGAGATCCACGCTCCCCTCGATCCGGAGGAGGCTTGGACGATCGCCAGCCACGACCGCCAGGAGCCGCTCGAGGTCGGTTCGGGCGTGGACGCCCACGGTGTGGCCGACCCCCACTTCCGGCGGCGGAAGCTGCGCGCGCGTGCGTCCCGCTTCTACTTCGGCGACCAGCTACAGGTGCCGACGAAGGCCGAGTTGGAAGCCGCCCACGGCAACGGCCACGGCCACGAGCTGGCCAACGGGAACGGCCACGCCCGCGAGCTGGCCAACGGCCACGGCGACGGTACGAAGCAGGTCGGCGCCGGCGGCGGGAGCTCCCGCTCCGAGCACTGAGGCGGACACCAAGCCCACGCGCACTGTGCCGCGGCTCACCTCCTGGTGGCCGCGGCACAGTGCTGTTCCGGCGCTGTCGCCAGCCCTGGGGGTTTCGCACGGCGCCGGTCAGGGACACCCGGCACGAACCTGCGGACGGCCGCCGTGGTAAGGCACAGCGCCCCGCCGGATGGCCGAGTTCCTCGGGACGGACGCGCGCCGCTACGACCAGGTCCGACCCGCCTGCCCGGACGCCCTGATTGCACGGGTGGTCGCAGGAGCCCTGGCCCGGACGGACTCGACGTCGGCCGCGGTACCAGCATCGCGACCCGTTGGTTCCAGGCCGCGAGGTGCAGCGTGCTCGGGCGTCGAACCCCGATGCGCGGATGGCCGAGTTCGCGCGAGCGCGCGGGCTGCGCGTCGAGGTCGCGACGTTCGAGACCTGGCAGCCGGCCGGCCGGGCGTTCGACACCGTCACCGCCGCCCAGGCCTGGCGCTGGGTGGACCAGGCGGCCGGCTCCGTGAAGGCCGCACAGGTGCTGCGGCCCTGGAGGGCGGCTGGCGATCTTCGGGCACTCGTCGAGGTCGCCGAGCCGTTCGCCGCCGCGTACCGGCTAGTGGCACCGGACTACCCCTCGAAGCCCAACCGGCGCGGCGGCCGCTGAGCGTCTGGGCCGGCTACGCGAAAGTTCGCCGACCAGCTCCGCGACACCGGGCTCTTCGACACCCCCGAGCAGTGGCGGTTCGACCAGGAGCGGGCCTACACCCGCGACCGGTGGCTGGCCCTGCTGCCCACCACCGGTGGCGTCACTCGGCTGCCGGCGGACCGGACGGCCGAGATCCTCCAGGCCGTCGGCGCCGCCGTCGACGCGCTGGGCGGGCGGTTCACGATGCTCCACACCACCTTGGCGACGACGGCGGTACGGGTCACCACCGGCGCCTGAGCACCAGAGCCACGAACACGCAACGGGCCCCCGTCCACGAGGACGTGGGGCCCGTTTCGTGTCCCCGGTGCGTCCCCACGTCCTGGTGGACGTGGGGCCCGCTCCGATTACTTCGGCCTTGTTCCCTACAGTGCGCTGCCGGCCTTCCAGTCCGTCCAGGAGACGTTCCAGTCGCCGTACCCGTTGCCGGTGGTCTGCATCGGCGAGCCGTCCTTGCTGGACACCTCCACCGGGTCACCGACGTGGGAGACGTGCCACAGCCAGTCGGAATCCTTCGTGTTCATACCCACGCAGCCGTGGCTGACGTTGGCACGGCCCTGGGAGCTGGTCGACCAGGTGGCGGTGTGCAGGAACTCGCCGCTCCAGGTCAACCGGAGCGCCCACCTTCCGGTCAACCGGTAGTGCTCCTTCTCGCCGATGGCCTCGTTCTTGAAGAGGACGTTCTCCCGCTTCTCCAGGATCACCTTCGTGCCGTTGCGGGTCCGCCACCCCTTCTTTCCACCGGTCACGTCGATGGTGCGGGCCAGCTTGCCGTCCACGTACACCTTCGCGGTGTGCGTGCGGTCGAGGTCGACCTTGGTGACCACCGAGTTGGTGATGCTGAACGTGCGGACCTTGTCCCTGATCCCCCACGCCCCGTTACCGGCGTCGAAGTCCTTGGTGTTCACCTTCAGCGTCACGTTCGTGTGCGCCGGCCAGTAGGTCTTCGGACGGTAGTGGACCTCGGAGTCGCTGAACCAGTGCCAGGCTCCCTCGACCGGCTTGGACGTCTCCAACACCAGCCGCTTCTGCGCTGCGGCGCGATCCTTGACCGGCTCGGTGAACTTCACGATGATCGGCATCCCCACGCCGACGTTGTAGCCGTTCAGCGGGGTGATGTCGGTGCCCAGCACCTTGGCCGGCGGCGCCGTGGTGAAGGTCTGGCTGAGATCGGTCGCCCGCCCGTCGGCGTTCTTCGCGCTCGCCGTCACCGTGTACGTCCTTGCGGGCAGGAGGGCGTCGGCCTTGGCGGTCCAGGCGGTCCGGGCGGCGTTCAGCGTGCCCTGAAGGTCGGCGACGCCCTCGCTGGTGACGGTGACCTTCTCCAGCTTGCCGCCGCTGACGGAGACCTTCACCGGGTCGGTGAGCGCCACCTTCGCCGACTTCTTCGCGGAAAGTGTGATCTTGGCCGGTGGAGTCGTCTTCTTGGGAGTCGCCGCCGAGCGGTTGCCCGGATTGGCGTTCGCCTCGATCGGGTCGCCCGTGGACTTCGACTGACACCCGACCACCAACACCATTGCCAGCAACGCTGCCAGCACCCCTGCTCTACGCACCACTGACCGCATGCGCCCCCGATTCCCCATGAATGCTCCCGTCCCGGCGGACCTACTCAGTCAGGTCGATCCCCCCTGCAGGGACCCCCGGTGCAAGACGTCCTGATCCCCCGGGAAGTTGCACCTGAGTAGGTGTGTCCCGTTAAAGAATACTGAACCGGATCAAGCGAACACAGAACGAGGGGGCAGACCCACGTGGACCTGCCCCCTCGACCGGGTTGATGCGTTCCGACCGGCCGTCAGCGGGTGGCGATCAGTGCGCGTGCTCCCCGCGGTAGTACTCGAAGACCATGCCGAGCACCGAGACCGCACCGACTCCGGCGCCGATGATGAAGAGCCACCAACCGAAGACGATGCCCAGGACGAGCACGGACAGGGACGCCGCGCAGGCCAGCGGCCACCAGCTGTGCGGGCTGAAGAAGCCGAGCTCGCCGGCTCCCTCCTCGATCTCGGCGTCCTTGCGGTCCTCCGGGCGCGGGCCCACCCGGCGGGCCGTGAGGAGCACGTAGAACGCCACCAGGGCGGCGAGCAGCGTGGTCATCACCAGCGCGCTGGTTCCGGTCGGGTCGTGGGACAGGAACCAGTAGACGGGCGAGACGACGAGAAAGAATCCGGTCAGGATCGCGAAGATGTATCCCTCGGCCTTCACGAGCGGTCCTTCCGGTTCTGCTGCGAGCTGGAGTGGAGTTGACTGTCGCGGCCGCTGTGCTCGGGCATGTCGGCGACACCGTGCGGGTCGTTCTGCGCGAGGTCGAGCAGCGCGATCTCCGGGTGGTGGACGTCGAACGCCGGGCTTTCGGAGCGGATCCGCGGGATCGAGGTGAAGTTGTGCCGCGGCGGCGGGGACGAGGTGGCCCATTCCAGCGACCGGCCCCAGCCCCACGGGTCGTCGACCCCGACCTTGGGGCCCTTCCAGGACACGATCACGTTGAGCAGGAACGGCAACGTGGACATTCCGAGCAGGAAAGCGCCGATGGTGGAGACGGTGTTCAGCGTCGCGAAGCCGTCCTGGACGGTGTAGTCGGCGTACCGGCGGGGCATGCCCTCCACGCCCAACCAGTGCTGGACCAGGAAGGTCAGGTGGAAGCCGAAGAACAGCGTCCAGAAGTGGATCTTCCCGAGGGTCTCGTTCAGCATCCGGCCGGTCATCTTCGGCCACCAGAAGTAGAAACCCGCGAACATCGCGAACACCACGGTGCCGAAGACGACGTAGTGGAAGTGGGCGACCACGAAGTAGGTGTCACTGACGTGGAAGTCCAGTGGTGGAGCGGCCAGGATCACGCCGGTGAGCCCGCCGAAGAGGAACGTCACCAGGAAGCCGATCGACCACAGCATCGGCGTCTCGAAACTGACCGAGCCGCGCCACATCGAGCCGATCCAGTTGAAGAACTTCATTCCGGTCGGCACGGCGATGAGGAACGTCATGAACGAGAAGAACGGCAGGTCCACCTGGCCCGTCACGAACATGTGGTGCGCCCACACAGCCACCGACAGGGCGGCGATACCCATCGTGGCCAGCACCATGCCGACGTAGCCGAACAGCGGCTTGCGGCTGAACACCGGGATGATCTCGGTGATGATCCCGAAGAACGGCAGCGCGATGATGTAGACCTCGGGGTGCCCGAAGAACCAGAACAGGTGTTGCCACAGCAACGGACCGGCACCGCCGTTGGCCGGATCGAACACGCGTGCACCGAAGTGCCGGTCGGCCTCCAGCATCAGCAGGGCGCCGGCGAGGATCGGGAACGCGATCAACGCGAGGACGCTGGTCACCAGGACGTTCCAGGTGAAGATCGGCATCCGGAACATCGTCATGCCCGGTGCCCGCATGCAGAAGATCGTGGTGACGAAGTTGACCGAGCCGAGGATGGTTCCCAGACCGGCGATGTAGAGCCCCATCACCCACAGGTCACCGCCGACGCCCGGGGTCCGCACCGCGTCGGAGAGCGGGGTGTACGCCGTCCAGCCGAAGTCAGGCGCGCCGGACGGGGTGAGGAACGATCCCAGCGTGATCAGGCCACCGAACAGGAACATCCAGTAGCTCAGCATGTTCATCCGCGGGAACGCGACGTCGGGCGAACCGATCTGCAACGGCATGATCACGTTGGCGAACCCGACGAACAGCGGCGTCGCGAACAGCAGCAGCATGATCGTGCCGTGCATGGTGAACAGCTGGTTGTAGAGCAGCTCGCCGTTGGTCTTGTCGAGGACCTGCATGCCGGGCCGGGCCAGCTCGGACCGCATGATCAGTGCCATCAGGCCGCCGACAAGGAAGAACGCGAACGACGTGACGAGGTAGAGGTGACCGATCACCTTGTGGTCGGTGGTGGTCATCCACGACACGATCTTCGCGCCCGTACTGCGGCGGCGTACCGGCTCGGTCGGGAATCCGGACGCCTGCCGGCGCTCACTGAGAATGGTCACTTGGTCCCTCCCTCGCCTTCCGTCTGCAGCCCCTGCTGGGTCCGTGAAGCCGCGCCGCCGGTGTTCAGGCCCGTCTGGCCCTTGGCCTTCAGCTGACGCAGGTGCGCGGCGTACTCCTCCTTGCTCACCACGTGCACGGTGAACAGCATCCGGGAGTGGTACACGCCGCAGAGTTCGGCGCACTTGCCGGCGAACTCACCCTCCTTGGTCGGGGTCAGCTCGAAGTAGTTGGTCTTGCCCGGGAAGACGTCCATCTTGAACAGGAACGCCGGGATGAAGAAGGAATGGACCACATCGGGCGAGTTGAGCTTGAAACCGACCTTCTGCCCCACGGGGAGGTAGAGCGTCGGAAGGTGCTCGGGGGTCCCGGTCTCCCACACCGTGCCGACGCCGGGTGCGTTCTCGTAGTTGAACGTCCAGCTCCACTGCTGGCCCACGACGTTGACGACGTTGGTGGGCGGATCGTTCTTGTCGACCTTGAGGATCGCGTTCTGGTCGCGCACGGTGAAGAAGAAGAGCACCGCGATGATCACGAACGGCACCGCGGAGTAGAGGATCTCGATCGGCAGGTGGTAGCGGACCTGCGCCGGAACGGAGTCGTCCCGGCGGCGGTAGGCGATCACCGCCCAGATGATCAGCCCCCAGACCAGGACGCCGACCGCGAGCGCGGCGATCCAGGCGCCCTGCCACAGGCTCAGAGTGTGGGTGGCCCGGTCACTCGCGGGCGGGGGCATGCCGCCCCGCTTCCAGGTGTCCAGCTGCTCGGTGGAGCAGCCACTCGCCACGAGCAGGGCGATGCCTACGAGCGACGCCACGGACGCCCTGCGCAGAATCGGGCGCGGAGCGCGTTCGCCAGCGTTCGACCTCACGGGATGCCTTTCTCCCTCAGACCCTCCGCACCGGCGACTACACAGACCCACCGGGTGCACAGCGGCGCAACCTCGTATCAGCGACAGAAACCCTACTCGCAGGACTTGTCCGCACGGCCCGCACCCTCCCGGCGGGCGGAAGCCCCCCTCAGGGCGCACGGCGACGGACCGTCCCGGCGCACACATGGTCGGCTCAGGAACGCGTGATCTTCTCCTGGACGCGGGTGAGCATGGGCTCGACGTCGGCCGCGGCGTCGTCGCCGTACGCCTCGGCCAGCCGGCCGAGGAAGGTCTCCCGGGTGAGGGCGTACTCCTGCGGGCCGACGGTCTCGATCACGTGCGCGGCGAGCAGGCAGCCGACCTGCGCGGCCCGCTCGAGGTCGAGCCCCCAGCCGACCGAGGCCAGGAAACCGGCACGGAAGCCGTCGCCCACGCCGGTGGGGTCGACCAGGCCGCGTACGGGTGCGACGCCCACGTGGATCGGCGCCTCGCCCTTGCGGTGGATGCGGACACCCTCCGAGCCGAGCGTGGTGACGACCACGCCGACCCGGGTCAGGATCTCCTCGGTGTTCCAGCCGGTCTTCTGCTCGGTCAGCGCGGATTCGTACTCGTTGGAGAGGAAGTAGGTGGCGCCGTCGATCAGCTCGCGGATCAGCTCCCCGTCGGACCAGGCGAGCTGCTGGGAGGGGTCGGCGGCGAACGCGTAGCCGCGGTCCCGGCACTCGTCGGTGTGCCTGCGCATCGCCTCGGGGTCGTTGGCGCCGATCACCACGAGGTCGAGCCCGCCGACGCGTTCGGCCACGGGGGCGAGCTCGATCTTCCGGGCCTCGCTCATCGCGCCGGGGTAGAAGGTGGCGATCTGGGCGTGGGCGGAGTCGGTCGTGCACACGAACCTCGCCGTGTGGTGTTCGTCACTTGTGTGCACCGAGCCACAGTCGACGCCGTGCCGCTCCAACCACGAACGGTAGTCGGCGAAGTCGTGGCCGACCGCGCCGACGAGGACTGGGTCCAGGCCGAGGCAGGCCATGCCGAACGCGATGTTGGCGGCGACGCCACCCCGGCGTACCTCGAGGTCGTCGGCGAGGAACGACACCGAGATCTTGTCCAGCTGGTCGACCACGAGGGAGTCGCGGAACTTGCCGCCGAACGTCATGAGGTGGTCGGTGGCGATCGACCCGGTAACCGCGATTGGCACGAAGAAGTCCCCTTCGGAATGGTCGGACGGCGAACCGGCAGCTCACCATACCGAGCGCGGACCGGTCGGCGCCGTGCTCGGCTCGGCGAGTCCGGGCCGGCCGGGCGTCTCCCCGCAGCCCTCCCAGGCCGCCGGGTGTGGCGCGGGCGCCCGTGGCAAAACCCGCGGCCGGAACCGGCGGCGGTGGGACGGCGTCCATGTGGGCGGGCAGGTGTTCGCTCCGGTCGCGGCCAGGAGAGCCCCGGGCCGTGGTTGCCCGGCGCCCACCGGTCCTCGCCGGTACGCCGGCAAAGCCAGGCACCTCGACGTCCCCGGGGGAACACATGAGGTCACCGTCCGCGGGTCCCGTCCGTCCCAACCGTCCCAACCGTCCCGTTCGCACCGCCGCGGTCCTGGCCGCACTGGCCGTGCTGACCCTGTCCACCTCGTGCGGAGCCGGTACGACCGTCGAGGCCGGTGACCGGCCGGACTCGCCCACGGCCACGAAGTCAGCCGCCCCAACGCCGTCGGCCACCGAGTCCGCTCGGCCCACCCCGTCGGCGACCTCCTCTCCCGGCTCGACCAGGCGACCCGGCGGCGAGGGCGGCAAGGGCGGCAAGGGCGGCAAGGGCGGCGACCGGCCCGGCATGCCGCCGGCCACCCCGCCGGGAGAGAACTGGCAGCCGCTGATCCGGGTGGACGCCGTCGACGGCACACCCGCCGTCCGGACGCTGAAGGTGCACTACGCCCTGCCGACGCCGTGCTCGCCCGGCCTGCGACGCGCCGAGGTGACCGAGCGCCCCGACGCCGTGGTGATCAAGCTGCACCGCGACCCGCCCGGCAGGAGCGACGTGATCTGCGCCCAGGTGATCAAGGAGCAGTCCGTAGAGGTTCACCTGGACACGCCGGTCGGTGCTCGGCCGCTGGTCGACGGATCCTCCGGCCGGGTGGTCAAGCTGCGCGGCTGACGCCTGTCCGCCGAATCGCCGCCGGCTCGGGACCCGCGGCGTACGCTCAGCCGCCGACCGCGACCCCCGCGGGCCAGGGCCCACTGCCGCCCTCGTCGTTCACGACGGTGCCCGCCGGTGCCGGCGAGCCCGCCCACACCGGACCCTCCGGATAGCGGTAGTCGGCCAGCGTGGCCGGGCGAAGCTCCGCAGACATGCCGGGCGCGGTCGGCGCGGCGTAGGCGCCGTCCACGATCCGCACCGGGTCGACGAAGTGCTCGTGCAGGTGGTCGACGTACTCCACCACCCGGTCGGGCCGGTGCCCGCCGACGGCCACCTCGTCGAACATCGCCAGATGCTGTACGAGTTCGCACAGGCCGACTCCTCCGGCGTGCGGGCACACCGGCACGCCGAACTTCGCCGCCAGCAGCAGGATCGCGACGTTCTCGTTCACCCCGCCGACCCGGGCCGCGTCCGGCTGCAGGACGTCGATCGCACCCGCCTGCAACAGCTGCTTGACGATGACGCGGTTCTGGGCGTGCTCGCCGGTCGCCACCCGGATCGGGGCGATCTCGCGCCGGATCGCGGCGTGGCCGAGCACGTCGTCGGGCGAGGTCGGCTCCTCCACCCACCACAGGTCGAACTCGCGCAGTCGGCCCACCCAGCGCACCGCCTCCGCGACGTCCCAGCACTGGTTGGCGTCCACCGCGATCCGGACGTCCGGGCCGACCGCCCGGCGGGCCACGCCCAGGCGGCGCCGGTCGTCGTCGACGTCCCGGCCGACCTTCAGCTTGATCTGGCCGAACCCGTCCGCGACGGCCTGCCGGGACAACCGGTCGACGGTCGCGTCGTCGTACCCGAGCCATCCCGGCGTGGTGGTGTACGCCGCGAGGCCACGTGCACGCAGGCGTTCCTCGCGGGCGGCCCGGCCGGGTTCGGCCGCCCGGAGCAGGTCGAGCGCCTCCTCCGGCGTGAGCGCGTCACGGAGGTAGCGCCAGTCGACCAGGCCGACGATCTGCTCCGGCGTCATGTCCGCGAGCAGTTTCCACACCGGCAGGCCCGCGCGGCGGCCGGCGAGATCCCAGACGGCGTTGACGACAGCACCGATCGCCATGTGCATCAGCCCCTTCTCGGGACCGAGCCAGCGGAACTGCGAGTCGTCCACGAGGTCGAAGTAGACCCGGCCGAGGTCGGCGCAGATCTCCTCCACGTCCCTGCCCACCAGGGCCGGGGCGAGCGCCCGGATCGCGGCACACTGCACCTCGTTGCCCCGGCCGATGGTGAAGGCGAAGCCGTGTCCGTCGGGCCCGTCGCTGGTGCGCAGGACGACGTACGCCGCGGAGTAGTCGGGGTCGGGGTTCATTGCGTCGGAGCCGTGCAGCTCCAGGGATGTCGGGAACCGCACGTCGTGTACGTCGACCGCGACCAGTTTCGCCACCGGGTCACCTCGTTCCGGATGTCTGGGGGGGTTGGCTTCTTGTGGCTGCTTCTTTCGGGCATGGCGGTTCGCAACGTCGGCCGGACTACCGGAGACGGCCGCGCACGCGACCAGCCGAATCGTCAGACGACCACTAGGATCCGGAGTCAGCTTGCCACGTGGCCGGGCGGGGCCGGTCGACTGATCGCGGCGAGCGGCCGTCGGACCGTACGCCACGCCCCTGCCGTGTGCGAAGCAACGCGAAGCGAGGCGAAGCATGGGCAAGCGGGCCACGCAGCGGCACCGGCTGGGCACGAGCGACGTGGAGGTCACCCGGCTGGGGCTGGGAACCGCCCCGCTGGGCGGGCTGTTCACCTCCGTCGCGGACGAGACCGCGACCGCGGTGGTGAAGGCCGCGCTGGACGCCGGCCTCAACTACCTGGACACCGCTCCGCTCTACGGGCACGGAACCGCCGAGCGCCGGGTGGGCGCCGCGCTGTCCGGAACCGGCCGTTCGGAGTACGTCCTGTCCACGAAGGTGGGCCGGCTGATCGTGCCCGCGGAGGGCGCGGACGGCGGCGAGGGCGGGCCGAACGCCAACGGGTACGCCGACGCACCTCCGTCGGAGGCGGCGTTCGACTACAGCCGGGACGGCATCCTGCGCTCGGTGACCGAGAGCCTGGAACGCCTCGGCCTGGACCGGGTGGACATCCTCTACATCCACGACCCCGACGACCACGAGGAGGAGGCCCTCACGGTCGCCTACCCCGCGGTCCGCGAGCTCCGCGACCAGGGCGTGGTGCGCGCGATCGGCGTCGGCATGAACCAGTCCCGCATCCCGACCCGGTTCGTGCGCGAGACCGACGTCGACGCGGTGCTGCTGGCCGGGCGCTACACGCTGCTGGAGCAGCCAGGGGCGGAGGACCTGCTGCCGGCCTGCCTGGAGCGGGACACCTCGATCGTGATCGGCGGTGTCTACAACTCCGGTCTGCTGGCCGACCCCCGGCCGGGCGCGACGTACAACTACGCGGAGGCGCCGGCGCACCTGATCGCCCGGGCACAGGAGCTGGCCGCGATCTGCGAGCGGCACGGCGTACCCCTCAAGGCGGCGGCGATCCAGTTCCCGCTGTGGCACCCGGCGGTGGCGACGGTCCTCACCGGCGCACGGAGCGTGGCCGAGCTGGAGGAGAACCTCCAGATGATGGAGTACGACGTCCCGGACGCTCTGTGGGACGACCTCGCGGACGCGGGGGTGAAGCGGTATGGCGCCTGACGCCGGCGCCGGCTCGGCCACCTCCGGCAGGGTGGGCGGCCCTGGCGGGGCGGCCCATCCCGGCGGCGTGGATGCCCACCACCACGTCTGGGACCTGTCCGTCCGCCCGGAGCCGTGGATCGCAGGGCCGCAGATGGCCCCGATCGACAAGACGTTCCACCTGTCCGACCTCGAGCCGCACGCGAAGGCGGCCGGGGTGACCCGGACCGTTCTGGTGCAGACGGTGCCCGATTTGGACGAGACGCGGGACTTCCTCGCTCTCGCCGAGGGCAGCGACCTGGTGGGCGCGGTGACCGGCTGGGTCGATCTCACCGCGGACTCGGTGGCCGACGATCTCGCCGAACTGGCCGCCGCGCCGGGCGGTCGCTTCCTCCGCGCCGTCCGGCACGGGGTGCAGGGCGAGGAGGACCCGGCCTGGTTGTGCCGCCCCGACGTCCGGCGTGGCCTCGCCGCGGTGGCGGGCGCCGGGCTGCGCTACGAGCTGCTGACGTTGCCGGAGCAGTTGCCGGCGGCGGTGGAGACGGTGGAGGCACTGCCGGAGGCGGCGTTCGTCCTCGACCACTGTTCCAAGCCGGAGATCGCCCGGGGCGAACGCGAGCCGTGGGCAGGACTGATCCGCCGGCTCGCCGCGTACCCCAACGTCACCTGCAAGCTGTCCGGGCTGGTGACGGAGGCCGACTGGGCGTCCTGGGACGTCGCCACGCTGCGGCCCTACGTCGACGTGGTGCTGGAGGCGTTCGGCCCGGACCGGGTGATGTTCGGCTCGGACTGGCCGGTGTGCCTGCTGGCCTCGTCGTACGCCGACTGGGTGTCGGCCGCCCGGGAGCTGACCGCGCACCTGGACCCGTCCGAACGCGCCGACGTGTTCGGCGGCACCGCCCGCAGGGTGTACGCGCTGGACTGAACCCGGCTCGCGCCCCGGACTCACCGCCTACTCCGAGATCCGGGCTGTCCCTGCCCTGGTGTAGAACCTCCGGCATGACCTACCGCATCGCCATCGCCGGCATGTCCACCGAGTCGAGCACGTTCACCACCCACCGCACCGGCCTGGCCGACTTCCGTGTCGGCCGGGGCGAGGAGCTCGCCGACCGCTACCCGTTCCTGGCCGGCTGGCGGCTGCCGGAGCATCCCGAGGTCGAGTTCGTCCCGTTGCTGCAGGCGTCCGCGCTGCCGGGCGGCCAGGTGCTGCCGGAGGTGTACGACGCGATCGAGGCGGAGATCCTCGAGCGGCTGCGGGCCGTGCTGGACGAGGGCGAGCTGCACGGGTTCTACTTCGACATCCACGGCGCGATGGCGGTCGAGGGCCGGCGTGACGCGGAGGCCGCGCTGGCGCACCGGATCCGGTCACTGGTCGGTTCGGACTGCGTGATCTCGGCGTCGATGGACCTGCACGGCCAGGTGTCGGAGGACCTCGCGGAGACCGTCGACCTGCTCACGGCCTACCGCACTGCTCCGCACCTGGACTACGTCGAGACGCGCGAACGGGCGGTCCGCAACCTCGTCCGGTGCCTGGTCGAGGAGATCCGGCCTGTGCGGGCGTGGGTGCGGGTGCCGGTTCTGCTCCCGGGCGAGAAGACCAGCACCCGGGTGGAGCCGGCGAAGTCCGTCTACGCCTCGGTGGAGGAGGCCGAGCGCCTCGACGGCGTCATGGACGCCTCGCTGTGGGTCGGGTACGCCTGGGCGGACGAGCCGCGGTCGGCGGCGACCGTCGTGGTGTACGGCACCGACCAGGGCGTGGTCAGCGCCCAGGCCGAGCGGATCGCCAGGGCCTGGTGGGACGCCCGGCACGAGTTCGAGTTCTGTGCCCCGGCGGGACCTGCCGACTGGTGCGTGGCGCAGGCGTTCGAGTCCGGCCAACGGCCGTTCTTCGTCAGCGACTCCGGGGACAACCCCACCGCGGGCGGGTCCAACGACGTCGCCTGGCTGCTCGGCCACCTGCTGGCCACCCCGGCGCTGGCCTCCGGTGAACGCACCGCGATCTGGGCCAGCTGCGTCGCCCCCGACGCCGTACGCACCTGCGTGGACGCCGGTGTCGGCGCTCGGGTCGATGTCCAGGTCGGCGGTGTCTTCGGCGGCGGCGAGCCGGTGGCGATGAGCGGCGAGGTCACCCACGTCACCCGCGACGACCAGGTGGGCGGTGACATCGCGGTGGTGCGTTCCGGCGGGGTGTCCGCGGTGCTCACCAGCAGGCGCAAACCGTTCCACTACGTCGCCCACCTGCAGGCGCTCGGGCTGGAGCCGGCCGACCACGACCTGACCGCCGTGAAGATCGGCTATCTCCAGCCCGACCTCTACCAGGCGGCCAAGGGCTGGGTGCTGGCGCTGACCCCGGGAGGCGTCGACCAGGACCTGCTCCGGCTCGACTACCAGCACGTCGTCCGGCCGGTGCACCCGCTGGACGACGACCTCGCCGACCCCGACCTGACTCCGGTGATCTTCGGGTAGGTCGCGGGGTGAGCATGATCATCTAAGGTGGGCTACCTGTCTGTCGGGTGGGCTACCTGTCGGCTGTCGGCACGGGGAGCGGCATGGCCGGATTGCGACTGGACGACCTCAGCGTCGAGGGCGTGTGCACGTCCTGGTCGCTGACCGTGCCCGTCGGCACCGTCCGCGCGGCCGTCGTACGTGACCAGGAGTCGGTGCGCGACCTGCTCGAGGTGGTGCTCGGGCTGGTCGCACCGACCGGCGGACGGGTACTCGTCGACGACGTGAACGCCCTGGAGCAACCCGACGACCACCACCGGCGCCGACGGCACCGGGCCGGCAACGACGACCAGTGCCGGGTGCGGTACGTCCCGGCCTCGGGCGGACTCGAACCCGGGCTGACCCTCCAGCAGAACCTCACCCGCGCGAGCTGTCCCACGGTCCGGGTGTCCCGCCGGCGGGCGGCCGCGCAGGCCCGGGACACCGCGACCCGGCTCGGGCTGCGCCGACTGCTGGGTCGCTACCCCGAACAGCTCACCGTGGGCCAGCGCCAGCTCGCCGGGTTCGCGATGGCGCTGTGCTGGCGGCCGTGCGCGCTGGTGGTGGAGGACTCCCCCGACCTGCCCACGTGGGACGCGGCGCTGGAGTTCGAACGCCTGCGGCTGGACCCGGCGGCTGTGCCCGGGCCGAGGGGGCTGTTCGCGGAGGTGGCCGGGCTGGTGCTCACCACCGACCCGGCCCGCACCCGGCTGCTCGACCCGGACCCGGTTGGCGTACAGCCCGCGAGTGTCGCCGGCCTTGGGGACAGGCGGGGCGACCACGACAGGAACGACGACGACGGCGACGACGACAGGGGCGACGGCGACGGCGAGCCGTCCGGCCGGGCCGGTGAGCGCGTCGGAGGCACGTCCCGGGACACTGGCCGCGGCAGCCGCCATGCCTGAGCCGCTCGCGCCGACCCGGCGAGCCGTCCTGCGCGCGGCGGCCCTGACCCCGCTGGCCGTAGCCGCCACGGGCTGCGGCGGGTCCACCGTCCTCGGCGACCGCCCCACGGTTCGGGTCGCCGTGAGCTGGAGCGCGGGTGAGCTGGGGGCGTTCCGCGACGTGCTGGCCGGGCTGAACCACCTGCCCGGCTTCGGGCCGATGACCTACGACGTGACGCCGGTGCCGTTCGGGGACGACATCGGGACCGCGCCGGCGGCGCGCGGCGCGGGACGGCTGGACCTCGTGATGCTGCCGCTTCCGGGTGAACTGCGCCGCCACCTGGACACGCTGGCGCCGATCCCCACCGACCTGTGGCCGGACTCCCCCGTCGGGTCGGCCGGGTCCGCCGCTCGATACGCACCAGTGTGGCGGTCGCTGCTGTTCGCGGCCGGCCCGCGCGCGAACGGTCCCGGCCGCCTCCTGCCGTACGGCCTGCCGTTCAAGATGTCGAACAAGTCGGCGGTGTGGTACGACCGCGACCTGTTCCGCCGCCTGCACCTGCGGCCGCCGAGCACCTGGGCCCAGTGGCTGCGGCTCAACCAGGCCCTGCGGTCGGCAGGCCGGCGCCCCCTCGCCCTCGGCGTGGCCGACGGGTGGTCGCTCACCGACTTCTTCGAGAACGTCCTGGTCGGCACCTCGCCCTCGACGTACGAGCGACTGGCCCGCGACCCCGCACACCGGCCCGCCCTGTGGGGCAGCGCACCCGTGCGGGCGTGCCTGCGCCGCCTGGCCGACCTGTGGAGTCCGGCCGGAACACTGGCCGGCGGCGTGACCGGGTCGCTGGTCCGGCAGTTCCCCGAGGCAGTGCTGGAGGTGTTCGGCTACCACCGGGCCGCGATGGTGGTGGTGGCCGACTACGCCGAGCCGTACGTACGCCGGTTCGCCACAGGTGACGGCGACAACTCCCCCGGCAGGTCCTCCTCCGGCAGGCTCCCCGCCGGCCACGGATCGGTGCGCGGGTCCGGCGGCACCGACGACCCGGGCCGCATCGGGGTGTTCCGCTTCCCGCGGATGTCGTCCGACCTGCCTGCGCCGCTGGTCGCCGGCGGCGACGTCATGGTGCTCACCCGGCCCGCCGGTCCGAACGCTGTCGACCTGCTCCGCCGGCTCGCCCACCCGCTCGCCCCACGTCCGTGGATCGCGAGTACGGGCGGCTTCATCGCCGCGGACCACGACACGCCCGCCGGCTCGTACTCGCCGCAGGCCGCACCCCTCGCGGCCGAACTGCGCACCGGCACCTTCCACTTCGACCTGTCCGACCAACTCGGCGCGGTCGGTTCCCGGGAAGGCATGTGGCGGGCGCTGAAGGACTTCCTGGTCGACGTGTCGCCGGAGCACGACGGCGGCGAGGGCCGGACCGTGGACGCGGCCGTCGAGCGGTTCGTCGCCCGGATGCGGCTGGCCGAGGAGCGCGAGCGGGCGTCCGACCCCGAGGACCCCGAGGACCCCGGAGACACCGGAGACCCCGGAGACCCCGGAGACCCCGGCGGCACGTCCCGGGACACCGGCACCGGGACCGGAGGCGGCCGATGGTGATCCACAGTCACCGCGGCCTGCGGCTGGAGGTCACCAGCCGGCCGATGTCCGGCCCGCTCGTCCCCGGCGGCCGCGGCTTCGCCGGGTTGTACGCAGCCCTGCTCGTGGCGGCCGCCACGCTCCTGGTCGCGCTGCTGGTGGTCCCGACGCTCCTCACCGCCGGCTCGGCGCTCGGGTCGCCGCGCCGGCCGCACCTCGGGTACCTCGCCCAGGTGTTCACCGACGGGGACTCCCGACGGGCTTTCCTGAACACCATCGGCTGGCTGGTGGTGGCGCTGGCACTGGTGCTGGTCGGCTTCTGGATCGCGCTGCTCAGCCGGCGGCTCGGCCGCTGGTCGGTGGCTTTCCTCAACGTGCTGATGTTGCCGTTCGGCCTGTCCGCACTGGCGTCCGGCGCGGCCTTCCGGATCATCTTCGACCCCGCACCCGAACGCGGAACCGCCACCGCCATGCTGACCTACCTCTTCGGCGGCAGCCCGGTCTGGCTCGGCCCGTGGTGGGTCTGGTGGGTGCTGGTGTCGGCGTTCGCCTGGACCTGGCTCGGCTTCGTGGTGTCGTTGTTCCGGGCCGGCCTGGAGGCGATCCCGCCCGAACTCATCCGCCGCGCCCGGTTGCAGGGACCGACCGGCCGACTGGACGGCGTGTGGCGACTTCAGTGGCGGATGCTCCGGCCGGTCACCGCGGTCATCGTCCTCACCCTCCTCGTCGCGGCCGCCCGGATCTTCGACCTGGTGCTGATCGTGGTGCCGGTGCCGATGCAGGACGAGGTGGACGTGGTGTCGGTGCGCTGGTGGCGGCTCACCACGTCGGCCACGGAGCAGGGCGAACCCGCAGCGATCGCGCTCGTCCTGCTCGCGGTGGTGGCCGCAGCCGCACTGGGCGCCCGCAAGGGAATGCGCATCCCGCACGGCGTGCCCCAGCCGCCTCCGCCGTGGTGGCGCCGCCAGTTGCTGGCCGGCTGGCGGCGCCGCGTCCCGTGGCTGAGCGCCACGGTCGGGATCGCGGTCAGCCTGCTGTGGGCGTTCCCGTTGTTCGTACTCCTGGCGACCGCGATCCGCGCACCGGGCGACGCCGGCATGCTCGGCTGGTGGCAGCCCGTGGGCCACCTGCTCAGCCTCGCCTCGCTGGCGGAGGTGTGGAACGCCGGACTGCCCGGCGCGCTGCTCGGAACCCTCGGCGTGGCCACCGGCTCCGCGCTGCTCGTGGTGAGCATCGCGGTGGTACCCGCACATGCGCTCGCGGCCGGGGTCGTACGCGGCCGGGCGCTCACCGTCGTCCTGGCCGTCCTCAGCGTCCTGGCCGTGCTGCCGGTGCAGATGTACGTGGGTCCGCTGCGCCAGGCGTTCACCGCGGTAGGCCTGACGGGCTCACGGCTGCCGCTGGTCCTGATGCACGCCGCGGCCGGGCTGCCGTTCGCCATCCTGCTGCTGCGGGCGGCGCTGTCCGCGGGCAACGAGGGCCGCTACGCCGACGCGTTCGGCGGCCTGACCGGCTACCGCACCGGGGCGACCCGCGTGTGGCGTACCACCGGGCCGGCGCTGGTGGCGGTGGCGGTGGTGGAGTTCGTCCTGGTGTGGGACGACTTCATCGTGAGCTTCCTGGTCAGCGGCCCGGGCGCCAGCCCGCTCACGCTCGTGCTGTGGGGCGAGGCGCGGCAGTTCGCCACCTCGACCGGGCCGGTCGCCGCGGCGGCGGTCGTCTCCGCGGCAGTGCCGTCGATCCTCCTGCTGCTGACCTGGCGGCGCTGGGTGGTCCCCGGCCTCACCGGCGGGGTGTTGCGATGAGCGGGGTGCTGCGATGAGCGGGGTGCTGCGATGAGTACGCCGCCGGTGGACGACCGGCCACCGAGCGCTCTGCCGGAGACCGGCACCGCTTCGGCCGGGCCGGGTCAGGGCCCGGGCGGCCCTCCGTCGGGCCCCGGCTACCAACCGGGCTCGGTGCGACCACCCGAACGCGCCGTCCCCGCCGAGGTCACCGATCTCGGCGGCCCAGAGCCGTGGATGCTGCGCCGCCCGCGTTCGGGTCCGCTCCACTTCCTCCTGCGCAGCACCAGCGCGATCGCCCTGGCACTGCTCAGCGGCGTGGCGGTGAACGTCCTCACCGACGTGTGGAACACCAGTCCCCTCGGCACCGACCTCAACGGCGCGGTGCGGACCGGACTGGTGGTGGTGCTGGTCGGTGTCGGACTGGTCACCGTGATCCTCCGGGTGCTCGAGCGGCGGCGCGCCCAGGCCGCCGGCCGGGGCAGGGAGCCGGCGCTGGTCGCCCCGGGTACGCCCATCCGGCCCGCCTGGCACCGGGCCAGGCCGGTGCTGGACGACCGGGACGCCGCCGTCGCGCACGGGGTCCGCGCCCTGCGCGAGCACGGTGTCGCCGCGATCGTCGGCGAGCCCGGCACCGGCACCTCGGCGGTGGCCGACGGCGTCGTGCACGCCCTCCTTGAGCTGGGCACCATCCGGGCCGGCCAGGTCGCGCCGTTCGACCTGCGCGGCTGGGCGTGGGAGCCGGACAGCCCGCTGACCCTGGCGAGCCATCTGCTGCCGGCGTTCGGGCAGACCGCGCCGACGTCGGACGCCGACCTGCCGGAGGCGGCCCGCCGGCTGCACGGCGTACTCACCGAACGCCGGGTACTGCTGGTGCTGGACAACCTCACCGCGACCAGCCAGCTGGAGTGGCTGGCACCGGTGCTGTCCGCCCGGCCGCGCGAACCCCGGCTGCTCGTGGTCGGGCGGCCGGGGCTGGCCGAGCTGTTCGAGCCGTTCGAGGGGGGCGAGCCCGCAGTGCCGTATCAGGCGGCCCACGTCGGCCCGGCCGACCAGTCCGCTGGTCCCGACGGCGACGGAACGCCCGTCCGGCCGTACGAAGTGGTGACGCTGGCGCCGGTGGGCATCGAGACCCTCCGCGCGGTCTGGGTGGCCGCGGGCGGACCGAGCGACCTGCCCGGTGGCTGGCTGGACCGCGTACTCCCCCGCTGCGGCGGCCTCCCCAAGGCAGCACACGACCTCGCCCGCGAGTTCACCCGTCCGGGCGCACCGTGGACGCCGGAGGAACTCCTCAGCGCGTTCGGCGCGTTCCGCGCCAAGTCCTGCCGGCCCGGGATGGAGGCGGTCTGGACCGCGATCCTGGAACGCACGGGGGACAGCCTGTCCCGGCGCGGCAGGTTGCTGCTGGGCGCGCTGGCCGAGCTCTCGGTGACAGAGCTCACCGTGGAGGCCATCGAGGCGGTACGCGGCAGCCTGGACGACCTGATCGAGATCCTGGAACGCGGGGAGGACCCCCTACCGGGCAGGCAGGTCGAGCCCCCACCCGATCCGGTCGCCGAACTGCGTGACCGCCGGCTCATCCGGGAGACCGCGGCCGGGCGGTACCGTCTGCCGGACGAGATTCGGACGGTGGTCCGCGCACTGGGAAACTCCTCAGAGGGCGCTCCGGGCGCGGCGGTGGCCCGGCAGGCACTCGTCCGCCACTACGCAACCCTGGCCCACACCTGGATGCGGGCGCTGGACTCCCCTCGTGGCGCCGCGGCGGCGGCCCGGTGGTTCGAGACGACGGAGCCACTGCTGGACGCACTGCTGGCGGGCGCTCCACGCGACGAGGAGCCCGGGCTCGATGCAGCAACGGCCACAGGATGGGGCGCGAGTTCCGGGCGCGGACCGGATGCCGGGCACGGAATCGGCCTGGGTGCCGGTGGGCGTGCAGGTCCGGGTGCCGGTGCGGGTGCGGGTCTGGGTTCCGGCCTGGTCGACGACCTCTGCGCCCTCGCCGACGCCCTGGACTGCTGGCGCGCCCGGACCGGCCGGCCCGGCGACCCGGGCGGACAGCCCGCGGAGTTCGTCCGCGTCCTGCGACGGTCGCGGCGGCCGGACCTCGCCCAGCTCGCCGGGATCCGGCACGCCGCCGCACTGCGCCAGGCGGGACGGCTGGCCGAGGCGGAGAGCGAACTCACGCGGGTCGCGCACACCCGGCTGCCGGTCCGCAACCGCAGGTACGCCTCCGCCCTGCAGGCACGCCGGCACCACGAGACCGCGCTGCACCTGCTGGCACTGGCCGCCGCCACCGACGATCCGACCGCCGCGGGAGTACGACTGCGCGACGCCGAGCAGGAGCTCTACCTGTGCTGGGCCGCACTGCCGGTTCGGGACGTGTCCGGCGAGGTGACCACGCTGCTGACGATGGCGGAGGTCCACCTGCGCCAGGGACTGCCCGACCGGGCGCTGGACCGGCTTGACCTGGCCGAGCTTCGGGCCGCCGACAGCGCCGACCCGAGTGGACTGGCGTACACCCACGAACTCCGCGGCGTCGCCGCCTGGATGCAGGGCAGGTCCCCGGCGGCGGTCGTTCGCTGGCAGCGCGCGCTCACCGGGTTCCGCCAGATCGCCGACACCACCGGCCAGGCCAGGTGCCTGCAGCACCTCGGCTCGGCCGTGCTGGTCGCCCCCGAGCTGACCGGGCTGTTGCTGGAGGAACGCCGCCGCCCGCACGACGAGGTGGCAGCGGCCCGGCAGGCGCAGGTCTGGCTGGAACGCAGCCGGCGGCTGCGCAGCGGGCCACCGACCGCGGTGGCCGAGGGGTACCTCACGCTGGCACGTCGGCACGCCCGCCGCGGCGGTGTCGTGTCGCCGCCCGGGCCGGAGGAACTCCCCTCCGATCCGCAGCCGCCGCGGCCGGAGTCCGTGCCGGCCACCCGGATCGGCCGGTTCCTCGCCGGCTTCGGCCGCCGTACCTCCTCCCCCCACTGAACCTCGGAGCCTGCGGCCGGTCCCGGCACCGGCTTCACCATCGCGGTACCGCAGCCATACTCGGACCCGTGACGTTCTCCGCGGACACCCCATCCGAGCCCGAAGCCGCCACCAGCCGGCGGGACGACCTCACCCGGATCCTGGAGGGCCGGCTGGGGCCCGGCGCGCCCGACTGGGTCTACCTCCCTGTCGACGTTCCCCGCGGCGTCGCCGAACTCGCCGTCCGCTACGAGTACGACCGGCCCGCCACCCCGCCCGGCGTACCCGGGAACGCACTCGACATCGGCGTCTTCGACCCGCGCGGGCACCGCGGCGGGGACCCGGCCGGGTTCCGCGGCTGGTCCGGCGGCGCCCGCGACGCGTTCGTCATCTCCGCCTCCGACGCCACCCCCGGCTACCTGCCGGGACCGATCCAGCCCGGGACCTGGCACGTCGCGCTCGGCCCCTACACTGTCGCGCCGCAGGGCCTCGCCTACCGGGTCGAGGTGACGTTGCGTCCCGGCGAGCCCGGTGAACCGTTCGTTCCGAACCCCGCCCCGCTCCGAGCGACCGGTCGTGGGCCGACGTGGTACCGGGGCGACCTGCACACGCACACCGTCCACTCCGACGGCGTACGGGAACCGGCCGAACTCGTCGCCGCCGCACGGTCGGCCGGCCTGGACTTCGTCGTCTCGACCGAGCACAACACGACCTCGGCCCACGGCGTCTGGGGCCACCACGTGCCGGAAGACCTGCTGGTCGTCAATGGCGAGGAGGTCACCACCCGCAACGGCCACCTGGTGGTGGCGGGCCTGCCGGCGGGTACCTGGATCGACTGGCGGTTCCGGGCCGTCGACGGCGTGCTCCACCGGGTCGCGGAGGCGCTGCACGGGTTCGGCGGACTGGCGATCGCGGCCCACCCGTTCTGCCCGTACGTCGGCTGTGCCTGGAAGTTCGGCTTCGCCGAGGTGGACGCGGTGGAGGTGTGGAACGGCCCGTGGACGCCCGACGACGAGGTGTCGCTGCGGCAGTGGGACGCGGCCCTGGTCGCAGGCGGCGCGGGCCTCGACGGCGGACGGTGGCTGCCCGCCGTCGGCAGCAGCGACACCCACGCCCACGGCGACACGGTCGGACTCGGCCAGACGGTGGTGTGGGCTGAGGACCTCAGCCGGGACGCGATCCTCGCCGGCGTGCGCGCGGGCCGCAGCTACGTCGCGGAGTCGGCCGCCGTGGAGGTGACCTTCCAGGCGACCGGCGCCGGCCGGACCGCCGGCATCGGCGAGCGGCTGCCCGTCGGGTCCGACGCGCCGGTGGAACTCGCGGTGACGGTACGCGGCGTCGAGAGCGGGTTCGTCCGCTTCGTCTCCGACGAGGGAACCCTCGCCCAGCTGCCGCTGCCGACGCCCACCGGGACGGGTTCGAGGCCGGCTCCGGCGGGCGACTCTCGACCCGAGGTCGACGGTCAAGCTGAGGTCGAGGTCGAGGCTGGGACAGAGCAGGGCGAGGCCGCCCAGGTCACGTGGACCACCACCGCCGCGGTCTCGAAGTACGTCCGTGTGGAGGTACGCCACACCTCCTCCCAGCCGACCGTCTTCGAGGGCATGGCGGCGTTCACCAACCCGATCTTCCTCGGCGTGGACCACCCGGCGGAGCGGCACTGAGCCTCACCGGGAGCCGGCGCGGCCACATCGGGAACGACGACGGCCCCACCGGTGCGGACACGAGGTCCGCCCCGGTGGGGCCGTCAAAGGCTCGACAGCCGTCAGCTACGCCGACCCGCCGGTAAGGGACAGGTCGTGCGGTTGGACTCAGTGGAAGGAGTCGCCGCAGGCGCAGGAGCTGGTGGCGCTGGGGTTGTCGATGGTGAAGCCCTGCTTCTCGATGGTGTCGACGAAGTCGATCACCGCACCCTGCAGGTACGGAACGCTCATCCGGTCGACGACCACACCGACGCCCCCGAACTCACGGACCGTGTCGCCGTCCAGGTCGCGCTCGTCGAAGAAGAGCTGGTAGCGCAGACCCGAACAGCCACCGGGCTGCACGGCGAGGCGCAGACGAAGATCGTCCCGACCCTCCTGCTCGAGGAGGCTCTTGACCTTCGACGCGGCCGCGTCGGTGAGCACCACGCCGTCGGCCTGCTGGTCCTGCTGGGTCACGTCGCCCTGAATGGTCATCCTTCGGACTCCCGTGGTTGTCCCGGAGATAGTTGTCGCAGGCTCAACGCCTGCGGGGGCACCGTACATTCCGATGCACTCGTCCATGGTCGCATAGTTCGGCCGGTACGACGTCCATCGGGACCTCGAAGGGCCTCAGCGTGACCAGGTTCGCGCCACCCGCCGGGCCAGCTCGACCAGACTGTCCCGTGGCGCGCCGAGAGCCCGCTCCCGGCCCACGAGTTCCACCAGCGAATAGGCGGATTCGACGCCCATCGTCCGCATTTCCCGGATTCCGACCAGCACCTGCCCGGCCAGTACTACGCAGGGCCGGATCGCGTCCCCGGCCACCGCCGCGACGCCGGAGACCACCTTGCCGCTGGCCGACTGGAAGTCGAAGGACCCCTCACCGGTGAGCACCAGGTCCGCCGCCCGCGCCCGCTCCGGCAGCCCCACCGCGGCCGAGATCGTCTCGATGCCGGGCACCCGGGTGCCACCGAGCAGCAACACCGCGTAGCCGAGACCGCCGGCAGCGCCGGCGCCCTTCGCGTCGGCCAAAGACCGGTCGGCCCGGTCGGCGAAATGTTCCAGGGCCGCGTCCAGGGTGACCCGGCGTTCCTCCGCGACACCCTTCTGCGGGCCGAAGACGTTCGTCGCACCTCGCAGGCCCAGCAGGGGGTTGTCGACGTCGCTGGCGGCGAGGACCTCGACTCCGGCGAGCCGCGCCCGGGCGGGCGCTAGGTCGAGCGCCGTCACCCCGGCCAGTGCCGCGCCTCCGGACGCCAGGGCCCCGGCCGGCTGCGCGGTCGCACCGAGCGCGGCGAGCAGGCCCGCACCCGCGTCGTTGGTGCCGCTGCCGCCGAGGCCGAGCACCAACCGGCGAGCGCCCGACTCCAGGGCGGCCGCGACGAGTTCGCCCACGCCGTACGTCGTGGCGCGTTCGGGGTCCCGGCGCCCGGGCGGGACCAGGTCCAGTCCGCAGGCCTGCGACGTCTCGACGTAGGCGGTGCCCTCGTGCAGCAGGACGGTTGCCGGGGTGGGTTCACCGAGCGGGCCGGTGACCGTGACCGCGAGCAGCTCACCGCCCAGTGCGGCGGACAGGACGTCGACGAAGCCCGGGCCACCGTCCGACATCGGGACGGTCACCACCTCGTCGTCCGGCGCCTGGTCGTGCCAGCCGGCGGCCATCGCCTGCGCGGCCTCCACCGCCGTGAGGGTGCCGGCGAACTTGTCGGGAGCGATCAACACGCGCACGGGCGCCATCCTTGCGGGTCGGCGCGGTCCACGCCGCTCCGGGGTGCTTGGGGGCGCCGCACCAACGCCGACCACCGGGTGCGGCGTAATGCCGAGTAATAGGGTCGGACCGTGTTGATCAGGCCGATGCGTGACGACGACATCGGGGCGGCGCGCGCGCTCACCCACGAGGAGCTGCAACTGAGCCGCTCGGCGACCCGGCCGGCCTCGCTGCCCGCCCCGCCCGCCGGCCCGCCGACGCCGGACTGGAGCGGCCGCTGGGAACGCCGCGCCAAGCACCTCCTGCGTCACGACGCGGAGGGATGCTGGGTGGCCGAGACCGACGGCGAAGTGGTCGGAGTGGCGATGTCGCTGCGCCGGGAGAAGCTCTGGGGACTGTCGGCTTTCTTCGTCCACCCGCAGGCACAGGGTGCGGGTGTCGGCGCGGCGCTGCTGGACGCGGCCCTCGGCTACAGCCAGGGCTGCCTGCGCGGCATCATCATCTCCACCGCCGATCCGCGAGCCGCCCGTCGCTACCGGCTGGCCGGCTTCACCCTGCACCCCACGATCCGGGTCGCCGGTACGGTCGACCGCTCGGCGATTCCGGTGGTGGACGGCGTACGGACCGGTGGGCCCGGCGACCAGGATCTGTGCGCCTCGGTGGACCGGCGGGTGCGCGGCGCCGCGCACGGCGTCGACCACGAGTTCCTGTGCGCGGAGTACGGCCTGCTGGTGTCCGACACCTTCACCGGGAGCGGCTACTGCTTCGTCGACCCGTCCGGGTCACCGGTGCTGCTGGCCGCCACCAGCCGCAAGATCGCCCAGCGGCTGCTGTGGGCCGCGCTGGCGGTGTCACCGGAAGGCGCGGACGTACATGTCGACTACCTCACCGCCGACCAGGAGTGGGCCGTCGACGTGGCCCTGGCTGCCGGGCTGTCCCTGCGGACCGAGGGCTACCTGTGCCTGCGCCACATGCGCCCGCCGGCGCCGTACCTGCCCTCCGGCGCGTTCCTCTGACCGCCCGCAGGCAGACCCCTCTCGGGCTCCCGGCTCACATGCCGGGCGCACCCCACACCGGGAACCAGCGGGACAGGTCCTGCTCGATCTTCAGGTCGTTGGCCACCAGGCCGCGAGCCTGCAGCTCCAGCGCGTTGTCCCGGCGTTCGCCGGACAGCGGCGCGAAGGGGTAGAACGCGCCGCGCTTGTAGAGGTAGACCAGCGCCAGCCTGCGGCCGTCGCCGTTGACGAAGGTGACCAGCGAGCACAGCAGGGACGGGCCGAACCCGGCCGCCTCCAGCGAGGAGTTGACCGCGTGCAGGTCGGTGACCAGGCCGGAGGTGTCCTCCGGGTCGTGGCGTACGACCAGCCAGGTGAAGCCGTAGTCGTCGGTGACCCGCTCGACCTTCGGGCCCTCGTCGGCGTCCAGCAGCTCCTGGATGTCGGCCTGGGTGGTCGCGAAGGCCCCGCCCTCGGCGGCGCGGTAGCAGACCGAGCCCACGCCGGTAGGCCGGAAGTCCGCGGCCGCCTGCAGCGTCAGTGCCGCCTGCGGAAGCCCGAACAGCTGGTCGAGGTCGGGCCTCTTCGGCTGGCTACGCCCGAGGAGCGCGTCGAGGAACTTCATGCCGGCAGCCTTTCGGTTCCGCTGGGGACGGAGCGTGGCCGTGGGCGCCCACGGTCAGCGGGCGCCCACGCGTGCGTCACTTCTTTCAGAGCATCGGCTTGCCGAGCTCGGCGCTCACCTGCGCCAGCCGGGCCAGGCGTTGTTCGGTCGTGGGGTGGGTGGACAGCAGGTTGCCCAGCGACCTCCCCACCGCGGCCGGGGCGAAGAAGAACGCCTGAGCCGGCTGGGACCTGCGCAGGTCCCGGGTGGGGATCGCGGACATGTCGCCGGAGATCTTGGTCAGGGCGGACGCCAGCGCCGAGGGCTGGCCGGTGAGGTAGGCACCGGCCCGGTCGGCGGCGAACTCGCGGTAGCGGGACAGCGCCCGGGTGAGCAGGAAGCTGATCACGTAGACCGCGATGCTGGCCAGCCAGACCACCGCGAACACCAGCGCGGCGTTGTTGTCCCGGCTGCCGCGGCCCATGCCGGAGTACATCCCGAACCGGGCGACCAGGCCGGCCAGTACGCCGAGGAACGACGCGATTGTCATCACCGCGACGTCGCGGTGGGCGACGTGGGACAGCTCGTGAGCCAGAACGGCCTCGAGTTCGGTGCGGTCCAGTTTCCTCATGATGCCCGTGGTGACACAGACCACGGCCTTGTTGGGGTTGCGGCCGGTGGCGAAGGCGTTCGGCATGTCCGTGGGCGCGATGGCTACCCGCGGCTTGGGCATGTCGGCGAGCGCGCACAGCCGGTCGATCACCGCGTGCAGCTCGGGCGCCTCGTCGGGAGAGACCTCGCGGGCCCCCATCGCGGCGAGGGCGATCTTGTCGGAGAAGAACCACTGTGCCAGCAGGAACCCGCCGGCGATGATGATCACCCAGGCGAGGTTCAGCCCGGCGGCGATGAGCCCGCCGACGGCCGCGACATACAGCAGGCCGAGCAGGAACATGACCAGGACCATCCGCGAGGTGAGGCCCCGGTCGGGTTGGAATCGTGTGCGAGCCATGTGTTTCACCGCTCCTTGAAGGGTCACTCATACGACGACGCGCGAGCACCAGAATGTTCCCGGCGCTCGCGCGTGTGACGTATGAGTTCGCTCACCTGCTGTGGTCGGGTTGGTGGACCCCACCCGATCTATCCGGGGATGAGGCCTTCCTCCCCCAGGAGCTCCTTCACCTCGTCGACCGTTGCGTCCTCCGGCGGCAGGAACAGGTCGGACTCCTCCAGCGAGTCGTCCGGCAGCTTCGTGCCCACCGCGCGTACCTGCTCGAGGAGACCCGTCAGGGCCCCCCGGAAACCTTCCTCGTCCCCGGCGTTGACCGCGGCCTCGAGTCGCGCGTCGAGCTCGTTCAGCGCGTCGAGGTGCTCGTTGGGTACCCGAAGCTGCCCCTCGCCGAGTATGCGGACGATCACGATCCCTCACCCTGCCTTTGTGGCTGGTCCGGTGCGGGCTGGGCGGACTGCTGCGTCGCGGACGGCGCTGCCTGCTCGCCCGGAGTTGCCTGTCCCTCGATCTGCCGGGCCGGGGCCGAGCCCCCGCCGAGCTGGGCCTTCATCGCGGCCAGCTCGCTCTCGACGTCGTTGCCCGACGCCATGCGCTCCAGCTCCAGGGAGATGTCGTCCTTGCTGGTGCCGGTGACGTCGTCCAGCGCGCCGGAGGCAAGCAGCTCGTCGATCGCACCGGAACGGGCCTGCAGCTCGGCCGTCTTGTCCTCGGCCCGCTGCACGGCGAGGTTGACGTCGCCCATCTCCTCGGAGATGCCGGTGAACGCCTCGCCGACCCGGGTCTGCGCCTCGGCAGCCGTGTAGGTGGCCTTGATGGTCTCCTTCTTGGTGCGGAACGCCTCGACCTTGGTCTGCAGGCGCTGCGCCGCGAGGGTGAGCTTCTCCTCTTCACCCTGCAGCGTGGCGTGCTGGGTGCTGAGGTCGCCGATCTGCTGCTCCACGCCGGACCGCCGGGTCAGCGCCTCACGGGCCAGGTCCTCCCGCCCCATGGACAGCGCCTTCTGTGCCTGGTCCTTGAGCTTGCTGGACTGCTGGTTGAGCTGGTTCATCTGCAGCTCGAGCCGCTTGCGGCTGGTCGCGACGTCAGCCACACCACGCCGGACCTTCTGGAGCATTTCCAGCTGCTTCGTGTAGGAGTAGTCGAGCGTCTCGCGCGGGTCTTCGGCGCGGTCCATCGCCTTGTTGGCCTTCGCGCGGAAGATCATCGCGAAGCGGTTGAGAATACCCATCGAGGTCGGCCGCCCCCTTCGTCTCCAGGCCGGTCGTGCCTCCCTGCCGCGGATGGCACGGGACGGCGTCGTGTGTGGGTTCACCCTATGCCGACGAACGTACAAGGGCGACCCCACCTCCCCCGGACATTTCCCCTAGACGAGCCGCGATCCCGCGGAGTTCCCGGCGGACTTCCTCAGGGGGTGTCCTGCGGAGTTTCCGGCGGAGTTTCCGGAGTGTTCTCCGGGGATTTCCCGGCGGAGCCCGTGGTCCGATCCCGCAGCGGACGGCACCGTCGGTGACCGCCCGGGCGGGCTGGGGCACAGATTTGCCGGACCGTTACTCTGTGGGCGTGTTCCGACGCCGTACGACAACCGAGGCCCCCGCCGAGACGGCCACCGAGCCGACGCCGTCCACGAAGGCCGGCGGCACCGGCGGCAAGGGACGCCCCACGCCCAAGCGCCGCGAAGCCGAGCAGGCCCGCAAGACCCGGGTCAGCGCGCCACGCGACCGCAAGGAGGCGATCCGCCAGCAGCGGGAGAAGTCCCGCTCGGAGCGCGCCAAGATCCAGCAGGCGATGGCCACCGGCGACGAGCGCTACCTCCCGGCCCGGGACAAGGGCCCGGTGCGGAGGTTCGTCCGCGACTACGTCGACTCCCGCCGCACCCCGGCGGAGTACCTCCTGCCGTACTTCCTGGTCATCTTCATCTTCATGACCTTGCCGATGCCGCAGGTGCGGGTGGTGGCGACCTACCTCTGGCTGGTGGCGATCATCATCGTGCCGCTGGACCTGCTCCTGTTGGGGCGGCGGCTGAAGAAGCGGCTGCGCGAGGAGTTCCCCAACGACAGCCACCGCGGCGCGCTGTCGTACGGCATCATGCGCTCGACCCAGATCCGCCGGCTGCGGATGCCGAAGCCACAGGTCAAGCCCGGCGGCGAGAAGATCTAGGGCGTACGACTGCCGGCCCGCCCGATCAGGTCCGGGGTCACCCCGGCTGGTCGGTCAGTCGGCGGGATGCAGGCTCATCGGGCCGTAGACCTCGCGCCCGGCTTCGAGCAACGTCACCTGGTCGACACCGCTTCCGGCGAGTTCGCGCCAGGTTTCACCGATCCAGCTCTCGGCGTCGCTCTGGGAGGGGAACTCGCGGCGGGCGAGCTCACCGGCGTCCACGGGGTTGCCCTCGGAATCTTCGAGTCGCCACGTCCAGGTCATGAAAGCCGAGCTTAGAGCTTTCCCCGGCTTCGCCGTGGTCTGCTTGGTCGGGCACGGCCGGGGTCGGTCGCACAGGAACCAGGTACAGGTCCTCAGGTCCTTCCCACCCGAACGTCTCGCCGAGTTCCGGACATCTTTGACTTCCCGGGCCGGCCGTGAGAGCGTCCGTCCTGCACGACGTCGTCGGGCGGGACCCACCGGGTCTCGCACGCAGGGAAAGCCGGTCCGATTCCGGCGCTGACCCGCAACCGTAGGCCGCGTGCCCGCACGTCCGTACGACCTGACCCGACCACCCGGTCGAGCCGGGCTCGAGCGAACTCACCGGGTGCCCGCGGCGAGCCGGAGCACCTGCCGACGACGACCGGCTCCACGACACCCGTCGAGGTCTGCGGGCGGAGCGCGGGTCACGCACCCGAGCCCTGCCCTCGGCTACCGGCGTTCCACGCCGCACGTAGCCGGGGGCGTTCTCATGTGTGGTCCCGGTTCCCTTGGCCGTGACCGCACCACGAGAAGAGGACATCGGATGAGGCTCGTTCCGAAGGTCACGCGGCGCTCCGCTGCGGCCTTCCTCCTGACCACCCTGGCGACCGTGCTGGCCGCCGGTCTGCTCGCCACGACCGTCGGCGCGGGCGTCGCGCAGGCGTCTGCGTACCGCTACTGGGGCTTCTTCCAGTGGAAGGACAACGCCTGGAAGATGGCGTCGGTCGGGCCCGGCTCGGTCATCCCGAAGGACGGCGCCGTCGACGGCTGGCGGTTCGCGGTGTCCGGTGAGAAGTCGCCGCCCCGGTTGCCGCGGGCGGCCGCCGACTTCGCCGAGCTGTGCGGCAGCAGCAAGGCACAGGCAGGCAAGAAGCGGGTCGGGGTCGTCCTCGACTACGGCGTGGCCGACGAGGCGCCCGGCGGGCAGCAGCCCGCGAAGCCCCGGGGCGCGTGCGCCGTCGTGGACGCCAAGGCGACCTCCGCGCAGGTGCTCGCCGCCGTCGCCGACGTCCGCGAGCAGAAGAGCCTGGTCTGCGGGATCGACGGCTTCCCGTCCAGTGGCTGCGGCGACCCGGTGAAGAAGGCACCGGCGGTCGCCTCGCCGGAGCCGACCGTGGCGCTCGCGCTGCCCGCCAGTCACACCGACGCCAAGGCGGGCAGGAAGGGGGAGGCCGGCGAACCCCGCGAAGGCGCCGGTGACCGCGCCGTCGACGCCGGGTCCGGCGGTCTGCCCGTCCTCCCCGTGGTGGCGGTCATCGTCGTCCTGCTTGGCGGCGGGCTGTTGCTGCTGCGCCGTCGACGTAACGCCGACCAGGGCGCCTGAGCCGATGCGCGCCGTCCACCGGCCCACGCTGCCGCGCACCCTGCATCCGGGTGCGTGGTGGCTGTGGGCGCTCGGCCTGGCGACGGCGGCGAGCCGCACCACCAACCCGCTGCTGCTGGTGCTGGTGCTCGCCGTCGCCGGCTACGTGGTGGCGGCCCGGCGTACCTCCGCGCCGTGGGCACGTTCGTACGGCGCGTTCCTGCGGCTCGGGCTGGTGGTCATCGCGATCCGGGTGGTGTTCCAGTCGCTGTTCGGGGCGGCGGTGACCGGGCGGACGGTGCTGTTCACACTGCCGCAGGTGCCGCTGCCCGGCTGGCTGGAGGGGATCCGGATCGGCGGCGCGGTGACGGCCGAGGCACTGGCGTCCGCGGCGTACGACGGACTCCGCCTGGCCGCCGTTCTCGCCTGCATCGGCGCCGCGAACGCGCTGGCCAACCCCAAGCGGCTGCTGGCCGCGATGCCGGGTGCGCTGTACGAGCTCGGCGTGGCCGTGGTGGTCGCGATGACCTTCGCCCCGCAGTTGGTCGGAGACGCCGCCCGGGCCCGGGCGGCCCGCAGGCTGCGTGGCCGGGCGGACCGGGGCCTGCGCTCGCTGCGCGCCACCGCCGTACCCCTCCTGGAAGGCGCACTGGAGCGATCGCTGGCCCTGGCCGCGGCGATGGACTCGCGTGGGTACGGCCGGGTGGGCCAGGTGCCGCGGGCCACCCGGGTGGTGACCGCGGTGCTCGTCCTCGGCGGCCTGGTCGGCCTGTGCGCCGGCGCCTACGGGCTGCTCGCCGCCGACGGCGGGCCGTTGTTCGGAGTGCCGATGCTGGTGGCCGGCGCTGCGGCCGCGGTGGCCGGGCTGGCGCTGGCCGGGCGGCGGGCCGTCCGCACGCGGTACCGCCCCGACCCGTGGGCGCTGCCGGAGTGGCTGGTCGCGGCCAGCGGCGTCGCAGTCGCGGCGGCGTTCACCTGGGCCGCGTCCACCGGCGTACCCGACGTGGTCGTCTCCGCCTCTCCCCTGACCCTGCCCGGACTGCCGGTGCTCCCCACCGTCGGCGCGCTGCTGGGGCTGCTGCCCGCCTGGGCCTCGCCCCCGCCGCAGCCGGCCACCGGCCCGTCCGCACCGTCGGACTCGTCCGGCCCTTCTTCGGAGGTGCTCGCGTGATCAGGTTCGAGTCGGTGACCGTGCGCTATCCCGGCGCCGCGTCGCCGGTCCTGCAGGACGTCACCTTCGAGGTCGCCGAGGGCGAGCTGTGCCTTGTCGTCGGGCAGACCGGCGCCGGCAAGAGCACGCTGCTGCGCGCGGTCAACGGGCTGGTGCCGCACTTCACCGGCGGGACGATGGCCGGACGCGTCCTCGTCGACGGCCGGGACACCCGTACGCACCGGCCGCGCGACCTCGCCGACGTGGTCGGCGTCGTCGGGCAGGATCCCCTCGCCGGGTTCGTCACCGACACGGTGGAGGACGAGCTGGCGTACGGCATGGAGTCGCTGGGGCTGCCGCCGGACGTGATGCGTACCCGCGTGGAGGAGACACTCGACCTGCTCGGCCTGGCCGGCGTACGCGGCCGGCCGATCGCCTCGCTGTCCGGCGGGCAGCAGCAGCGCGTAGCCATCGGCGCGGTCCTCACCACCCATCCCCGGATCCTGGTGCTGGACGAGCCGACGTCGGCGCTGGACCCGCAGGCCGCCGAGGAGGTGCTCGCCGCCCTCCAGCGGCTGGTGCACGACCTCGGTGTCACCGTGCTGCTGGCCGAGCACCGGCTCGAACGAGTCGTGCAGTACGCCGACCGCGTGGTGCTGGTCCACGGCACCGGCCACGCGCTGGAGGTCGGCCCGCCGGCGCAGATGATGGCCCGCTCCTCGGTCGCGCCGCCGGTCGTCGCGCTCGGCCGGCTCGCGGGGTGGGAGCCCCTCCCCCTCAGCGTCCGGGACGCCCGGCGAATGGCCGGGCCGCTCCGCGAACGACTGGCACCTCTGCCTCCACCGGTGCGGGCCGGCGTACCCCGGAAGGCGACGTCGAACAGCCGTCCCTCGATCGACACGGTGGCCTCGGTGGCCACCGTGCACGGGCTCACCGTGCGGTACGGCGGCCGCCGGTCCGCCCAACTGCCCGCGGTCCGCGACCTCGACCTCGACGTCACCGCGGGCGAGGTGGTCGCGCTGATGGGCCGCAACGGCGCGGGCAAGTCCACGCTGCTCGGCTCGCTGGTCGGCCTGGTTCGCCCGGTGGCGGGCACGGTCCGGGTCGGCGGGGAGGACCCGGTCGACCCGGCCACCGCCAAACCGCGCACGATCGCGCGGGCGGTCGGCCTGGTGCCGCAGGACCCGAGCAGCCTGCTGTACGCGGAGACGGTGGCGCAGGAGTGCGGCCAGGCCGACCGGGACTTCGACGCACCGGCCGGGAGCTGTGCCCGGCTGCTGGAGCGGCTCGCTCCCGGCGTACCCCCCGACCGTCATCCCCGCGACCTGTCCGAGGGGCAGCGGCTGTGCCTGGCGCTCGCCGTCGTGCTCACCGGGCAGCCGCCGCTGCTGTTGCTGGACGAGCCGACGCGGGGACTCGACTACACCGCCAAGGCGCGGTTGACGCGGATCGTGCGGGACCTCGCCGCCGCCGGGCACGGCGTCGTGTTCGCCACCCACGACGTCGAGCTCGTCGCGGAGGTGGCCACCCGGGTCGTCGTGCTCGCCGACGGGGAGGTGGTCGCCGACGGGCCGGTGGGTTCGGTGGTGGCCGCGTCACCGACGTTCGCACCGCAGGTGGCGAAGATCCTGCGGCCGCTGCCCTGGCTCACCGTCGCCGACGTGGCCGCCGCGCTGGAACCCGCGTCGTGACCGACGCCGGGACCACCGTCGTCCGGCTGCGGCCCCGGTCGGTCGCGGCCCTCGCGGTGGCCGGCCTGGTCGGCGTACTGGGGTTCGGTTGGCCGTTCCTGACCGGAGCCGGTGACCCGGCCGCCGCGTCCGGGGGTGCCGGCCCGAACGCGCCGTACCTCTTCCTGGCTCTGCTTCCCCTCGTCATCGCGGTCGTGCTGGCCGAGCTGACCGAGGGCGGCATGGACGCCAAGGCCGTCGCCATGCTCGGCGTGCTCGCCGCGGCCGGGACCGCGCTGCGGGCGCTCAGCCCGGGCACCGGCGGGTTCGAGCCGACGCTGTTCCTGGTGATCCTCGCTGCCCGGGTGTTCGGTGCGGGGTTCGGGTTTGCGCTGGGGTCGGTGGTGATCCTGGCCAGCGGGCTGGCCACCGGCGGCGTGGGTCCGTGGCTGCCGTTCCAGATGGTCGGCCTGGCCTGGGTCGGGCTGGCTGCGGGGCTGCTGCCGCGCGCGTCCGGCCGGGCCGAGCGGGTGCTGCTCGCCGGCTACGCGGCCGTGGCGGGGTTCGCGTACGGCGCGATGCTCAACCTGTCCTTCTGGCCGTTCTCCACCTCGCTGCCGGCCGGGATGAGCTACGCCGCCGGCGAGCCGGTGCTCACCAACCTCCGCCACTACGCGGCGTTCTACGTCACCACGTCGTTCGGCTGGGACTGCGTACGCGCGGTGGTGAACGCGGTCCTGATCCTGATCGCCGGCCGGGTGGTGCTCGGCACCCTGCGCCGGGCGGCCAGGCGGGCGGCGTTCGAGGCTCCCGCCGACTTCGAGGCTCCCGCCGACTTCGAGGCTCCCGTCGACTTCGAGGCTCCCGTCGACTTCGAGGCGGCGCACCCCGAGGCGCCGGCGCAGTCCGACGCGTTGGAGCAGTCGGGTCAGCCACCTCCGGCTCAGCCCACGGATCGGCCGGCAGCCACCCGTTGGGCCAGTCCGTAGCCGACGGCCTCCTCGGCGGTGAGGAACCGGCCTGTCCGCAGGTCGGCGGCGACCGACTCGGCCTGGCGCCCGGTCGCCTCCGACAGCAGGTCCACCAGGTCGTCGCGCTGACGGAGGTACTCCTGGGCGTAGGTGTCCACCTCGGTGGCGGTGCCGGTGCGCTCGGGCGCCTTCGGCTCGGCCAGCCGGAACCGCGCGTGGGGGTAAGCGACCCGTACCGGTGCCGCCGCGTACGCCGCGACCGCCGGGCCGCCCACCTCGCCGACCGCGACCGCGGTGAGCTCGGCGCGCAGCACCCGCACCGTGTCGGCCAGGCTGAGCGCGGCGCCCGGCGTGCCGTCGGGGCAGGACAGGTGCAGCTGGATCGGGTCGGGGGCCAGCGCCTCCAGAGTGAGCAGTTGGGCGGCGGTGCGGGTGGCGCGCTCCTCGTCGAGGAAACCCCGCGCCAGTACGACCCGGCGCGCGAACAACTGCTCGGCGACGTAGGAGTCGAAGGTCATCGCCCGGTCGTCCCTCATGACGGCTCCTCCGGTGTGGTCGGCCTCTACGGGCTGGTCATGCGCTCACAGGGTCAGCCGCCGCCGAGCCGGACGTCGAGCCGGTGGCCGACGGCGGCGGCGTAGCGCTCCAGGGTGGACAGGCGTACGTCGACCTCACCGGCCTCCAGCCTGGCGACCGCCGACTGGGACGTACCCATCCGCGCGGCCACCTGGGTCTGGGACAGCCCGGATCGGCGGCGCAGGTCGACCAGCGACTCGGCCAGCGCCCGCCGCCGCAGCGCCATCTCCCGGAAACCGGGCATCACCGGCAGGTCGTCGTCCCCGGCCCGGGAGGACGGGGAGGACGAGGAAGTCGGGGAAGACGAGGAAGTCGGGGAGGGCTCGTTCGCCATACCGGAAACGCTATCTCGCAAACGAGATAGCTGCCACCGTGTCAGCTCGTGGGCGAGGCTTCGACGAAGGGCGGGCGGCGAACCGCGAACGCCTCCCGCCGGCCGCGTACGTCGACCGCGACCTCGTCTCCCTCGTTCACCCGGGCGTCCAGCAGGGCCAGCCCGATCCCCATCCTTCGGGTCGGCGAGAACGTCCCGCTCGTCACCACGCCCACGGGTGCGCCGTCGGCGTCGACCACGGACATGCCCGGCCGTGGAATGCCCCGCCCGCGTGACTCCAGGCCGAGCAGCCGCCGGGCCGGCCCGGTCGCTCGTTCCGCCGACAGCACCGCCCGGCCCCAGAACGCCGGCTTCTTCCAGCCGACGGCCCAGCCGAGGCGGGCCTGCACCGGGGTGATGTCGAGGGAGATGTCCTGCCCGTGCAGGGGGTAGCCCATCTCGGTGCGCAGGGTGTCGCGGGCGCCGAGGCCGCAGGCCGCGATGCCGTACGCCTCTCCGGCGGCGAGGATCGCGTCCCACAGGTCCGGCCCGGCGTGCGCGGGCGCCACGAGTTCGTACCCGCGCTCGCCGGTGTAGCCGGTACGGCAGACGGTGACCGGCGCTCCCTGCCAGCCGGCCTGCACGAACGACATGTACCCGTGCCCGGCAGGCAGCCCGGCGGCGGCGAGCACGTCGTCGCTGCGGGGGCCCTGGACGGCGAGCACCACGAAATCGTCGTGCAGGTCGACGACCTCCACCCCGTCCGGCGCCTGCGCGGCGAGCCGGGCGACGACCTCGGCACAGTTGGCGGCGTTCGGCACGAGGAACACCTCGTCGTGGCCGCGCAGGTAGGCGATCAGGTCGTCCACGACACCGCCGGTCGCGTCGTCGCAGCACAGGGTGTACTGCGCCTTGCCCGGCTCGATCCTGGCCAGGGAGTTGCTGAGAGTCGCGTCGACATAATCCGCCGCGCCTGGGCCGCTCACCCGCGCCTTGCCGAGGTGGCTCACGTCGAACACGCCCACGCCGGACCGCACGGCCGCGTGCTCGCGCAGCACCCCTCCACCGGCGTACTCCAGCGGCATCTCCCAGCCGCCGAACTCCGCGAACTTCGCACCCAGAGCCTGGTGCCGGTCGTGCAGCGGCGAACGTCTCATGCCCGCGAACCTACCGAACCCGCACCGCGGGGACGGCGTAGCATCCGCCGGGACAGGCGTCGAAGTTCTCAAGCTCCGTTCACCCGCACGGCACCGGCAACTGACCGCACGGCATCGCCGACGAATCCGCACGAGGAGAGATCAAGCGTGAGTGTGAAAAGTCCGAGCATCTCCGTCCGCAAGGCGTCCGCCCCTTCGGTGAAGGTGGACGCGCTGGTCGTCGGCGTGGCGCCCGGTGACCAGGAAGTGACGCTCGACTCCGGAGCGCGCGAGGTCGACAAGGCCCTCGGCGGCCGGCTCGCCTCCACCCTCACCGCGCTTGGCGCGAAGGGCAAGGCGGAGGAGGTGACGCTGCTTCCCTCCCCCGGCGGCGTGGACGCCACGTTGGTCGCGGCGGTCGGGCTGGGCGGTGACGAGCCCAACGCCGAGGCGCTGCGCCGGGCCGCCGGTGCGGTCGTACGCCGGCTGGCCGGCAAGGCGGACACCGTGGCGTTCGCGGTCGGTGACGGAGCCGCCGAGAGCGTCGCCGCGCTCGCCGAGGGTGTGCTGCTCGGGTCCTACACCTTCGACCGCTACCGCACCAACGCAGACAAGCGGCCGGCGCCGATCTCCGCGGTCACGGTGCTGACCGGCAAGGCCCGCGACAAGGCCGTCAAGGCCGCCTTGGCACGAGCCGAGGCGGTGGCGGCGGCGGTCAACCTCACCCGCGACTGGGTCAACACCGCACCCTCCGACCTCTACCCCGAGGTGTTCGCGGACGAGGCCAAGGCGGTCGGCAAGCGGGCCGGACTCACCGTCGAGGTGCTCGACCGCAAGGCGCTGGAGGCCAAGGGCTACGGCGGAACGCTCGGCGTCGGCCAGGGTTCCGAACGCGAGCCGCGGGTCGTCCGGCTGAGCTACAAGCCGGCCCGCGCCAAGAAGCACCTGGTCTTCGTCGGCAAGGGGATCACCTTCGACACCGGTGGCATCTCCCTCAAGCCCAACGAGGGCATGCTCACCATGAAGAGCGACATGGCCGGTGCGGCGGCGGTCCTGGCCGCGGTCACCGCGGTCGCCGAACTGCAGCTCCCGGTCGCGGTGACGGCCTGGGCGCCGATGGCGGAGAACATGCCGTCCGGGTCCGCCCAGCGGCCCTCCGACGTGCTGCGCATCTACGGCGGCAAGACGGTGGAGGTGCTCAACACCGACGCCGAGGGCCGGCTCGTCCTGGCCGACGCGATCGCCCGGGCCAGCGAGGACAAGCCCGACGTCATCGTCGACGTGGCCACCCTCACCGGCGCCTGCATGGTCGCGCTCGGCGGCCGGACGTTCGGGATCATGGGCAACGACGAGGACTTCAACTCGTTCGTACGCCAGACCGCCGGCCGCGCCGGCGAGGACGGCTGGCCGCTGCCCATTCCCGAGGGCACCCGGGAGAGCCTGGACTCCAAGGTCGCCGACCTGGCCAACGTCGCCCGCGGCCGGCTCGGTGGTGCCCTGGTGGCCGCGAGCTTCCTGAACGAGTTCGTCGGCGAGGGGATCCGGTGGGCGCACCTGGACATCGCCGGACCTTCGTACAACGACGGTTCCGCCTGGGGCTACACGCCGGTCGGCGGGACGGGCGCCAGCGTGCGCACGCTGGTCGGCCTGGCCGAGGCCGCGGCGGCCGGTGAGCTGTAGCCCGAGCCGGAGGGCTCCGGGCTCGAACGACGTCACAGCGCTCCCGGCGCGGTGGGCTAACCCGCCTCGCCGGGAGCGGTCGGTCCCAGCGACCTCGCCTGCTTCTCCGCAGCCGCACGCCGGCTGTTCCACGCCCGCATGCGCTGGGGGTAGCCGACCACCTGGGCGTCGTAGCTGGGGATGCCGAGCCGGTTGGCGAACTCATGGGCCCTGGCGGCGTCCGGCATCCGCCGCCGGGTCCACTCCCCGTCGTCGGCGACCAGCAGCAGGGTGGTCTCTGTCACGGTCGTGCGCGGCTCGACGAAACCCTCGACGCCGCGGCGCGTACGGGCGAACTCCGTCAGGTGGGCGAGGTCCTCGCTCGCAGCCGACCCGCGTCCGTGGGCAGGGGCCGAGCCGGCGCGGCGCCGCCGGAACCATCGCCGCATCGCGACCTCCTTAGCAGCCGAGCTGACTTGTCGATCGAACGCACGAAGTGTGCCGCAGGTTCCGGGCGTCCGGAAGGCCCGGACACCGTGTCGCCGAGCACCGCCGGCGGGCAAGTTCCAGTCGGCACAGACACTCCCAAGCCCGTACGAACCACCACCATTCGCCGGTCCGGATACCACGCCGACGCGGCCGGGACGGACCCTTTGGGCACTTGGGCACCGAGGGTGGAAAGATGACGGTGACGTGACGACCCCGTACCGGCCCACACCGGCTCGGAGCCGTCACCACCACGTTCAGACAGCTTGAGTCAGCTCCACGCAGTTCAGGCAGGTTCAGACCAGCGGCACGGAGGACCCCGTGGCGGACAACGACGCCGGCACCTCGTTCGACCTTGTGATCCTCGGCGGAGGCAGCGGCGGGTACGCGTGCGCTTTGCGCGCGGCCGAGCTCGACATGCGGGTCGCGCTCGTGGAGAAGGACAAGCTGGGCGGCACCTGTCTGCACCGCGGGTGCATCCCCACCAAGGCGCTGCTGCACGCCGCCGAGATCGCCGACAACGCCCGCGACGGCGCCGACTTCGGCATCCGCTCGACGTTCGAGGGCGTCGACATGGCGGGGGTCAACAAGTACAAGGACGGCGTCGTCAACCGCGCCTTCCGCGGCGTCGGCGGGCTGCTCAGGGCCCGCGACGTCACCGTCGTCGAGGGCGCGGGCCGGCTGGTCGCGCCCAACGCGGTCCAGGTCAACGGCACGAGGTACGAAGCGCCCAACATCGTCCTGGCCACCGGGTCGTACTCCCGCACCCTGCCCGGGCTGGACATCGACGGCGAACGCGTCATCACCAGCGACCACGCGCTCCAGCTCACCGACGTACCCTCCTCGGTCATCGTGCTCGGCGGCGGCGTGATCGGCGTCGAGTTCGCCAGCGTCTGGCGTTCCTTCGGCGCCGACGTCACCATCATCGAGGCGCTCCCCCGGCTGCTGGCCGTCGAGGACGAGGCGAGCTCCAAGGCCGTCGAACGCGGCTTCCGCAAGCGCGGCATCACCTTCAGGACGAACACGCCGTACAAGAGCGTCGAACGCACCGAGCAGGGCGTACGCCTGACCGCCGAGTCCGGGGAGACCTTCGAGGCCGAACTACTCCTCGTCGCGGTGGGACGCGGCCCGGTGATCGCCGACCTCGGCTACGAGGACGTCGGCGTGGCGATCGACCGCGGCTTCGTCCGCGTCGACGAACGGCTGCGCACCACGGTCCCGGGCATCCGCGCGGCAGGTGACATCGTCTTCGGCCTGCAGTTGGCGCACCGCGGCTTCCAGCAGGGCATCTTCATCGCCGAGGACATCGCGGGCCTCGACCCGGCGGTGATCGACGAGACCGGCATCCCGCGGGTGACCTACTGCGACCCCGAGGTGGCCTCGATGGGCCTCACGGAGGCCGCGGCCAAGGAGAAGCACGGGGCGGACGGGATCGAGACGTTCACCTACGACCTGGCCGGCAACCCCAAGAGCCAGATCCTGAAGACGCAGGGCTTCGTGAAGGTGATCCGGGCCAAGAACGGCCCGATCGTCGGCATCCACATGGTGGGTGCCCGGGTCGGCGAACTCGTCGGCGAGGCCCAACTGATCTACAACTGGGAGGCGTTCCCCGAGGAGGTCGCCCAGCTGGTCCACATGCACCCGACCCAGAGCGAAGCGATCGGCGAGGCCCACCTGGCCCTCGCCGGCAAGCCGCTGCACGTGCACGGCTGAGGCGCCTCGCCCCCAAGGCCCAGTTCGGCAAACCACGACAAGGAGCAAGCATGCCGGTCTCCGTCACCCTTCCCGCCCTAGGGGAGAGCGTCACCGAGGGAACTGTCACGCGGTGGCTGAAGCAGGTGGGCGAAACCGTCCAGGCTGACGAGCCGCTGCTCGAGGTCTCCACGGACAAGGTCGACACCGAGATTCCCGCGCCGAGCGCGGGCGTTCTGCTGCAGATCACCGTCGGTGAGGACGAGACCGTCGAGGTCGGCGCCGAACTCGCCGTCATCGGTTCGGAAGGCGAGCAGCCCGAGAGCGGGGGCGCGGACGACTCGGCGCAGGCCGAACAGGAGGCCGAACCCGAGCCGGAACCCGCCCAGGAGCAGGCCGAGCCGGCCGAGGCCGAGCGGGAGCCCGTGTCGGCGTCGGCCAACGGTTCGGGCGGCGGTTCGGCCGAGGGCACCTCCGTCACCCTGCCCGCGCTCGGCGAGAGTGTCACCGAGGGCACCGTCACCCGCTGGCTGAAGCAGGTCGGCGACAAGGTCGAGGCCGACGAGCCGCTGCTGGAGGTCTCCACCGACAAGGTGGACACCGAGATCCCGGCACCGAGCGCCGGCACCCTGGTCCAGATCACTGTCGGCGAGGACGAGACCGTCGAGGTGGGCGCCGAGCTGGGCGTGATCTCCACCGGCGCGGCGCCGGCGCCCCGGCACGCCGCGCCGCAGCCCAGCGAGCCGGAGCAGGCCGAACAGCCGCAGCAGGCAGAGCAGAAGCCGGCCCAGAAGGTTGAGCAGAAGGCCGAGGCCAAGCCCGAGCCGAGGCGTGAGCCCGAGCAGCCGGCGGCCCGCCAGGAGCCGGCCCAGCCCGCGGCGCAGAAGCCGGCCGCCCAGCCGCAGCGTCCCGCAGCCGCCGCCACCGAGGAGGGAGCGGCGCAGTACGTCACCCCGCTGGTCCGCAAGCTGGCCGCCGAGCACCAGGTCGACCTGTCCTCGGTGACCGGCACCGGCGTCGGCGGACGCATCCGCAAGCAGGACGTGCTGGACGCGGCGAAGGCCCGGCAGGAGGCCGAGCAGGTCGCCAGCCAGCAGGCCGAGTCGGCGGAGGGCCTGCCCGGCGCGGCACCGGCCGTCCAGTCCGCGCCCGCCCAGCCCAGCCCGCTTCGCGGTACGACCGAGAAGCTCAGCCGGCCGCGCAAGGTCATCGCCCAGCGGGTGCACGAGTCGCTGCAGAACACCGCCCAGCTCACCACCGTGGTCGAGGTCGACGTGACGGCCATCGCCCGGATCCGGGACCGGGTCAAGCGCGCGTTCCAGCAGCGGGAAGGCATCAAGCTGTCGTTCCTGCCGTTCTTCGCCAAGGCGGCGCTGGAGGCGCTCAAGGAGCACCCGAAGCTCAACGCCAGCCTGGACCTGGACAAGGGCGAGGTGACCTACCACGCCAACGAGAACCTCGTGATCGCGGTCGACACCGAGCGCGGCCTGATGGTGCCGGTCATCCACGACGCGGGTGACCTCAACGTCACCGGGCTCGCCAAGCGGATCACCGACCTGGCCGAGCGCACCCGCACCAACAAGATCACGCCGAACGAGATCTCGGGCGGCACGTTCACCATCACCAACACCGGCAGCCGGGGCGCGTTGTTCGACACGCCGATCTTCTTCCAGCCGCAGGTCGCCATCCTGGGCACCGGCTCGGTGGTGAAGCGCCCGGTCGTCGTCGACACCCCGCTCGGGGAGACCATCGCCATCCGGCACATGGTCTACCTCGCGCTGAGCTACGACCACCGGCTGATCGACGGGGCGGACGCCGCGAGGTTCCTGGTCGCGGTCAAGACCCGGCTGGAGGACGGCAGCGTGGCCGCGGAGTTCAGCAGCTGAGTTCCCTCCGCGCGGTAGTCGCGTTCCGTTCGTAGCAAGCGACCGGCACACGGCCAGAACGCAGGTCGGCCCGTTCCCGGACCCCGGGAACGGGCCGACGCGCGTCTGGCCATCTGGTGGCTTCCGCCCTTTCCCCGACCCGATCTTGGCCGAGCATGGCGACCGCCTCGCAGGGCATGCTGACGGCATGAGATTCGTGCTGGCGGGTGCGTCGGGTTTCCTCGGACAGGCGCTGCGCGCGCGGCTCACCGGCGAGGGGCACGACGTGACTCAGTTGGTGCGCCGCCCGCCACAGGGCGAGGACCAGGCGCAGTGGGATCCCGACCGCGGCCAGGTCGACGCCGAGGTATTCTCCGGCGCCGGCGCGGTCGTCAACCTCGCCGGGGCCACCATCGGCCGGGTGCCGTGGACCTCGTCGTACCGGCAGACGATCCGGACCAGCCGGCTCGGCACCACCTCGACGCTCGCCCGGGCGCTGGCCGACCTTCCCGACCCGCCGGTGTTCGTGTCCGCAAGCGCCACCGGCTACTACGGCAAGGACCGCGGCGACCTGCTGCTGGACGAGGACTCCCCCGCCGGCGACGGGTTCCTCGCCGAGCTGTGCCGCGACTGGGAGGGCGCCACCGAGCCCGCCGAACGCGCGGACGTACGGGTCGTCCACCTGCGTACGTCACCGGTGTTCGATCGTTCCGGCGGGGCGTTCAAGCTGATGGAGCGGCAGTTCCGGTTCGGTGCGGGCGGACGGCTCGGGTCGGGGCGGCAGTACCTCCCGATGATCGCGCTGGACGACTGGCTGTCGGCGGTGCAGTTCCTGGTCGACCGGGCGGACGCGCGCGGTCCGTACAACCTCACGATCCCCGAGCCCGCGACCAACGCCGAGTTCACCAAGGTGCTCGGCGCGGCGCTGCACCGGCCGACGCTGCTGCCGGTGCCCGCGGTGGCGCTGCGCACCGCGCTCGGGGAGTTCTCGGCGGAGATGCTCGGCAGCGTGCGGCTGGCGCCGCGCCGGCTGCTGGACGCCGGGTTCACCTTCGCCGCTCCCGACGTCACCGCCCTGGTGGACAGCGCGCTGCGCCGCCGCTGACCTCAGCCGCAGCGCCCGCTGTTGTGACGCCGGCTCAGTTCTCCTCGATGCGGGAGATCAACCACCCCTGGCCGGTCCGTACGAGCGTGATCCGGCGGTGCTTCGGCTCACCGGCGGGGCGGGACACGCGCTCGCCGTCGTCGGAGACCACGGAGTACGCCTGCAACTGGTCGACGACCCGCAGCACCGCCCGGTCGCGGCGTTCGCTGTCCACGTGCAGCGTCCGGACCGCGAACCGCAGGCCCTCCAGATGGCAGCCGGCCCGCACGCACTTGTCGATCTCGGTCCGGTCCTCGGCGGCCAGGTCGGAGCCGGCCGGATAGTAGACGTGCGCCAGCACGGCCGGATCGTTCGTGGCGTACGCCTGCGCGCGGCGGGCGTCCAGGGTGGCAAGGACCCTTCGCCACCTCGCCTCCGCGCCGGACGGGCCCGCTGGTGCCTTCGGGGTGGCGGCCGCGCTCGGCTTTGCCGACGGCTTGGTGGAGGGCCGGGAGGTGGCGCTCGGGGTAGGCGTACCGGGCGTGGCAGTGGTGGTCGGTGACCTGCTCGCCGTGGCGCTCGGCGGGCCGGTCTGGTCGGCGCTCGGTGCGTTGTCGGAGCGCTTCGCCCACGCGATCCCGCCGACGACCGCCCCCGCGACCAGCACCACGGCGGCCGCCACCGCGGCGATCAGGCCGATCCGTGGGCCGCGTTCGTCCTCGTCCAGGTCGAGGTCGTCGTCCAGGGCACCGGGAGCACCCGGCGAGGCGAACCCGCCCGGATCGGCCGGCCCCTGCTCGCCGCGCCGCTGCGCGGTCGGCCTGCGCTCGGCGGGTGGGCTCGCCGGCGCAGATCCGTCCTCCGGGGCCGCCACGGCGTCCGGTGCCGCTGCCCCACCGCCGCCGCTCATCGCCGCGAGGTCGGCGTCGGTGAGTACCAGCCCCACCGGGAAGCGGACCGGCGCCGGAGGACATGCGGCGTAGAGCAGGTCGGCGAACTGCGCGGCGGTGGGCCTGCGAGCCGCCACCGGCTGCAGCCCCGCTCCGACGGCGTGCACCAGCCCGGACGGCGCGTCCGGAACCGCCTCGGCCAGCGGCGGGCGGCCCTGACCCGGTCGCGGAACCACGCCGGTCAGCGCGGTGTAACAGACCGCGGCCAACCCGTAGACGTCCCCGGCCGGGCTCGTCGCCGGTCCGGGCGGGCTGTCGGGGTCGGTGTAGCCGTGCGTGCCGAGAGACTCCCCGCCCTCGACCAACGCGAGAACGCCCACGTCCGTGAGCAGCGGCCGCCCGTCGGCGGTGTAGAGGATGGCCTCCGGTGTCACGTCGCCGTGCAGGAGCCCGTGCTCGTGCGCCGCGGCCAGCGCCTCCGCCACCGGTGCGGCCGTGGTGACCACCTCGCCGGGGTCCAGCCGGCCACGCCCGTGCAGGAGCTGGTCGAGGCTGCCGCCGTCGGCGTGGTCCTGCACCAGGACGATCTCGTCCCCGAGAGGCAGGGCCTCGTGGACCCGTACCAGGTGCGGGTGGTCGATCAGGCCGAGGACGGACGCGAGCCGGCGTACGTCCTCCCGCGCGTCCGGCGTGCGCGGGCGGATCCGCCGCAGGGCCACCTGCTCACCGGTGCCGTGGCGGCGGGCCTCCCACACCTCACCAGTGGCGCTCGCGCTGATCAGCGCACCCAGGTCGTAGCCCTGTACGCGAAACTGCGCCCCCATGGTCGCCTCTCGTGCGGTCGGACGGTGTCGAACGGTGTCGAACGGTGTCGAAGTCGAACGGTGTCGAACGGTCTCGTCAGCGGGCGAGAAACCTAGCGGGCCGGCTCCGCCGGCGTAGTACCGGCGATCTCCTTGCTGGCGGCGATCAGCCATCCGCCCGAGTCGGAGCGTTCGAGGGTGATGCGGAAGCGTTTCGGCGGCTTGCCGTCGTGCGGATAGTAGTTGCCGTCGATCCGGACCCGGTAGGGACGCAGCTGGCTCTCCGCGTCCACGACCACGCGGTCCGAACTCTGCGACACCACGTGGAGGGAGAGGATCGGCGTACGGAGACCGTCCACGCTGGTGACGCCTTGTTGTGCGTACGTCTGCATGTCCGCGAGGTCCTGGCTCATCGGGCTGGACCCGGGCGTGTAGACCTGCTCGAGCAGCCCGCGGTTCCATTCCTTCCAGGCTCTGGCCCGGCGCAGGTCGAGCTCGTCCAGCACCTTCGCCCACCGGGCCTCCGCCGGCGACATGGCAGAGGCCCGCGTCGGTGTCGGCGTCGAGGTCGGTGCCGAGGTCGGCGTCGAGGTCGATGTCGGATCGGGGCCGGGCTCGCGAACGGCCCGCCAACCGAGTACGCCGGAGACCGCGACCACCACCAGCAGCAGCGGAATGCCGCCCAGCATCAGCAGCCGCCGAGCCCGGTCCGAACTCCCGTCGTCCTCGGCGTCCTCGGGCTCTCCGGCGTCTCCGCCGTCCTCCGCGTCCTCGGAGTCGGCGGCCTCGACGCGGCCGGATCGCCCGGATCGGCCGGAGCGGCGGGGGCGCCAGGAGCGGCCGGTCGGCTCGTGCTCGGCGGAGTCGGGGTCCGTGGTCGCGCCGACGGCGTTCGCGGCGAAGTCACCCAACGCGCTGGGGAAGTCCGGTGGTGCCGGAGCGTCGGTGCGCCGACCGGTCTCACTCCCCCGCGCCGGATCCTCCCGTCCGCCCCGCTCCGCGGCCGGCTCGCCCGCGCGCCCTGACCCGGGGCGCGAACCGGAGGCGCGGCCGGGGGCAGGACCCGCGCCTATGCCGAAGTCGGCACCGGTCCCGGGTCCGGGATTCGGCCCGAACGGCAACGAGTCGTCGGCACCGAGCCCGGACGGGAACCGGACCGGGACACTCGGGCAGGCCGCGGCGAGCTGGGCGCCGAGGTCCGCCATGGCCGGGCGCTGTGCGGGATGGGCCTGCAGGCCCGCCTCGACGATGTGCGCCAGCGCCGGCGGAACCCCGGGCGCCACCTGGTGCAGTGGGCGGCGGCGGAGTCCCGGCTCCGGCGGCGTGCCGGTCAGCGCCGTGTAGCACACGGCGGCCAGACCGTAGACGTCACCGGCCGGTGTCGGCGGCGTACCGTCGCTGCCGGCCGGGTCGGAGTAGCCGACGGTGCCCGCCTCGCCGCCCTCCACCAGGCGCAACAGGCCGGCGTCGGCGAGCAGCGGGCGGGCGTCGGCGGTGAATAGGACGTTCTCCGGTGTCACGTCCCCGTGCACGACGCCGCGCCGGTGCACCGCCTGGAGCGCGTCTGCCATGGCGGTCGCCATCGTGACGACCTCGCCGGGGTCCAGCGCGGGCCGGGCAAGCAGCAGCTGACCGAGGCTGCCGCCCTCGGCGTAGTCGAGGACGAACACGACCTCGCGCTCGTACGGCAGCATCTCCCGGATTCGCAGGACGTGCGGATGGTCCAGCGACTCGAGGGCGGAGACGATCCGGCCGGCCTCCTCCTGTGCGGCAAGGTCGCGGGGGCGGACCCGCTTCAGCGCCGCCTGGGTGCCCGAGGCCTGCTCCCGGGCCAGCCAGACCTCACCCGCCGGCCCGGCGCCCAGCAGCCCCTCGATGTCGTATCCGTCGACGCGGAAGTCACCCTGCATGATGCGCCAATGATTCCATGGTGATCAGGCCTGGTGATCAGGCGTGACCTGCGTCGCGGCGAGACCCCGTTCCACGGCAGGGATCCCCGACAGTTCTAAGCTGCGGTCATGGGTTCCATGCGGTTCGTCCGGGCCGGCTTCGGTTCGGAGGCAGTCGAGTACACCTCCGCCTGGGCACGTCAGCGAGAGCTGCACGCCGCACGCGTCGCCGACCAGGCCCCCGACACGGTGCTCCTGCTGGAGCACGAGGCGGTCTTCACCGCCGGCAAGCGGACCGAGCCGCACGAGCGCCCGATCGACGGCACACCCGTCATCGACGTGGACCGCGGCGGCAAGCTCACCTGGCACGGTCCCGGCCAGCTGGTCGGTTACCCGATCGTGCGGCTGACCGAGCCGATCGACGTGGTGGCGTTCGTACGCCGGCTCGAGGACGCGCTGATCGCGGTCTGCGCCGACGCCGGCGTGCACACGGTCCGGATCGAGGGCCGCAGCGGGGTGTGGGTGCCCGCCGACGAGCGTGGCCCCGCCCGCAAGATCGCCGCCATCGGGCTGCGGGTGGCCCAGGGCGTGACCATGCACGGGTTCGCGCTCAACTGCGACTGCGACCTGTCGGCGTACGGCAGGTTCGTGCCGTGCGGCATCACCGACGCGGGTACGACCTCGCTGTCGGTCGAACTCGGCCGCCCGGTCGGGGTAGCCGACGTGCTCGACGCCGTCGAACGCCGGCTCACCGAGGCGCTGGCACCGGTCGCCGACCAGGTGGCCTGAGCCGTACGGGCACGCCCGGGACGGCCGAGGGGCCGCCCAGCGCCACCACCGGCCGACTGCTCCCGGCTACTCCGGGCGCCCGTCGAGGACCGGCTCCGCCGACGGGAACGTCAGGTCGACGTTCCGGAACGGCACCATCGCCAGCACCAGCGCGTGGGCGTAGAACGCCACCCGGTCGATGACACCGCCGGTGAGCGGGCCGACCGTTCCGGTCGTGGACTTGGTGTCGGTGCCACCCATCACCTCGTCCGTGGCGGTGCCGAGCTCGACGCCGGCGCGAATCCGGTCGGCGATCTCCGCAGGCAGGGTGAAGGTCGCGGTCCGGCTCTCGCCGCGGACGACCGGGCCGTCCGGCTCACGGCGGCCGAGGACGACGATCCAGGCCATGCAGTCCAGGGCACCGTCGCGTTCGACCACGCCGCCCTCGACGCCGACCCACAGGTTGGCGTTCGGGCGTTCCTGCCGGGCGGCCTCGGCGCGGTTACGGGCGCCGCGCAGGGTCTCCTCGTCGCCGACCGGCTGGTGAGCGACTCCCGAGGCGACGTCGACCGTGACGGAATCGACCTCGTCCTCACCCAGGGCGACCTTGACTGCTTCGAGCGTGGCGCGGCGCTTGACCGGATTGCCCGACGCGATGACTACACACATAGACACGAGGCACAACCTAACCCCGGGTAGCAAACCCGGGGCACGGGAGGGCGGCGTACGCACGCACTTCCGGACGACTCGCCACCGCACCGTACGCTGAGGGGGTGACTGCGCTGGCCCCCGACGGACGCAAGCTGCTGCGCCTCGAAGCGCGCAACAGCCAGACGCCGATCGAGAAGAAGCCCGAATGGATCAAGACCCGGGCCCGGATGGGCCCGGAGTTCACCGAGCTCCGCTCACTGGTCAAACGTGAGGGGCTGCACACGGTGTGTCAGGAGGCGGGCTGTCCCAACATCTACGAGTGCTGGGAGGACCGCGAGGCGACGTTCCTCATCGGCGGCGACCAGTGCACCCGGCGGTGCGACTTCTGCCAGATCGACACCGGCAAGCCGGCCGCCCTGGACCGTGACGAGCCGCGCCGGGTGGCCGAGAGCGTCCGCCAGATGGGCCTGCGCTACGCCACGATCACCGGCGTCGCCCGGGACGACCTGCCCGACGGCGGGGCGTGGCTGTACGCCGAGACGGTGCGGGTCATCCACGAGCTCAACCCCGGCACCGGGGTGGAAAACCTCATCCCGGACTTCAACGGCAAGCCCGACCTGCTGCGGGAGGTGTTCGACTCCCGGCCGGAGGTGCTGGCCCACAACGTCGAGACCGTGCCCCGGATCTTCAAGCGGATCCGTCCCGGTTTCCGGTACGAACGGTCGCTGGAGGTCCTCCGGCAGGCCAGGGAGTACGGCCTGGTCACGAAGTCCAACCTCATCCTCGGCATGGGCGAGGAACGCCACGAGATCAGCGAGGCCATGCGCGACCTGGTGGACGCGGGCTGCGAGCTGCTGACGATCACGCAGTACCTCCGCCCCTCCGTACGCCACCACCCGGTCGAGCGCTGGGTGAAGCCGGAGGAGTTCGTCGAGCTCTCCGAGGAGGCGCGTGGACTAGGCTTTGCGGGAGTGATGTCCGGACCGCTCGTCCGCTCCTCCTACCGCGCCGGCCGGCTCTACCGCCAGGCGCTGGAGTCCCGGGAGCAGCCGGCATCCTCCAGCTGAGCAACCACCCGTGCCGGGGCAGCCGACCCCGTACACCTTGAGGAAGGACCTACCAGCCGACCATGGCCAAGCGCGACGAGACTCCCGAGAACAAACAAGGCCGTGTCGCCCAGGTCCGCGCCGCCTACTCGATCACGAAGGAAGTGCAGCCGCGGATCGGGCTGATGCTCGCCGGCATCTTCCTCGCCGTGATCGTGGTGTTCGTCGCCGTCGGTTTCGTGCTGAAGAACCCCATCCTGTGGGGTGTCACGGGCATTCCGTTCGCCGTACTGCTCACGGTGATCTTCTTCGGCCGGCGCGTGGAGAAGGCCGCCTACTCCCGCCTGGAGGGCCAGCTCGGCGCCGGGGCCAACGCCCTGTCCACCCTGCGCAAGGGCTGGACGGTCGACCCGGCGGTCGCGGTGACGCGCAACCAGGACGTCGTACACCGCGTGGTGGGCCGGCCGGGCATCGTGCTGGTCGCCGAGGGTGCGCCCAACCGGGTCGGCAACCTGCTCGCCAACGAGAAGCGCAAGCACGCCCGGGTCGCGCCCGACACGCCGATCTACGACGTCGTGGTCGGCGATGGTGAGGGTCAGGTGCCCCTGCGCAGGTTGTCCGGCCATGTCATGAAGCTCCCCCGCAACCTCCGCCCGGCCGAGGTCACCGAGGTGCTCAACCGGCTGAAGGCGCTGTCGGCCAACCGGAGCCAACTGCCGATCCCCAAGGGCCCGCTCCCCCGCAACGCGAAGCTTCCCCCGGGCGCGTCCCGCCCCCGGTAGCCCGTCGCGTCCCCTGCCGCCGATTAGCCCCGTCCCAGGCTCAGCGCGCGCGTACCAACACGGTGCCCGCCAGCCGGTCGTGCAGGCCGCGGCCGTCCGCGTCCACGACCAGCGGCGGGATCACCAGAAGCACGAGCACCGCACGGACCAGCGAGCGGGCGAAACCCACCGGCCGGCCGTCCAGACGAGCAACCACCAGGTGCCGCATCCGCTGGCCGATGCTGGCGCCGACGAACGCCGTCATCAGCCAGATCTGCACCCCGAACACCATCAGCGGGACGAAATCGACGGCTGTCACGGGCGCCTGCCAGACGCTCGCGTCGCGGACCAGTGCGACCGCCACCAGGTTGGCCAGCAACCAGTCGAGGAGCAGGGCGGTGATCCGTGCGCCCCAGCCGGCCAGCGCGCCGCGACCGTCCTCGGGCAGGCCCAGTCGGTAGCCGGCGTACTGCTGCTCGGTGGCCGCAACCGGACCCCGACGAGACCTCTCCTGCTCGGACATGCTCCGAGGTTATCCTCCGACACTGGTGGTCCCACGGGGCCGTTGGCGGCGCCCAACAGGCTGTCCGCGGGTTTCACAGGGCCCCCGCCGCGCCCCTCCGAAGCCCCCGACGAGGTGCAGGGTCGGTGCCCCGCGCCGGGTCCGGGTGCGCCAAACTGGCCGTAACACGCGCGCAACATTGGCGATACGGCAGGGAAACGGCCAGCTCCTAGCGTCGCCTGCCAAGAGACGGAGGAGGGCCGAATGTTCGAAAGCGCCGACGAGCTGTTGGCATTCGTACGTGACGAGGGCGTCGAGTTCATCGACGTTCGCTTCTGTGACCTGCCGGGGGTCATGCAGCACTTCAACGTGCCGGCGGGGTCGTTCACCGAAGACGACATCGCCAACGGCCTGATGTTCGACGGGTCGTCGATCCGCGGCTTCCAGGCCATCCACGAATCCGACATGAAGCTGGTTCCGGACCCGGCGACCGCGTTCGTCGACCCGTTCCGCGAGCACAAGACGATCGCCATCAACTTCTCGATCGTCGACCCCTTCACCGACGAGCCCTACAGCCGCGACCCGCGCAACGTCGCCGCCAAGGCAGAGGCCTACCTCAAGGCGAGCAACATCGCCGACACCGCCTACTTCGGACCCGAGGCGGAGTTCTACGTCTTCGACGACGTGCGGTTCGAGACCAAGCAGAACGCCGGCTACTACCACATCGACTCGATCGAGGGCGCGTGGAACACCGGCAAGGAGCAGGACGGCGGCAACAAGGGATACAAGCCGCGCTACAAGGGCGGCTACTTCCCCGTCGGCCCGACCGACCACTTCGCCGACCTGCGCGACAAGATGACGGCCCAACTCCTGGCGTCGGGCATCGAGGTCGAGCGCGCGCACCACGAGGTGGGCACCGCGGGCCAGGCCGAGATCAACTACAAGTTCGACTCGCTGCTGCACGCGGGCGACACCCTGATGCTGTTCAAGTACATCATCAAGAACGTCGCCTGGAACGCCGGCCACACCGCTACGTTCATGCCGAAGCCGCTGTTCGGTGACAACGGTTCGGGCATGCACTGCCACCAGAGCCTGTGGAAGGACGGCCAGCCGCTGTTCTACGACGAGCTCGGCTACGGCGGCCTGTCCGACATGGGCCGGTGGTACATCGGCGGGCTGCTCAAGCACGCGCCCAGCCTGCTGGCGTTCACCAACCCGACGGTCAACTCCTACCACCGGCTGGTCCCGGGCTTCGAGGCTCCGGTCAACCTGGTCTACAGCCAGCGCAACCGGTCCGCCGCGGTGCGGATCCCCGTCACGGGTACGAGCCCGAAGGCCAAGCGGATCGAGTTCCGCGTGCCGGACCCGTCCTGCAACCCGTACCTCGCGTTCGCGGCCATGCTGATGGCCGGCGTCGACGGCATCCGCAACAAGATCGAGCCGCCGGAGCCGATCGACAAGGACCTGTACGAGCTGCCTCCGGACGAGCACGCGGCGGTCAACCAGGTGCCGGCCTCCCTGCCGGCGGTCCTCGACCGGCTCGAGGTCGACCACGACTACCTTCTCGAAGGTGGCGTGTTCACCCCGGATCTCATCGAGACCTGGATCGACTGGAAGCGCACCAACGAGATCGACCCCGTGCGTCTGCGTCCGCACCCGCACGAATTCGAGCTGTACTACGACATCTGATCCACCCGGCCTGACGGCCGGAGGATCCGAAGAACGGCGGCCGGCCCGCACTCGCCCTTCGTGGCGCGTGCGGGCCGGCCGCCGTTTTCCGCGATCATGTGTACCGGACGTGTACCGCTGACCGTCGTATCGGACACAAGGTGCCGGCGATGCTGCGGCTATGACGGCAGGCCTTGGCTCCTCGAGATCTACGCCATCGAGGCATCCGGCTGGATTGTCACCCCTGGTCCGGACGGTTACGGATCTCGCCCCCTGGGAAGCTAGCCACCCTGAAGGGAGGCTGTTATGTCCGAATCACGCCCACCCTTACCGCCGTTCAGCGAAGAGACTGCGCTGCAGAAGGTGCGGGGCGCTGAGGACGCCTGGAACACTCGCGATCCACAGGCGGTGTCCCTCGGCTACTCCGTGGACAGCCGGTGGCGTAACCGGGCTGAGTTCGTCAACGGCCGCGAGGAGATCGTCGCCTTCTTGACCCGCAAGTGGAACCGGGAGCTCGACTACCGCCTGATCAAGGAGCTGTTCGCCTTCACCGATGACCACATCGCGGTGCGTTTCGCGTATGAGTGCCACGACGACTCGGGCCAGTGGTACCGCTCCTACGGCAACGAGAACTGGGTGTTCGACAAGAACGGCCTGATGGTGCACCGCTACGCCTGCATCAACGACCTGCCGATCAAGGAGTCTGAGCGCAAGTACCACTGGCCCATCGGCCGCCGCCCCGACGACCACGCAGGCCTGAGCGAACTGGGAATGTGATGTGGCCGACGGGAAGCGGACACGGACATTGACGTCTGCCCCATCAAGGCCGTGAGTACATACCTGGGACACAGCGATCCCGGGCTCACGCTGCGGACGTGCACCCATCTGATGCCCTCCAGTGACGAGCGCACCCGGCGGGCTGTTGACGCTGTACTCGGTGTACCCGATGTGAACCGAACCTCCGGCGTCGCCTCATCCTCGCAGGCCAGCGACTCTTCGTAGGTCTACTACGACATCTGACCCACCCGGCCTGACGGCCGAAGGATCCGAAGAACGGCGGCCGGCCCGCACTCGCCCTTCGTGGCGCGTGCGGGTCGGCCGCCGTTTTCCGCGATCATGTGTACCGATGCGTACGGCCCCACCGGACCTCAAGCTCGACGGCTTCTCCTGCACATGTCGCCAGCTCGGAGTGCTGGCGCGGCGCCTGCTCGTGGCTCCTGTGGCGCCCGAGGGCTACTCCTGGCAGATCCCTCATGACCACCGAGGGCCGCGACTAATAGGTTCACGTGACACATCCCTTTTGGCGCGGATGCACCCAATCGCCTACTCAGCCGTGAGGGGTGGATTGAATGGATTGCGTCCGAGCGGAAAATTGCCTGTCACCAGGCAAGGGCCACGCAGATTTCCCCCCTTAATCAACCTGGTTTGGCTTTCGCGAAGGCTCGGGTAGCAGTCTCAAGCAACCATCTGATGGCGAACCAGACTGATCATCACATGACTCGTGATGAGCCAGACAACACTGGTTACAACATCTGATACGAACGGGGGAAATTAGATGGGTAAATCTACCTCACTGCGCATCGCTGGTCTGGCGGTGGCGTGCGGGCTTGCCCTGCTTTCGATGCCGGGCTCGGCCAGCGCCGCTCCCGCGCCAGCGACCAAGAACGCAGCGGCCGTTAGTGCGGCATCACCGAAGGCGGACGCGCTGCCGATGTGGAAGAAGCCGAAGAACAAGTTCAACGGCTGTATCGACTCGTCGCAGCAGAACAACGAGAAGTTCGTGGTCTTCGTGCCCGGTACCGACAACGATCTGTGGATCTGGAAGGAGAACCGCGGCGCCGGTAGTGTCAACCCCTGGGTGCTGTTCACCGAGACGGAGGGAGCGAACCCCATCCCGGAGGGGGTCGTCTGCGCGACGATCACCGCACATGGCAACAACGTCGCGATCACCATCGTGACCCAGAACGACTCCACGCAGCAGGTCTGGCAGACGGACTGCACCGTCAACCCGGACAACGCTAACGACCCGTTCGACCCGAACGAACGCTGCGCGGACTTCGAGGAGCTCACGCCGCTACCGGAGGCCACCGCCTCCGGGCCCGCGCCTGAGCGTGGGCGTGCGTATGGGAGTGAGCCTGCGCCTGCGGTCGGCGCCCCCATTGGGCCGAACACCGGTGACGGGGCGAGCATGAGCAGTGGTTCTGGTACCGCGACCACCGCTGGCGGCGTCTTGCTGGGACTGGCAATCACAGGCGGAGCCCTAGCGCTGCGGCGCCGGCGCTTCAACAGTGACACCACTGCGGCCTGAACCATCGGCCTGGACTACGCAGTGCGACACCTACAGTGGTCGGCCCTCCGCCCCGGACATGCGGGGCGGAGGGCCGCCGCATCCCTGACGCTCATGCTCATGGCGGTGAGTGGGCTCGGGCTGATTGTTTCCGACCAACTCGGTCAGGCGTCGCCACCACCGATGCCGGTGGCGACGACGCCACCACCGGAACCAGCCCCGACAACGCCTCCACCGAAGCAGGCTGCGACGACGCCTCCACCGAAACCGATCAACACCACAGGAGGGTCCAGTCGTCAGGGGATCGCGTCACCAACGCCTGATCCCATCTCGACGCAGCTACCGACGACCAACGCGCGGCCTGTCCGACTCGACATCGGCGCCATCGATGTCGCCGCCCCCCTCATCGCGGTAGGTAACGCCCCCGACGGCACCATCGGCATCCCGCCCGAGAACAAGCCCTATCTCGCCGCGTGGTACAAGTACAGCGCCGCCCCGGGCGAACCCGGCCGTACTGTCATCGTGGGTCATCTGGACTCGATGTTCAGCCGGACCTACACCGCCGTCTTCTACCGTCTCGGCGCTTTGAAGCGCGGCCAGAAGGTGTCGGTGAGGCGCGCCGACGGAATCGTCGTCGAGTACGTCATCGACGGCGCATCGCTTCAGTCGAAGGCGAACTTTCCGACTGGCCAGATCTACGGGAAGAGTGAGCGTTCCGAACTCCGGCTCATCACCTGCGGCGGCACCTACGACAAAGCCACCGGCTGGTCAGGCAACGTCATTATCTACGGCCACATGGTCTCCTGGCACCACGTGACCGCCCCAGAGCGCAAGAAGCCGATGCACTACGACACGCCGTCGCGATGAACCATGACCGCAGGCGACGCGCCGCCAGGGGGCGAGGTGACACACCTGTTCTGGACCGCCCCTGTGGAACCGAGCTACGACCTCCGGGGCAGAGAGAAACTTGGCGCGGGCTGGCGACTCGTATCGCGCGAAGGGTCGGCAGGGTTTGCTCGCCGCCTGACTCGGGTCGCGGAGACCGGGGGCCGTACGCTTCCGCGGCTCGGGCGGGTTCGTGGCGTTCAGACCAGCACAGCGCGTGGACCGGCGCCCGGCATCAACCGCTGCAAGCCTGACGGTTCTGTCGTCGGGCCACGCGCTGAGCGCTGCTTGTACGGTGGAGTTGGGACCCAGGAGATGGTCAAGCAGCCCCATGCTGGCGTTTCTCGTTAAGGGCAAACGAAAATGTATGACGCGCTAACGGTCGAAGTTCTGGATAGAAGTGAGTGCGAGAAGTATCTCCGCGAACGTCTACTCGGCAGGGTCGTATTTGTGGACTCCTTGATGCTGGCCGTTCATCCGGTCCGCTATGCCGTTGAGGGAAACTATATCCTCTTTCGCACCCCTCACGGTGCGAAACTTCGCGCTGCAGCTCAGCGCAAGATGCTCGCTTTCGAGACCGATCACATCGATCCGGGCACCGGACACGGTTGGAGCGTCGTCGCGAGCGGCTACGCAGAGCATGTGACCGAACCGTACGAGATCCAGAGGCTCAGCGACATGGTTCCGATTCTGTGGTCACCTGCAGAAGGAACCGATCTGGTTCGGCTTTTCATAGACATCCTCCAGGGGCGAAGGTACCGGGCGTAGATATTGCGCCGTACTCCAAGGCGTAACCGATCAACGAGCGTGGGCTGGCCTTCTGTGACGTGGGGAACGCTGGCCCGCGCACCCGACGGTGCGTCGACCCGAACCCACGCCGGGCCCGCTCCAACCGATGGTCCTTCTCCGCCTTGATCAGGTCCGGGGTCAACCGTGTGCTGAAAGTGATGCCCTCGCAGTGGTTCCGGTGCCTCTCGTAGGCAGCCACGCACTTGTGCGACGAACGCACGGGTCCGACGCGGAGTGCTGACGCCGGATGCCCGTGTCTGGGCGCCTTCCCGGCTGGAATGCTGACGCCGCTTTGGCCATGTGGACCGGATGCGTGGCGGACGGCTAGGAGGCGCTCTGCGCGACCCAGCGCATCGGGTCACCCCAGCCGAGGTCGGAGATTCCCGCCGCGTCCAGAGCCAGCGCGACCAGCGTGCGCCGGTGTGCGGCGAAGGTCAGGACATGCGCGATCATGCCGCCGTAGGTGAACACTTCGGCCGGCTCGCACAGCGCGTCGACGAACGTGTCGTCGAGCCGGCCCCGCTCGGTGGTCTCGACGACGTGCGCGAGGAAGGTCTGGCCTTCCTCGGCGAGCCGGCGGCGCAGCGAGTCCACCGACTCGTGCTCCTCGACCGACCAGTCATAGGGCCGGTTGGCCATCGCCGCGTTCCACATGCCCATCTGCCCCACCAGGCGTGACAGCAGGGAGCGGATCGTCTGCCGGTCCTCGTCGACCGACAGTTCGATCACTGCGTCGAGCCGCTCGTCATCGAGCCGGGAGGCGCGTTCGACCATCTCGCCGACGAGCCAGATGTGGTGCTCGACCATCTTGGTCAGCAGGTCCATCGAGGTCACCTTCTTCTGGGCAGGCAGCCGAAGGCTGCCGGGTGGGTGGAAGTGCACGTTGCTCGGCCCGTCGAGGCGTAGCCGCGTGGGCCGGGTCCGGTACCGGCCTGGTCCCACTCCGTAGGCCCGGGTGAAGGCCCGGGTGAACGCTTCGTGTGAGCCGTAGCCGGCCTCGACCGCGACGTCGAGGATGGTGAGTTCGGTGGACAGCAGGCGGTACGCCGCCCGCTCGAGCAGCACCCGCCGGCGCAGTGCCGCCGGCGGCTCCCCGCCCGCCGAGGAGACGAGCCGGTCGAGGTGGAACCGGGACAGGTGCAGGCGTGCGGCCAGGTCAGCTGCGGTGGTGTCGTGGTCGTCGAGCGCGGACGCGAGGACGTCGATGAACCCGAGGAAGTGGTCGGCTGCCGGCATGCCTCCATCCTGCAGGTGCCGGAGCTCGCCGCGTTTGATCGTCGTTGCGCATCGTCGACCCGGAGACGGACAGACTCCTCTGCGAACTCGCCGTCACCTGATACTGACAACCAGTGCTTGACAGCGCTGCAGCACTTCCCGCGGTCCGCAGCACCTCCAGGTGGAGGACCTCCGCACGTGGCCCCTCACGCCTGACGGCTGGACGGCCTGTAGTCCCGCCGGAGCAGGCCGTAGATGGCGCCGTCGTGGTAGGTGCCTTCCTCCTCCAGGGAGTAGGCCCGGCGTAGGCCTTCACGGTGGAAGCCGAGCCGCTGCAGGAGGCGTACCGACTCGTGGTTGTCGGCGATCGTCTGGGCCTCGACGCGGTTGAGCCGCATCCTGGTGAAGCCGAATCGGAGCATCGCGCCGAGCGCCTCCGTTGCGATCCCACGTCCCCAGTGGTCCCGGCGAAGGTCGTACCCGGCTTCGGCTCGATGGTGGAACCGCTCCCAGGAGACGAACCCGAAGAGTCCGACGGCCCGGCCTTCTCCCGAGAGCGTCACGGCCCAGTGGATCGACCTCTGTGCTGAATACTCGCGCCGCAGATCCTCGATCAGCTGCGCCGCTTGCCTCACGTCCCGCATCGGCTCGGAGTTGTACTTCTGAACCTCCGGATCGCTCCGCCAGACGAACAGGTCCGCGGCGTCCTCGGGCTCGAACTGCCGCAACACCACCCGCTCGCTCGTCAGCGTCGGAAACGTGGAGAAGTCGAAGGTGTCAGTCACTCTGCACGCCTCCTGCCGCACCGGTGGTGCGTCGTCTTCTGCCGACAGGTGGTCAGGCTCACTCAGGTACCCGATGATGGCACCGTGCTCGCACCCGAAGTAGCCGAGTTCGGTGACCGTGTAAAGGACGTACTGGTCCACACACTCGGAGGGAACCTCGTCGGTACGTACTTCGTCGGCTCTGTGGCCCTCGGCGGGTACGTCCCCGGGGAGAGCGACATCGACATCCTCGCCGTGTCGGACTCCGCTCTCACCCTTCCGCAGAAGCAGCGCGTCGCGTCGGCCGTCGTCGAGGCCAGTGCTGCCTGCCCGGCCCGCGGCCTGGAGTTCACGCTCTATCGCCGCGATGTCGTGGGCTCGCCTCCTGTCGGCGCCGACTTCGAGGTCAACGCCAACGGCGGGCCACGCATGCGTACGGCGATGCATCTGGACGCAACGGCCGAGCCCGGGTTCTGGTACGTGCTGGACCGGGCCATCGCGCGCCGGTCAGGTCGTGCGATCAGCGGGCCGCCACCGCGAAGGACCTTCGCCGACATCCCTCGCCGCACCCTCCTGGAAGCCATGTACGAGTCGATGGCATGGCACCGCGTTCACGAGAAGGCGACCCTCTATTCGGTACTGAACGCGTGCAGGGCATGGCGGTTCGCCCAGGAAGACGTGCTCGGGTCGAAGCTGGAAGGCGCCGCGTGGGCTCGTACCCGCTGGCCTGACGCCGGTGTCATCGATGCGGCTGTGGCTCTCCGGCGCGGTGAGGATGCAGCGCTTGACGGATCTGCGGTCGACGCGCTCCTGTCCGAGGTGGGAGCTCAGCTGCGTGCAGCCACGACTCTGGGATGCTGACCGGCATGTCCGACCAGATCATCGACGTCTTCAAGGCCGACCGTCTCGACGCCGCTGCTCGCCTGTTCGTCTCCGTGTTCAACGCCGAGCCGTGGAACGACCGCTGGAGCGAGGCGTCTGTCCGGGCGCGTCTGGCGGATGTCGTTGCCACGCCGGGCTTCGTCGGCGTGGCGCTCCAGGCCGGCCAGGACCTGCACGGCTTCGCGATCGGTCACACCGAGCAGTGGTTCACCGGGAGGCACTTCCTGCTGCAGGAGATGTGCGTGCGTACCGACCTCCAACGGCAGGGCGTCGGCGCCGCACTGCTCGATGCCCTGGAGGCTCGCCTGGTCGATGTGGAGCAGATCTACCTCCTCACCGAACAGGACGGCGCGGCGCGGCGCGGCGCGGCGCAGAGGTTCTACGAGCGCTGCGGGTTTCGTGCAGCTCGGCGGACGGGCGTGATGACGAAGAGGATTCCACCCATGCCGTGACCGCAAGGGACCTCGTCCGGGCCCATCGCGTCGGCTTCGCCCGCGGGCGTGTGCCATCGCCGGCCGGCTGGGTAGCGTAGCGCGGGTGATTCGCTGTCTGGCCGTGGAGAACTACCGGTCACTGCGGAGCCTGGTCGTCGAACTCGACCAGCTGACCGTGGTGACCGGCGCGAACGGCACCGGCAAGTCGAGCCTCTACCGCGCGCTGCGGCTGCTGGCCGACTCCGCACGCAACGGCGCCGTGGCCGCGCTGGCCCGGGAGGGCGGGCTTCCCTCGACCCTGTGGGCCGGGCCGGAGACGATCGGCAGGTCGGTGCGCGCGGGCGACCATCCGGTGCAGGGGACGGTACGCCGCGGGCCGGTCGCCCTCCGCCTGGGCTTCGCCGGCGACGACCTCGGGTACGCGATCGACTTCGGTCTGCCGCAACCGGCCCGGTCGGCGTTCCAGCTCGACCCGCTGGTGAAGCGGGAGGCGGTGTGGGCCGGACCGATCCTGCGGCCCGCGACCCTGCTGGCCGAACGCGCCGGAACCATGCTGCGAGTCCGCGACGGCCGCTCGTGGGCGACCTTCCCGGACTCGGTGGGGCCCTTCGACAGCATGCTCAGCGAGTACACCGACCCGCAGCGCGCGCCGGAGTTGCTGACGCTCCGCGAGCGGGTGCGGTCGTGGCGCTTCTACGACCAGATCCGCACCGACCAGGGAGCACCGGCCAGGCAGGTACGGATCGGCACCCGTACGCCGGTACTCGCCCACGACGGCGCCGATCTCGCCGCCGCGCTGCAGACGATCCTGGAGGTCGGCGACCACGCCGCGCTCGCCGCCGCGATCGAGGCCGCGTTCCCCGGCAGTGCGCTGGAGATCGGGATCGAGGGCCCGCGCTTCGAGGTCCGGCTGCGCCAGCCCGGCATGCTGCGGTCGCTGGGCGCCGCCGAGCTGTCCGACGGGACACTGCGCTATCTGCTGTGGACCGCCGCGCTGCTCTCCCCGCGGCTCCCGGAGTTGCTCGTACTCAACGAACCGGAGACCAGCCTGCACCCGGAGTTGGTCCGGCCGCTGGCCGACCTGATCGCGGCGAGCGCGGAGCGTACGCAAGTCGTGGTTGTCAGCCACTCACGCTCCCTGATCGACGCACTCACCGCCGACCACGACAACGCGACCAGGATCGAACTGGTCAAGGACCTCGGCGAGACCCAGGTGGAGGGGCAGGGACGGTTCGACCATCCGCCCTGGCAGTGGCCCAAACGCTGACCGCGACGTCGGCCGATCGCTGACAGGATCACCGGCGAACGGCTTGGACGTCCAGTTCGACGCGGATCAGCTTGCTCAGCAGCAGCCCTCCGGTCTCCATCGGCTGGTTGAACGTGATGCCGAACTCGTACCGGTCGATGGTGGTGGTCGCGGAGAAGCCGATGCGTGGCCGCGTCGCGTCGCCCATCGGGTCCGGGCACGCTCCGTCGAACGTCGCGTCGAGGACGACCGGACGGCTCTCGCCGCGGATCGTGAGGTCTCCGTGGACCTGTAGCGACTCCTCACCGAACTCCACGCCGGTGCTGGAGAAGGTGAACGTGGGATGGCCCTCGACCCCGAAGAAGTCGGTGCTTCGCAGGTGGGCGTCGCGCTGCGCCTGGGCGGTGTCCACGCTGTCGGCCTGGACGGTCACCTCGACCGCGGAGTGCAGGGGTTCCTCCGCGACGACGATCGTTCCGTCGAAGTCGGTGAAGCGCCCGCGCACCTTCGAAAAGCCCAGGTGCTTCACCTGGAACGCCACACTGCTGTGCATCGGGTCGATCGCGTACGTCCCTGGGACGGGAAGCTGCCGGCCGTCGACGGTGCGGGTGAACGTGGTCATGACTGCTGCCTCCGGGAAGGGTTCGAGTCGTTCCTTCGCGGAGTAGACCGACCTCGAACCTCCGGCTCATCGGTCGTCCGCGATCTGTTCACGTACGCGAACCCACACCGCTGCCGCAACCCCGCCGAGTTGCGAGTGACCCTGAGGCTCGTTATGCATGCATCATGCATGATCCAGCTCGTACGGCGAACCTCCTCGGCGCGGCTGCACTCGCCCTGACCGACCGGCTGCTCGCGGGGACCACCGACGCGGCCGGCACCAGCCCGAGTGGCGCCGCCGCCCTGGTCGTACTCGCCACCAGCCCGGACCTCAACGTCACCGAGGTCGGCCGGCGAGTGGGCCTCAGTCAGCCGGCCGCCACGCGCATGGTGGACGGTCTGGTCGCCGACGGACTGCTGGCACGCGGGCCGAGCCTCGGCCGGGCGTCCAGGGTCCGGCTGACCCGACGCGGGCGGGCCAGGGCGCGCCGCCTGCTGGGGACCCGCGGCGAGGTTCTCACCGATGCCGTCACGGCCCTGTCCGCGACAGAGCAGGCGACGTTGTCCGCCCTGCTGGAGAAGCTGCTCACCCACCTCTACCCCACGGTGGGCAGTGCCGATCTCCTGTGCCGCCTGTGCGACCGGGCCGCGTGCACGGCAGCAGACGCGACCTGTCCGGTCGGGGCGGCGGCGAGAGAGCGGGCATCTTGATCGGGGCCGTGCTCGCCCTCGGCTCGGCCGCCTGCTTCGGCCTCGCCGACTACGTGGGCGGGCTGCTGACCCGCCGCGCGAACGCGACCTCGGTCGCGTTCACCGTGCAGGCGAGCGGCGCCCTCGTCGTCCTCGCAGGCCTCGCCGTCACCGCCTCAGACACCTCCGACACCTACGGCACCTGCGTCGCGGCGCTCGGCTGGGGTGCACTGTCCGGCGTCGGCACAGCGGTAGGAGTCCTCTTCCTGTACAAGGGGATGGCCGGCGGCCCGATGAGTGTCGTCGTCCCACTCAGCACGATGGGCGGAGTCGTGCTTCCGGTCCTGGTGGGCGTGACGTTGCTGAGCGAGAAGCCGTCCCCGTCGGCATGGGTGGGCATCGTCCTCGCCGTGCCCGCCATCGCGCTCGTCTGTGCCGCGGGCGGATCCGGGACCAGGGTCGGCAGGGCGGCGGTGGTGGCCGCACTGGTGTCAAGCGTGGGTTTCGCACTGCAGTACGTCGCCCTGGCACAGGCCGGTTCGTCTGCCGGACTGTGGCCGGTGGCAGCCGGCCGAGTCGCCTCGATGCTGACGATGGTGGTGTCGATCCCGGTCGCTAAGTGGATGTCGCAGCTGAGGTCAGCACCGGAGACAGCACCGGGGTCAGCACCGGAGTCCCAGCCGACGCGGCGTTCTCCACTGAAGTTGCCCCCTCGCCTGGCCCTCGCCGCGGCGGGCAACGGCATCCTCGCCGCGGCAGGGCTGACGCTCTATCTCGCCGCGACCGGGCAGACCTCGATGTCGGTGGCGGTGGTGCTCTCCTCGCTCTATCCGGTGGTCCCGGTCTTGCTGGGCGTCGTGGTGCTCCGCGAACGCCTCACCCGCCGGCAGGTGGCCGGCCTGGCCACGGCGGCGGTGACCGTCGTACTCGTCACCGCCGGTTGACCCCACGTCAACGGACGCCTGACGACAACCCAGACCCGAACGACGGAAGTCCGGAGGACTGCGATGACCGATCCTGCCCGCGACCCGAACACCCTGCGGGTGCTGACGTTCAACCTGTACGGACCGGCGAACCCGGACTGGGACCGGCGCTCCCGGCTTGCGGGGAAGGAGCTCCGCGCGCTCAACCCCGATGTCGTCGCTTTGCAGGAAGTGCCGGTGGACGCGCGCTTCCTGCACGATCTCCTGGGTGGCGGCTACCACGTGACGCCGTTGTCCGTACGCGACGAGCACGGGTGCGGCGCCGTGCTCGCCACGAGGCACCCTCATCGTGCGCTGACCGAACTCGACCAGCGGATCACCGAACGGTCCCGCGAAACACTGCCCTGGTGCGCGACGCTGCTGGTGGAGATGGACACCCACGTCGGTACGGTCGTGGTCGCCCACCACAAGCCGAGCTGGCCGTTCCCTTTCGAGCTGGAACGAGAACGCCAGGCGCTGCGCGCGGCCCGGGCGCTGGAGGAACTCCTCGCCTCGCACGCTGCCGCGAATCCCGAAAGTCCCATGCACGCGGTGGTTCTGGGCGACTTCGACGCCACACCGGATGCGGCCAGCATGCAGTTCTGGCGCGGCCGCCGGTCCATGGACGGCCTCAGCGTCTGCTACCAGGACGCGTGGGAGTACGCCCACCCCGACGAGCCGGGGTTCACCTTCGAGCTGGGCAATCCGCTCGTCGACGAGGGCGAGGTCGCCACCGCCGTGAGCAGGCGCATCGACCACGTCCTGGTCCGCGCCGGCCTGCACGGCCCGACGCTGCGGGTGACGCAGTGCGAGCGGGTGCTGGACCGGCCGGTCGGCGGCGTGTGGGCCAGCGACCACTACGGCGTGATGGCCGATCTCGAGCGTCCCCGCGACCCGCCGGGCTTCCGGAGCTGAGCCGGACCCGTGCCGGCCGGTGTCCGGGACCGGTCAGCGGCAACGATCCTGCCTTACCCGCTTGACCCGGCCGGGCGTACCTGCGAGCTTTCTTCGGCGCACGCACGGTCGCCGACACGGGGAGGGACACGTGCACCGATACACCGAGAGCGCTCGGCGGTACGCCCTGCACGCCCGGTTGCTGTGGCGCGCCGCGCCGGTGCATTCCGTACTGAACGTGGTCCTGGTGGTGGCCAGTGCGGCGACCGTGACGTTCGGCATCGTCGCCACCGGCCGGCTGATCGGCACCCTTCCGGCCGCGGTGAAGGCCGGCGTCGGTTCACCGGCCGCCGACCGGGCGTGGTGGTGGCTGGCGGCAGCGGTCGCGGCGTACGTCACCGGCCCTCTCATCCATGCGGCAGAGAACGCGGTGGCGCAGGTGGTCTCCGCCCGTTACCTGCGGCTGGTCTTCGACATGGTCGCCGAGGTCGGTACCGCGCCGTACGGGATCACGCACCTGGAGGATCCCGAAGTCGCCGGTCGCCTGGACGCGGTGAAGCGCGCCATGCGCGACTGGACGTTCGTGACAGGTGTGGAACAGACCTGGAACCTGCTGGCCACCCGCCTCAGCGGAGTGGGCGCCCTGGTGGTGGCGGCGAACTGGAACTGGTGGGCCGCGCTGCTCGCCGCCGGTTCGTACGCCCTGATGGCCAAGGTGCTCGTCGCCTGGCTCGCGACCATCTTCGACGACCTGCTGGAGGCGACCGGCAACCAGCGACGGCAGGCGAGCTACGTCCGCGACCTGATGACGGGTGCACCGGCGGCGAAGGAACTTCGCCTGTTCGGACTCGCCGACTGGCTGGTGCACCGATACTCGACCGCCTGGCGGGACGCGATGACCGTCGTCTGGCGCAACCGCCACCGCAACCTGTGGCCGATCCTCCTGGCCTCGGCGATCACGCTGGTGGTCAACGCGGGGGTGTTCGCCCTGCTGGCCCGGGACGCGTCAGCAGGCACGGTCTCGCTGGCCTCGCTGGTCACGGTGGTGCAGGCACTGCTCGCGCTGGAGGCGTTCGGCCCGCTCGGTGACAACCAGTCCGCGCTGGGCCGTAACACCTCGACGGCGACCATGCTGGTCGCCCTGCGCCGGCGGCTCGGACTGCCCGGCCTGCCTGCGCGCTCCCCCGCCGCGGAGCCGGCCGAGCCCGTCGAGCCGGCCGAGCCCGTCGAGCACGTCGAGCCCGTCGAGCCTGAGCCGGTTCCGGCGGCGCGTTCCGCGGCCGCGGTGATCGAGCTGCGCGAGGTGACGTTCCACTACCCGAGCCGCACCGAGCCGACGATCGAGCGGCTGTCCCTGCACATTCCGGCCGGGCAGTCGGTCGCGATCGTCGGCATCAACGGCGCCGGAAAGTCGACGTTGATCAAACTGCTGTGCGGGCTCTATCCACCCGATGCCGGGATCATCCGCATCGACGGCGGCGACCCTTCGGCGGACGAGGCGACCCGCAACCGCGTCGCGGTCATCTTCCAGGACTTCGTGCGCTACCACCTTCCGCTGCGCGACAACGTGGGGTTCGGTGCGCACACCCGGCACGACGACGACGCCGTGCTGGCCAAGGCTCTCGACGACGCCGGCGGGACCTCACTGCTGGACCGGCTCGAGCGCGGCTGGGACACCGTGCTCAGCTCGGAGTACGCCGAGGGTACGGACCTGTCCGGCGGCCAGTGGCAACGCGTGGCGCTGGCCCGGGCGCTGGCCGCGGTCGCCGGCGGCGCCGGCGTCCTCGTGCTGGACGAACCAACCGCCGCCCTCGACGTCCGGGCCGAGGCGGCGTTGTTCGACCGGTTCCTGGAGGTGACCCGCGGGATGACGACGCTGCTGGTCAGCCACCGGTTGTCCAGCGTGCGGCACGCCGACCGGATCGTGGTCATCGGCTCCACTGACCCGACCCGCACCGGGACCGGCATCGTCGAGGACGGCAGCCACGAGGAACTGATGGCGGCAGGTGGCGCCTACGCCCGGATGTTCTCGTTGCAGGCGGCGCGGTTCGCGGCGGCCGGCGCGAGCGAGACGGCGGTGGACCCCCGATGAGAAGTTCACTACGCGGCATCTGGCTGGTCGTGGCCATGTCGGTCCGGGTCAGCCCCTGGCAGAGTTTGCTCTGCCTGGCCGAGTCACTGGGCAGCGTCATCTCCCTGCTGCAGCCGCTCTACCTCGCGTGGTTCGTGGACGGCGTACTCCACCACGACACGGCACGTATGGCCGTCGCGGTGACGGCGTTCGCCGCCTCGACAGGCTTGAGCTGGGGCCTCGGCATGGCGGGGTGCGACGCGCGGATTCGGCAGTTCGAACGCGTCGGGTTCGCGTTCGACACCGAGATCGCCCGGATCACCGCGTCCATCCCCACCATCGACCACCTGGAGTCCGGCAAGTACCTCGACCAACTGCAGGCGCTGCGAGACCAGCAGGGCGCCCTCGGCATGGCTCTCAACAACGTGCTCAACACGTTCAAGAACGTCGTCT